>NC_005042.1:1050648-1400864 GCF_000007925.1 Prochlorococcus marinus subsp. marinus str. CCMP1375
AAAGGAGGGTCAAACAATTGATGGTGTTTGCTCAACATATCTCTGTGATATAAAACCTGGAGACAAAGTCAAAATAACTGGACCTGTTGGCAAGGAAATGCTCCTCCCAGATGATGAAGATGCGAACATAATAATGCTTGCAACTGGAACTGGAATAGCTCCTATGAGAGCCTATTTGCGCAAAATGTTTGAAAAAACAGAAAGGGAAAAGAATAATTGGTACTTCAAAGGTAAAGCATGGTTGTTCATGGGGGCTCCTAAAACAGCAAACCTTTTATATGACGATGATTTTGAGAATTATAAAGCCCAATATCCAGAGAATCTTCGCTATACAAAAGCAATTAGCCGTGAGCAAAAAAACACCAAAGGAGGCAGAATGTATATCCAAGACAGGGTTCTTGAATATGCAGATGAAATCTTTTCCCTAATAGAAAATCCAAAAACACATATATATTTGTGCGGTCTAAAAGGAATGGAGCCTGGAATAGACGAGGCCATGACAACTGCTGCTTCAGCAAAAGGGTTGAATTGGTCTGAATTAAGGCCTCAGCTCAAAAAAGCAGGTAGATGGCACGTAGAAACATATTAATTGGAATGATTACAGCAAAGTCCTAGCAAATGCATTGCTATCGCGATTAAAGATGACCTTATCATTTATCAAATTCAACCTGATTTTGTTTTTTATTTTTGGTGATCTGAGAACAAACGATAGCGTGATTGAAATTAGCAATTTGAATTTAATTAATTAGAGATTTTTCCCATCTTTTGATGGAAGTTAAATAATGATACCGACTACAAACCCATTGAGAGTTGGTCTTAGACAAGAGAGGGTAATTTCACCTCAGTGTTTAATTATTTTTGGGGCCAGTGGAGATTTAACTCATAGGAAACTTGTCCCTGCCCTTTTCAAGCTATTCAAACAAAGACGCTTGCCCAGTGAATTTGCATTACTAGGTTGCGCTAGAAGACCTTGGAGTGACATTGAGTTCCGAAAAAAAATGTCAGTTTCTCTTAAAGATGAAATCAAATTAAATCCAAATGAATGGGAAGAATTCATAACTCGTCTTTTCTATGAACCAGTCAATCTTGAACGACCAGAAGATCTTGTAAAACTAGGTACAAGGCTCGAAGAAATAGACCGGATAAAAGCTACCCATGCAAATAGAACCTTTTATTTATCTGTTGCACCAAAATTCTATGCAAGTGGTTGCAAAGCTTTAGCAGATGCAGGCCTTCTCAAAGACCCACGAAGAAGCAGAGTGGTTATCGAGAAACCTTTCGGGAGGGATTACAGAAGCGCTCAAAGTTTAAATCGTATTGTTCAGAATTGTGCTCTTGAAAGTCAAATCTTTCGCATCGATCATTATCTAGGGAAAGAGACTGTTCAGAACATTCTGGTTCTAAGATTTGCAAACACAATTTTTGAACCAATTTGGAACAGAAATTATATATCTAATGTTCAAATAACTTCAGCTGAAACAGTAGGAGTCGAAGATCGAGCAGGCTATTACGAAAGTTCAGGAGCATTAAGGGATATGGTGCAGAATCATTTAACGCAAATGCTTGCAATTACTGCAATGGAACCACCTGGTCATTTTGATCCAGAAGCCATTAGGAATGAAAAAGCCAAAGTACTGCAAGCTGCTCATTTAGCTAATGAACTTGAGCCTTGGGAATGTTGTGTAAGAGGCCAATATTCAAAAGGTGGCTCTAAGAAAAGACCATTGATTGGTTACCGAGATGAACCTGGTGTTAATCCAAATAGCACAACTGAAACCTATGTTGCTATGAAGCTTTTCATTAATAATTGGCGATGGCAAGGAGTCCCTTTTTATATTCGTACTGGGAAAAGATTGGCAAAAAGAACTAGTGAAGTAGTTTTAACCTTTAGAGAGGCACCTGTTCACCTTTTCGATGCGGCAGGGGGGACACCAACATCTAATCAACTAGTCCTAAGAATCCAACCTGATGAAGGAGCTGAGTTCAAGTTTGATGTGAAGTCTCCAGGTTCTGGAATGAGGAGCAGGCCTGTTGAAATGGAATTCTCTTATGATGAATCATTTGGAGAACCTTCAGACGAAGGATATGTAAGGCTTTTAGCTGATGCAATGCTTGGAGATCCTACTCTTTTCACGAGAAGCGATGAGGTAGAAGCCGCTTGGCGTTTATATACTCCTCTTTTAGAAATAATTGAAGATAGTCCTTGGCAACTTCCAACTTATCCTTATGAATCCAGAACTTGGGGCCCTTCAGAAGCTGATGCATTACTAGCTAAAGATCAATTACTTTGGAGAAGACCCTAATCTTTTCACATTTGTAATTATTTAATTAAGGAAGAAAAAATGTCACCACAACTAACTCTTCAAACCCCTCTTCAAATTCCACCCGAAGAAATACCAAGCTACTTGAAAAAGCTTTGGTCTCAAGATCAATCAGATAACAAGGGAGCTAATACTTTTTGTCTTCTAGTATGGCAACCCGCCTGGATTGAACAAAAACTTGTAGGAGCTGGAAGAATAAATGGACCTGTTTTAGGCAATCAGCGCAGTGAACTTATTGAAGAAGCACGAAAAATAGTTTTAGAAACAAATCTTCCTCACAGCACACCTCCTTTAGCTAAAGAAGTTTTTACATCAATACAATCAAAGCTTCTTTCGGATCAAGAGGAGGACCTAAGAGGGCAACATATTGATTCAGCTATAAGTCAATTACAACCACGTCGACTAATAACGCTTGCTCCCAGCCTTAATCAAGGACATGATCTAGAAACTCTTGTAGCAGCCTATTGTCCGTTGCCAGAAGAAGGAGGAGGCAATTCTGCATGTGGAGATGTAATAGTCCTAAAAGGTGATATTGATGCACTAAAAGACGGTCTACCTATAGTCGAAGAACTAATACCAAATGATCTACCTTCATGGCTTTGGTGGAATGGAAGCCTAGACGAAGACCCATCTCTCTTAAATCAACTGGCTTTGCCTGCTAGAAGGATCATCATTGACAGTGCCATTGGAGAACCAACAAGATGTTTAGATGTTCTTCAACAAAGAATAAAAAGTGGTCAAGCAGTTAATGATCTCAATTGGCTAAGGCTAAGAACTTGGAGAGAAACATTAGCAATGGTCTTCGACCCACCTACCCAAAGAAGTTCTCTTGCAAATATAATTAATTTGGATATTGACATAGAGGGAGAACATGTCATTCAAGGATTACTTTTAGCCTCTTGGATAGCCGATAGACTGGGGTGGAAACTAAAGAAAAATTTCTCAAGAGAAGGAAATAGTCTTAATACACAATTTCAACGCCCAGATAATGAAATCGTGAACTTTCGATTAATGCAATTACCTGTAGGGAATCCAAGCATTCACCCTGGTCAAATTATTGGATTAAGATTGATCTGTAAACCAGAGGAAGCTCATAAAACAGGTCTATGCGTAATACTTGCATCGGAGTCTGGAGAATGCATGCGACTTGAAGCTGGTGGGATGGCGAGCATGGAATTACTAGAAGAAGTGGTCCCAACACAAAACAACCAAGTTGAAACTGATGTAGCACTTCTACTTGAAAGCAGCAGAGGTTCAACAAGTCCTTTACTTAGCAATGCGGCTCCCATAGCAGGGGAATTATTAAGTCTAATTGAATCTAAAAACAACTTTTAATGAAATTTTTAAAGTCCATATGGCATTTGTAATCGCTGCCCCCGCAAGCAGCAATGGCAAAACACTTTTAAGTATTCTTATTGCTTCTTGGGCTCGAAGAAATGGGGAAAGTACTCAAACATTCAAAATTGGTCCTGATTATCTTGACCCACAATTACTTAGCGCCGTAACTGAAAGACCTTGTAGAAATTTAGATACAATTCTATGTGGTAAAAATTGGGTAGTAAATAGTTTTAATCTGTATGGAAGTGCTGCGGAATATGCCTTTATAGAAGGCGTAATGGGTTTGTTTGACGGAATTGGCTCATCAGACAAAGGAAGCACTGCTGATATTGCTCGTCTTTTAAACCTCCCCCTTTTATTGGTTGTTGATGCTCGCGGTCAAGCAGGTTCAATTGCTGCATTAGTAAAAGGCTTTAAAGATTTTGATCACACATTGAATATTGCAGGAGTCGTTCTTAATAAGGTAAACAGTTCGCGTCATAAAGTCTTATTAACTGAGGCACTTACAAAGATCAATGTAAAAGTTTTGGGATGCCTTCCCAAAGATGACTATCTCTCAATACCAAGCAGATCTCTTGGTCTACAACCAGCACATGAAATAAGCAACATTGAAAAATTAATAAATACTTGGGCAAGTATTGCTGAGAAAAATCTTGATTTCTGCTCTTTAAGACCACTGCTTAAAGCACCTAGTCAATCAAACAGTCTTAGCAATATCTTATTCAAAAATAATCTAAAAAACCCACGCCTAAAAAGAACTACAATTGCGATTGCAGAAGATAAAGCTTTTCATTTTAGATATCCTGAAACCAAGGAGTGTCTAGAAGAACTTGGAATTAATCTAATAAAATGGCAAATAACACAAGACAGTCCTATACCAAAACAAGCAAAAGGCTTGATAATCCCCGGGGGATTTCCAGAGCAATTTGCAGAGGAAATTAGTCAGTGCAAAAGAAGCTTGAATTCAATAAAAGAATTCCTAAACAACTATCCTATCTATGCTGAATGTGGAGGTATGTTAATACTTGGGAAATCCTTAAGTGATACTAATGAAAAAAAATTTCCGATGGCAGGAATACTACCTTTCAATGCAAAGGAAGGGAAGCTAAAAGTAGGCTATCGAAAGTTAACAGCTATATCAAATAGTCTTATATCTAATAAAGGAGATCTTATTAATGGGCATGAATTCCATAGATGGAAACTTGATATTAACGGATCTAATGATCTAGATATCACAAAAAAAGAGCCTATGATTCAAAGCTCAATGAATTTATACTCACCTTGGGAAATAAGGGGGTGGGGAATAGATACTAGACAAGAAGGTTGGAGTAATAAGAATTTTCATGCAAGTTGGATTCATCTTCACTGGGCAAGTTCACCAAGCATCTTGCAAAATTGGAGTAGTATTGTTCATAAACACATTTAAATTAATACATTTAATCAATGCACCACGGACTATTTAAAGAATTAATTGAATTATCACCTGCAAGCCAAACTTTTTCACTCGCTCTTGATACTGCCACATAAACCAACTGTTTCCTTAGTGATAGATCACTAGCAAAAAAAACATCTGCTGCTATAAATACTTCTTGGAAGGTACTCCCTTGACTACGATGAACTGTTAACACTGATGCCGGACCAACTGAAGCAAATGAATCTCTAACATAAAAAAACTTCTTCCAAAAAGCTCGTGCTTCTCTTTTAGGCAACTTTTTCGCCAAATTACACAAATCCTGCATTAACTCTTCTAAAATAAGTCTTGAATTAGTTCCTAATTCAGGCATAAGACGAATTAAATATTTATTATTTCCTGCTGAAACTTTTGCTACAAGAGTATTTATTTGAGGTAAGTCCAAATCATATTTTTCCTCAAATTCTAAATCCAAGTCAAACAAATCAAAGACTTGATTTTTAACATCCTCAACAACAATCTCTGCATTAGATCCTAATAGGATGCCTGGTTCTTCTTCTGCATTATCACTCTCCAGAGATGCTGTAGTCATTACAGCTCTTCTACTAATAAGAACTTCTCCTGGCAAAACAGACATTTCATCAGCCAGCTGGCCGTGAACAGCACGCCTTGCATGAGGAACCAACCTTTCTAAATATCTGTTCGTATAACAAAGAATCCTTATAGAGTCAGGATCATTTTTTTCTGCTGCTTCCCTAAGAGAAGATTTAGCTTTCTCTAACCAGCTTTTTTGATCCAATGATCCAATCAACCCTGTTTTGGTTCTAACTATTGGGAAGCATGGGGGCATAGAACAAGTGAAACCCTCTTCCCTAATAAGACTTGCCAACTTAAGTACTGGGCCTTGGTGTCTTATTACTTCAGTTAGATGAGCTCTTTTGACTCTTTGCAATGAAAAGACAGGACTAGCCTCCTCTCCTACTGGAGGCAATTGAGCAGGATCACCTACAAAAACAAGACGTGTTTCATGTGAATGTGCACAAGTAATGACTATCTCAAGGAGATTGCTATCAACCATGGAAGCCTCATCTACAAGAACTAATCCAAGCTGATCTAAAGATTTTGCAGTTTGAGAAGTTTGTTCACAAACTTCGAGATTCCCTCTTCTTTTTAATTTTAAACGTAGAAGTCTATGAATAGTAGATGGATACCAAGTGGGTCTTAACCCTTCTTTCTCTATAGCATTTCTTAGAACGCCTACTGCCTTATGAGTAGGAGCTGCTACTGTCCAACAAATATTTCTATCTTCAACAAGTTGTAAAAACTTTGTCCCTAAGTAGGTTTTTCCACTTCCTGCATACCCACTAAGAAGGAAAGGTTTATCAATATTTTTTTCATCAAGCCAGAAAGAAAAATCCTTAAGAGCTTCTTTCTGATCAACACTTAAAGATCTATTTTTAATCACACTGTCATTAGACCAATACTGTGAAGAAAATCAAGTGGCGAACCAATTAAAATAATCCCAGGCAATGCAACTGAAGGTCCAAAAAGACTTCCAATAAATACTTCTAAACGAGAATGTCCCAAAGCTTCTTTTAAAGGAGTCTCTGGAGGTGATGGCCAATTATTTGTTGGAAGTTCATTAACTCTAGTAGCTATTAAGCCCGCAGACCTCCTGATCCCACTTGCATCATACATAACTATAAAAGCTACAGTTATTGCTAAAGCAAAGGCGGGGTGATCAAAACCCTGCTCAAGTCCAATACCAGAAGCTGTACCCATTACTAAAGCAGAATGACTAGAAGGCATCCCCCCTGTTTCAAGAAGAACCGAAGGGCGCCATTTTTGATAAAAGATTAATTCGACAAATAATTTTGAAAATTGTGCTAATCCGCAAGCAATTAAAGCCCAAGCCAACACTGCGTTGTCAAGAAATTCTAAAAATGGGGGATATATAAGCAGCTGTGAAAAATTCATCTATCTCTATTAATAATGTAATCCGCTAAAGATAAAAGCGGGGCAGCCTTATCACTCCAAGGATGTATAACGTCTTTGGATTTTCTAATTAGTTCCTTAGCTTTTTTGCGTGATTCATCCAAGCCAAGCAGCTTTGGATAAGTAGATTTATCAGCCAATAGATCCTTACCAGCTGTTTTCCCTAAGACTTCACTACTCGCTGTAACATCAAGGATATCATCTACTATCTGAAAGGCTAAGCCTATTCCTTTGGCATAAGTACTAAGAGCTATAAGCAAGTCTTCATCTGCTCCTCCAATTAGAGCTCCACATACAACGGATGCTTTAAGTAGGGCTCCTGTTTTATGAATATGAATGAATTCCAGAGTATCAAGATCGACTGCCTTCCCTTCACTTTCAAGATCTTCGACTTGTCCTCCGACTAAACCTGGAGCACCTGCTACCAAAGAGAGTTCGCCTACTACTTTTAGTAAACGATCCTTCGGCACATTTGGACTTCGAAGCGCAACCATTTCAAAAGCTCTTGTTAAAAGTGCGTCCCCAGCAAGGATTGCTATAGCTTCTCCATATACTTTGTGATTAGTAGGACGACCTCTACGCAAATCATCATTATCCATAGATGGCAAGTCATCATGAATTAATGACATTGTATGAATCATCTCAATTGCTACTGCTGTTGAGATTGCATTCTCAGAATCAGAACCTGTTAATTCGCAGGCTGCTAAACAAAGAATTGGTCTTAGTCTTTTGCCACCAGCAAGAAGGGAATATCGCATTGCTTCTCTAAGTTGATTAGGTCGTTCTGGACCTAAGGAAGCATCTAATGCAGACTCAATTCTTGTTCTAGCCTTAGCCAGATAAGCGGTAAAGTCAAAAGGAAACATGACTGCTTCCGCCATGAAGATAAAGTAAGTAGTTACAATTCTCGCAGGATTAATGCTCTATGGGAGCAAATCACTAAGAGTGGATGACAATCCGCAATGGTATTGCCATCTGTTAACAGTATTTACCATTAACATTGCAACTGTCATTGGCCCAACACCTCCAGGCACAGGAGTAATAGCTTTAATTTTTGAATAAATTTCCTCAGCCCTTACATCTCCACAAAGTTTATAGTTTGATCCCGTTAATTTTAAAGGTTCCATGGGAATCCTATGTATACCAACATCGACAACTACTGCATTAGAACGAACATGTTCCAAACCAATTAATTGGGGTATACCTGCTGCCACTATTAATACTTCAGCTTGATTAGTTATCTCAGGCAAATTAATTGTTTTGGAGTGGGCAACAGTTACTGTTGCGTTTGCTGCTTGAAGCATTAAGGCCATTGGCTTACCTACTAGAATGCTTCTTCCAATAACTACAACTTTTTTACCAACTAAAGATATGTTGTTACGACGAAGTAGCACCATAATTCCTGCTGGGGTGCACGAACGAGGCCCTTTTTCACCTTTAAGTAACCTCCCTAAATTCAAAGTATGTAATCCATCAACATCCTTCTCAGGATCTATAGCTTTCAACAGAGGCTCTGCATCAAGTCCTTTTGGCAAAGGTAATTGTAATAAAATCCCATCAACCTTTTGATCATTATTCAAAGCTTTTATCACTTCAAGAATTTCTTGCTCTGAAGTATTAGTGCCTAGATGATATAGAAAACTATCCAACCCAATTCGATTACAAGCCTTTTCTTTATTGGATACATATATACCACTTGCAGGATCATCACCGACTCTAATAACAGCTAGTCCTGGAGGCCTCCCCACCTCTGGACTAAATTCTGTAATATCTTCATGGAGTCTAAGCTCCAACTCTTTTGCAAGTTTCTTCCCATCAAGAATATTTGTCATAAGAACAAATTAAGTTGAATAAAGCAGGCTGCCAATAGCCAGCTAGCGTTATGTGGGGCTTCTAAATCCTTTGCCGAAAATTCCCAGCTTAAAAAGCATTTGGAGAAACTGGCTAATTAGCCAGTCCCCAAGACGAACTCTTGTTCAATGGTCTATTGCTGACCGAACAGCGTTATTAATGGTTTGTCTTCTAATAGCAATAATTTCTAGTTACAAATTATTAGCTGTTCCTGACTTAAAGCCAAGCGATTTGGCAACTTTTGATGCAATTGCACCTGATAACGCTCAAGTAATTGATAGTGCGGCATTACAACAAAAGAGATCTGATCTAATTCCTCGGACATCAGTACAAGTTATTGATACAAAAGCATCTCAGAAGCTTAAAGAAACACTAATTGATCAACTATACGAATTAGAGCAAGTAGCTAGAAGCAATGATTCGGACAGATTAGGGCCTGTAAATTTAACAAAAAGAGAGCGACAATGGATTACAAGTCAATCGGTACAAAATCGCAGCAAATGGAGAGAAGAAATAATAAATGCTTCTGAAAAAATGCTTAGTCAAGGACTTATAAAAACCTTGGCCCATGATCAATTAGAAAAATCATCCTCTCGACAATTATCTTCTCTTGCAGGAGAGAATCCAGCAAAAACCCTTGGAAGTAAATTAATTACAAATGCTTTTCATGGCAAGAGTAATCTTCGCCATGATCCTAGTCGCAGTCAAAAACTTCTTGAGGAACTAATTACAAAACAAGGAATACCAAAAATCGAAGTTAAAAAAGGTGACTTAATAACTCGAAAGGGGGAAGTTATTACACAAAAAAGGTATGACGTACTCGACTATTTCGGCCTCATTAGTAGAAGTCCAAGACCATTGGAATGGTTCTGGAGTTTTACTGAAGCCATGACCAGTTGCTTTGTATTATTAATGCTCATGCGAAGGGAAAAACCTTCTCTGAAATCAAAGCATGCACTATTAGCATTATCTCTTTTACTAATTGCACAAATAGCTAAAGATTGGTTTGGAGCAGCAATTAGTCCTTTACAAATCCTTGTTCCTCCCACTCTTTTACTTTCACAAGGAATCGGGACAATATCAGCTTTAGGTTGGTTATCAATTGGAAGCCTTTTATGGCCAGTCCCTGTAAGTGGAATTGGGGAAGGAAGATTATTAATTGCTACTTTGACGGCCTCGTTAATTGCCTTTCAAGGAGGACGGATGCGTAATAGGGCTCAAATACTTCAAATAGCAGTTTTAATTCCTTCGAGCGCTCTTCTTTTAGAATGGATTTTATTAAAAACTGGCATTACTCCGTTAAATAGTTCTTGGGGAAAACTTGCACCAAATTCAGAGACTTTAATAACTGAAGCATTGGTTCTAGGCGTAATGTTAATGATAACTATTTTACTTTTACCAATTCTTGAAAATGCATTTGGATTATTAACGAGAGCCAGGCTAATGGAACTTGCAGATCAAGAAAGACCATTGCTTAGAAGATTATCAAGAGAAGCCCCAGGAACATTCGAACATACATTAATGATATGTAGCTTGGCTGAAGAGGGTGCTAGGAGTATTGGAGCCGATGTAGACCTTATTAGAACAGGAGGCTTATATCACGACATAGGAAAATTACATGCCCCTGAATGGTTTATTGAAAACCAAGAGGATGGAAACAACCCACATGACGAACTTGACGACCCATATTCTAGTGCAGATATATTGCAAGCTCATGTTGATGAAGGGCTAAAACTAGCAAAAAGGCACCGTCTCCCAAGTCCTATTGCAGATTTCATACCTGAACATCAAGGAACACTGAAAATGGGGTTTTTTCTTCACAAAGCAAGGGAAATTGATCCTACAGTTTCAGAAAACTATTTTCGATATCAAGGCCCAATTCCTAGATCACAGGAAACCGCTATATTAATGCTTGCTGATGGATGCGAAGCATCACTAAGAACATTAGATTTAAAAGCAACTGAGCAAGAAGCATCATTGAACATTAGAAGAATTATTGAATCGCGTAAAGATGATGGCCAACTTTTAGATAGCAGCCTTTCAAGAGCAGAGATTGAATTAATTATCAATGCATTCATTAATGTTTGGAAAAGGATGAGACATAGAAGAATTAAATATCCTGTTCATACAAAAAAAACAATTATGCAATCGTAATTTAAAAGTCAAAGAATATTTAGATGAATTTCTGCATAACGCTTAATTAAACTTATAAAAATTCAAAGCCTTCTATTTTTTCGATGAATAGGCATACACCAATAAATTAATGCAAATAAATTAAGCAATGCTATTAAAAGCGATATCCCACTTAAGCCTCTTAAGTCATCTTCTAGTAGTAAACGTACAATTCCATAAGGCAAAGAAGCTGATATTACCATTGATATAGAAATGATTGACATTATTACTCCCCACTTTCTTTCAGCCAATAATCCTGCAGAAGCAACAATACCAACTATTGCTGAAGGCCAAGCAAGACTAATAGCTATAGTTAAATTTGCTATGTGCAAAGGAGGGCCTGAGCTGACTACATAAGCAATGAAAGGTAGAGCCATTACATTTGCTAAAAGCCCTGTCCAAGAAAGAATCCAGTACCCTGATAACCCTTTTCTCATAAAATTAATAATTTTCTAAATCAAATTAACTATAAAAACTAACCAAGGTTTTATCTAAATTAGTGATTAGTGTTAATCAAATCTAATACTAATATCTTCTTAATTATGAATAATGAATTGTTCGCCATGAGCCATTAGATGTCTTCACTTCAACTCCAATAGCATCAATACTAGAACGATCTAGACAGTGCTTAGAAGTCCATTGCTTTGCTGCCCCAATTGCTGCATCAACAGACTCATATGGAGTGTCTAAAACTGGGTGAGGATGTCCATCCATACCTACCAAACGATAAATAGCTCTTTCAATAGACATAAGTATGTTCGCTTGACCAACTGTCACCTGATAAGTCTATACCTTATTTGGGTAAAAGCTCAATGCATTGAGTTCAAAATTAATTTACCTCACAAATTTGCTTTCACTACATCGTGCTGTGGATGTAGTGATGATTTTTTCAAGGAATAGACAAGTCTATTAAGGGCATTGATATAAGCCTGAGCAGCAGCCACAACTACATCCGTATCAGCTGAATGTCCAGAAAAAATCTTTCCATCACGTCTAAGCCTAATTGTTACTTCACCAAGGGCATCTATCCCCTCTGTAACTGATTTAACTGAAAACTCAATCAAATCGTTTTTTTCATTGGTCAAAGACCTTAGAGCTTTGCAGACTGCATCAACAGGGCCAGTACCTAATGCCACCGCTGTGTTTTCTATCCCATCTTGATCAGCAATAGTTACAGTTGCAGTTGGTCTTAAGGCAGTACCACAACTTACTTGAACCAAGTGAAGCTTAAAACGCGCTTCAGGCTGCATAACTTGTTCACTAACTATTGCCTCAAGATCTCTATCTGAAATCTCTCTTTTTCGATCTGCTAGATCCTTGAATCTTGCAAAAGCATCATTCAAGTCTTCTCTAGTCAAGTCATAACCTAGCTCTTCAAGCCTAGCTCTAACAGCACTCCTGCCACTCAATTTTCCTAATGAAATTCTATTTTCAGCAAGTCCCACAGTCTTAGCATCAACAATTTCATAAGTTAGTGGGTTTTTCAAAACTCCATCTTGATGAATTCCAGACTCATGAGCAAAAGCGTTTGCACCTACTATTGCTTTATTAGGCTGAACAACCATTCCAGTGAGATTTGAAACCAACCTAGATGTCTTTGTTATTTCTTCAGTTCGAATAGCGGTTAATGGAGTTGGACTTTCTGAATCCTTACCAAAAAAAGGATTGAAATATCTTCTTCGCACATGCAAAGCCATCACCAACTCCTCTAAAGCAGCATTACCTGCTCTTTCGCCAATACCATTAATAGTGCATTCAAGCTGCCTTGCTCCGTTCTTTACTGCTTCAAGGAAATTTGCAACAGCGAGGCCTAAATCGTTATGACCATGCACTGATAAAATTGATTCATCGATATTAGATACATTTTTGTTTATTCCTATAATTAAATCTCCAAATTCCGCTGGAGTTATATAACCAACTGTATCAGGAATATTTATTGTCCCAGCACCTGCTGCAATAGCACTTTCTATTACTTCGTACATAAAATCAGGGTCACTTCTTGCTGCATCTTCACAAGAGAATTCAACATCAGAAGCAAGTGATCTTGCATAGCCAACCATCTCTGGAACAATTTTGAGAACATCTGCACGTGACTTCCTAAGCTTATGTTTTAAATGAATATCACTAGTTGCAATAAAGGTATGAATCCTTTTGCGAGGAGCAGGTGCTATTGCTTCAGCACATGCCTTAATATCTGCCTTAGATGCCCTTGCTAATCCACAAATAATCGGACCCTCTTCTCCTCCTACTTGATCAGCAATCCTTTGAACAGCTTTAAAATCCCCTTGACTAGCATAAGGGAATCCAGCTTCAATTATATCTACACCTAATCTTGCAAGCTGTTGAGCAATCGCAAGCTTCTCTTCCAAGTTAAGGCTTGCACCAGGAGACTGCTCGCCATCCCTTAGTGTCGTATCAAAAATAAGAACTCGGCCTGGATCTTTGGCCATAAACTTTCCTATTTAATTAATTAATGTTTTTATTCTAACTATATTTCTATAACATCCTAAATTCAATGAACCTGTTTTTAGAACTTGGCAAAAGGCAAACTAGCCATAGTCCTCCACGCTCACCTGCCATACGTCAGGTCGAAGGTACCCGGCTCTTTAGAAGAAGACTGGTATTTTCAGGCACTTATGGAGTGTTATTTACCTCTATTAAAAATTCTTGAAGACTCTGCCAAGGCGAAAGATTTAAATCCAAAGCTGACTATTTCACTTTCTCCAACACTTCTTTCTCTTCTCAATGATGAAGAATTAAAGACAAGATTCCCAAAATGGTTAAAAGTTAGATTGAATTTGCTAACGAGTGTAGAAAGATCACAAAAAGAAGCAGCAGATTTCTTAGCCAAGAATATAAATATTCAATTAGATAATTGGTCAAACTGTGAAGGGGATCTAATAAAAAGATTTTCAAATTTAGAAGACTTACAAGTATTGGATATTCTTACTTGTGCGGCAACACATGGATACCTTCCCCTGCTTAGAGAAAATATAGAATGTGTTAACGCTCAATTATCAACAGCTGTAAGAGAACATTTTCGTTTCTTTGGGAAAACACCACAAGGAATTTGGCTTCCTGAATGCGCTTATTACGAAGGTTTAGATAGTTTAATGAGTCAAAATGGTCTTCGTTATTCAATATTAGATGGTCATGGTATTTTGCATGCAAAACCTAGGCCAAGATATGGAATATATGCACCTATTTGTACAAAAAATGGTGTTGCATTTTTTGGTCGAGATAGTGATTCAACACTTCCAGTTTGGTCTTCCAGGCAAGGCTATCCTGGAAACGGAGAATATAGAGAATTTCATCGAGATCTAGGTTGGGATCTTCCTTTAGAGATACTAAATAAAAATGGAATTAAGGAACCTCGGCCACTTTGCTTAAAGCTTAATAAAGTAACTAGTCAACAAACATCACTTAATAAAAAAGATTTTTACAAACCAGAAGTTGCAGCAAATACAGTTAGAAAACATGCTCTTGATTATCTTTTAGGAAGGAAGCTACAGCTTCAAAAGCTTTACCAAGCTATTGATCAATCCCCAGTACTAATTGCACCTTTTGATGCTGAACTTTTTGGACATTGGTGGTTTGAAGGGCCTTCCTTCTTGTACGAAATATTCAAACAAGCCAATGAACAAGAAATTGAATTTACAAGATTAAATGACGTTCTTAGAGAAACTCCGAGCATACAATTATGCGAGCCATGTCCATCAAGCTGGGGACAAGGAGGCTTTCACAAGTATTGGCTTAATGCAAGCAACTCATGGTTGATCTCAGAATGGAGTAAAGCAGGGCGAGCAATGATTGAAATATGTAATGTTGGCGTAGAAAAAAAATCAGACCTCAGAGTAATTCAGCAAGCTGCAAGAGAATTACTTCTCTCACAATCTTCAGACTGGAGCTTTATCCTTAGAGCAGGAACAACTACAGAATTAGCCAAAGAAAGAATAAATAGACATTTAAAAAGATTTTGGTCTTTAATTGAGAGTTTAGAAAATAAGGAAACCTTTTCAGAATCAACATTAATTGATTTTGAAGAAGAAGATTCTATTTTCCCTTTAATACAGGCGAATGACTGGAAAACATTAAGTTAATGCCTTCAAGTAATAACAACTCCTATCATTCCTAGCTTTACTTTTAATGGTGAAATAGTAAAAAGCTTTAACATAACTAAAATCAACTCAGGCAAAGGGAGTGTATTTGCCAAAAACCTAGACCAATCTTTTTTAGGGAGTCTGAAGAAAGTAGAAAAGAAACTCCTTAAGAGAGCTTCATCAAAACTCATTAATCTCTTTAATCCAAACTGATATAAGCGATGTCTCTGAATCAATTCTTTAGTCCATAAAACATTCCAGCCTTTTTTTGATAATGCTTCTGAATTTAAAGGAGGTTCAATTGACAATGATTCAGATAATTCTTTAGCAAGATCCGGAGCTCTTCTTAAAAGGGCTCCAACCATATACCCAGATGCAGGGTGGACCATGCTCGCAGAACCCCCAAAAGCCAGTAAAGACTGATTCCTATCAGGTAAAGGAAGGTTCATTGGAAACAAGCAATATTCTTCATGAACAACTTTTGTAATTTGTATATCACGATGAGCAAGCCTTGCCAGCATTCTCTTTTTTAAAGTGCTCCATGAAACTGGAGGAGAGTAAGCCAGTGAAGTTTCTTCCACAAAATATAAATCTTCTCCAAAATCCATTGCATATAAAAAAGAAGGGGGATCTTTTAATTCTTTTTCTGTCAAATGATCAGATCTAAAATCCATGAGAACAAATTGATCTTTATCAACAGGAGGAGAATTAAATTTCCCTACAACCCCATAAGCAGACTGCTTGGCAACAGGACCTTGATTAGGCCTCTTAACAAAAGGACTTCTATGCCCACTCGCATCTATTACAATTCTTGCCCTATAGGTATTACCTGAAGAACAAATGACTTCAGTAATTTGATCTACAAAACGAATATCTTCTGCAGTTTCAATAGCCCAATCAAGTCCTGCACACTTTTCTAAGAGTGCATTTTGAAAAGATGCTTGATCAAAAAGACCATAATCATATTCATGTAAAACTGGATTTGGCTCATTTTTGTCAACATCTTTCCCAAAATAACTAACTGTATTTTGCCAGCGATGTCCTAATAAAGAAGCCATACCTAAAGACTCAAGTTCTTCAGCCCAAATCCCGTAAGTATTAGGCCAAGGTTTTTTAGGAGGATGAGAAGCTAGAGCACTTATATGCAAACCTTGTTGAATTAACTCAGAGGCAATACAAAGAGCCGCAGGCCCTGCTCCCATAACTAATACATCTGAACAATTTTTCAATTTCAATCTTTGGGTGGTGTGTCGGCTCCGGAATCAGAATTGGAGCTCAAAGAATCACTATTGACTTCTTCATCAGCTAACTGAGGAGGAACTAAAACAATCTCAGATAAATGATCGCCTGAATCAAGACGCTGCAACCTAACACCAGTTGCGGCTCTTGATTGCTGAGAAATCTTGTCCGCACTTGTTCGAACAATTACTCCCTTTTCACTAACTAATAACACTTCCTCTCCTTTATCAAGAACCTTTAACCCAACCAATTCATCAGTATCACTCCTGAATTTCATTGCTCTTAGGCCCATGCCAGATCTTTTCTGCAATCTAAATTGAGTAACAGGTACTCTTTTCCCTAATCCATCAGCAGATGCAACTAGTATCCATGGTCCTTCATATTGCCCATTTGAATTAATTGCTTCATCGTCATTAGTACTAGCAATACGATCAGCAAGTTCCTTAGAAAGAACATCCATGCTAACCAATGAATCACCATCTCTCAAATTCATTGACCTAACTCCTCTTGCTGTTCTTCCTAAAGGTCTTAATTCATTATCATTTAAACGAAAATGAATTGTCATCCCTGCCTTTGATCCAATAAGGACACTATCTGCTGAAGAGGCTAATCTTACCCAGCGCAATGCGTCACCATCTTCAAGATTTATAGAAATAAGTCCATTAGCTCTGATTTTGCTAAATGCAGAAACAGGAGTTCGTTTAATAAATCCTCCAATAGTTAACATCAACAAATAATTATCGTCATCAAATGAAGAGACTGAAATCAATGATGTAATTGATTCTTCACGAGGTATTGGTAAAAGTTGAACAACTGGTGTCCCTTTTGCCGCTCTACTGCATTGAGGGACGCGATATGCAGGAACACTATATGAAACTCCTCTAACACTAAAAAGAAGCAAATTATCATGATCATTGCAACTAATAAAGAGTTTTACCTCTTCTTCACCTTGACTTCTTGTCCCAGACTTTCCTCTAGTTCCACGACTTGTAGCTTCAAATTCGTTGACAGGCATTCTTTTTAAATAACCAGTTTCTGTTAACAGAACAACTGATCTCTCATTAGCAATTAAATCTATATCTTCAAGACCACTTCCTAAATCTAAAATCTCTGTTCTTCTAACCTGAGGAAATTTTTCTTTTATACTAATTAACTCTGTTTTAATGATTTCATAAACTCTACTTTTATTAGAAAGAATATCTTTAAAATCACTTATTTTAACTAATAGGTCTTCATGCTCAAGTCTTATTTTATCTGATTCTAAGGCTGTTAGCCTTCTTAATTGCATCTGAAGTATAGCATCTGCCTGAACATCAGTTAGTCCATGGATTTCCTGCAATTGTTTCTTTGCAACAGAAGTATCTGAAGCAGATCTAATTAAAGCAATTATTTCATCAAGTTGATCTAAAGCAAGAAGGAGACCTAATAATAAATGATTGCGTTCTTCTGCCTTACGAAGTAAATACTTTGTTCTTTTTTCTATTGTTATTACTCGAAAATCTAGAAAAACATTTAGCATCCTCAATAATGAGAGTGTAATAGGCTCGCCATCAACTAATGCAAGCATATTTGCACTAAAATTTGATTGTAAAGGCGTTAATTTAAAAAGGTTATTTAATACAACCTGAGGATAAGAGTCCCTTCTTAATTCAACTACTATTCTCATTCCATCGCGATCACTCTCATCCCTTATATCCGATATACCCTCAAGTTTCTTATCATTAACCATATAAGCAATGCGTTCAATCAATGCAGCCTTATTTGTCTGATAAGGCAACTGCGTAATAATAATTGCATCTCTATCAGGCCTCCCAGGTATTTCAAGAGTTTCTATTTCTGCAACACCTCTCATAGTTACAGAACCTCTTCCTGATAAATATGTTTCTCTGATACCACTCCTTCCTAAGATTTGACCTCCTGTGGGGAAATCTGGGCCTGGAATAATTTTCATTATCTCCTGATCATTTAAATCGGGGTTAGCAATTAAGGCCATCAAGCCATCAATCAATTCGCCCAAATTATGTGGTGGGATATTCGTAGCCATTCCAACTGCAATGCCTGAAGATCCATTTAGAAGAAGTTGAGGAATCCTTGCTGGTAATACAGTCGGCTCTTGTTGAGATCCATCAAAGTTATCGATAAAGTCAACTGTCTCAGATTCAATATCTTCAAGCAAGCTATCTTGAGTCAATGAGCGCAACCTGGATTCTGTATATCTCATTGCAGCGGGAGGATCATTATCAATAGAACCAAAATTCCCATGCCCATCAATTAAAGGCATTTGCATAGAAAAGTCTTGGGCCATTCGCACTAAAGCGTCATAAACAGCTGTATCTCCATGAGGATGGTATTTTCCTAGAACCTCTCCAACAACTCGAGCACACTTTCTATAAGGCCTATCGCTAGTCAGGCCAAGTTCATACATTGCATAAAGAATCCTTCTATGAACTGGCTTCAAACCATCTCTAGCGTCGGGCAAAGCTCTACCAACGATTACACTCATCGCGTATTCCAAATAAGATCGCGACATCTCGTTGCGCAAATCTGTCTGAATGATCCGATCTTCTAACTCATCTGGAACTCCACCAGTGGGTTCCGTTGGATCAGCCATGCAAAACACTCTTTCTTATTAGTTCTATTTTATCTCGAAATAAGCTCAATTGTTGGTACAAAATACTAAATTCATTTGTACAATTTGATTTGCCCACTCTTCCTTTTGGGCTAAGGGTTAAGGCTATAGAATTTAAAACAGAAATTCAAGCACTCTATTAAAAGCATAAGATTATAAATTAGCTAAGGCATAGAGTCATATAAACTAATACTATGAGCAGATTTGTCTTCTATAATAAGAACCAAATATAGTACTAGGCAATTAAAATAATTAAGATTTCGCTATGCTTTAGAGCTAAATTAAATATGTTCAATAATTAAAATATAATTAAATTTCCTATAAAACTAATTCATTTAGACATAACTATTAGGTCTTACTATCTCTTTATTACTAGGCCAATAAAAAAATCATTCGAAATTAAAGTAAAGAATAAGTATAATTAATTACTCTTAATTTTAACCAATTAAACCAAATTATATTAAGGGAATAAAAAAAAAGAAATGCTAGAGAATTATTAGAATAAATTATTTAAAATATAATTTTGAAAAGATATAGATTTCAATTATTCTTAAAATGCTTACTTAGGTCTATTCAAACTTGTTTAATAAAAAATTCTATTTTACAGCCAAAACTTGCTTGAATCCTAGTAAAAAAGTCATAGAAACTAAATGCGTTATTTTTGGTGGTTTCATGACCCAACTAATTTGAATCAAGCAAAAAAGATGCTGATTAAGAAACTTTTCATTCACTAAACAACCCTATAAGGATAATCTCCAGGAACAATCTGCGACTAGCATCAACCTCATATCAAGATTTGATTGCTAGTTTAAGAAAATTTATTTTGACCTAATGTGAATATCCAGCTTGGCCACTCGAAATTTGTCCGTCGTGCATATGGCATAGACGAAATAGCCCTTGTCCCTGGAGGGAAAACAGTAGACCCTGAAAACACAGATACAACCCTTCTGATTGGCGGAAAAAGTCTAGAAATACCAATTATTGCCAGTGCCATGGATGGAGTAGTTGATGTCAATATGGCAGTTGCTCTTTCAAAACTTGGCTCATTAGGAGTATTAAATCTTGAAGGAGTTCAAACTAGATATGAAAAACCAAACGATGTCTTAAAACGCATTTCATCTGTAGGTAAAGAAGAATTTGTTCCTTTAATGCAAGAAATATACAAACAGCCAATAAAAGAGAATTTAATTAATCAAAGAATACAAGAAATTAAAGATCAAGGAGGTCTTGCCGCTGTAAGCGGAACACCTTTAGCAGCTATTAAATTCAAAGACACGATAACCAAAGCAAAACCTGATTTGTTTTTTCTTCAAGCAACCGTTGTTTCAACAGAACATATTGGAGGAGGAAAACAAGAAAAATTAGAGATATCAAACCTTTGTCAAACGCTTGGCATACCTGTGATTGTAGGAAATTGTGTCACTTATGAAGTAGCACTTAATCTTATGAGAGCTGGGGTTTCAGGAATTCTTGTTGGCATAGGGCCTGGAGCTGCTTGTACTTCAAGAGGAGTTCTTGGCGTTGGAGTTCCCCAAGCCACAGCCATATCAGACTGTTCAGCAGCAAGAGATGATTATAAAAAAGAAACTGGTAACCATGTTCCTGTAATTGCTGATGGCGGGATAATTACTGGAGGAGATGTCTGTAAATGCATCGCATGTGGAGCAGATGGGGTAATGATCGGCTCACCTATAGCCAGAGCTTCTGAGGCTCCTGGGAATGGATACCATTGGGGCATGGCAACTCCTAGTCCTGTTCTTCCTAGAGGAACAAGAATAAAAGTTGGCTCGACAGGCAACTTGATGCAAATACTTCGAGGCCCAGCCAAAACAGATGACGGGACTCATAACCTGCTCGGCGCGTTAAAAACCTCAATGGGTACTCTTGGGGCTCAGACAATAAAAGAAATGCAGGAAGTTGAAATAGTTATTGCACCATCACTTCTATCAGAAGGGAAGGTATATCAAAAAGCACAACAGCTTGGAATGGGCAAGTAAAGTCTTGGGTTCTAAGTACAAACCCACTGAGGCCAAATTATTTTTCTTCTCTTAAAAATTTAGATTGCTGCAGAAATATGCGAACTTTGAAGTTAAAACAACTACAACTCATGGCAAGAATGATTTTTTTCGCCAAAATAAATAAGAGCTGTTTTACTTTCTCAGATTTAGTTTATGTCTAGCGCTGCTGCTGTTACTGATTCTTCTTTTGAGCAGGAAGTGCTCCAGAGTGACTTGCCTGTACTCGTTGACTTCTGGGCTCCTTGGTGTGGCCCCTGCAGAATGGTTTCTCCAATAGTTGATGAAATCTCCAAAGATTTTGAGGGGAAAATAAAAGTTTGCAAACTAAATACTGATGAGAATCCCAATGTTGCAAGTCAATATGGCATTCGAAGCATCCCTACATTAATGATCTTTAAAGGAGGTCAGAAAGTAGATACCGTAGTAGGTGCCGTTCCCAAAGCAACCCTCTCAGGCACTATTTCGAAACATCTCTGATTGCCATTAGCTCCTAGCTTAAATCCTTAAGTGATACTAAATATTGGTCTAATTGATTACGGAATGGGTAATCTCCATTCCGTAGAACAATCTTTCAAACGGCTAAATCAATCGCTAAAAATCATAAGTGGGCCGAATGATCTATCTAATTGCGATGCTTTAATCCTTCCTGGGGTTGGTTCATTTGATCCTGCAATGAAAAATCTCCAACAAACAAATCTTATCCCAGAGTTAAAAAAATGGGTTCTTAATAATAAGCCACTATTAGGAATATGCTTAGGTCTTCAATTGTTATTTGAATCTAGTGATGAGGGAAAATCTAAAGGACTAGGCTTACTAAAAGGAACAATAAAACATTTGCCTAAAAGTGAAAAACAATTAATACCGCACATGGGATGGGCAGAACTTAATCAAGATAAAGAATGTCCGTTATTTAAAAGTAACAGCTCACCGCAATGGATGTATTTTGTTCATTCATATTCAGCAATACCATCAGATAAGAATGATATAGCTTCATCAGTAAATTTTGGAGATGAGAAAATTACAGCGGTGGTTTGGAAAAAAAAGTTAGCAGCATGTCAATTTCATCCCGAGAAATCAGGGCGGTCTGGAGAGCTATTATTATCAAATTGGCTTGCATGGCTAAAAAAAGAAACTAAAGATTTATATTGAAAAGTCAGCTTCGTTTAATAGGTGGCAGAAAACTTAAAAGTCCCATTGGTGATTTAGTTAGGCCTACTACAGCTCGAGTTAGGGAAGCCCTAATGAATATCCTTAAAGAAGATATTGAGAACTCCAACTGGCTAGATCTTTATAGTGGTAGTGGTGCAATTGGGTGTGAAGCAATTCAACGAGGAGCAAATACTGTTGTTGCAATAGAACAAAATAAAAAAATATATCAACTATGTGAAAATAATCTTTCAGTTGTTTCCAAAGCCAATAAAAAAGAAGTATCTGTTCAAGTGATAAATTCCGACGTTAATAAATTTCTCAAAAGTGGTTTTAAAAACTACATTCAAAAATCACCTAAGAAATTACATTCAAAAGATTTTTATTTTGATTATATTTATATAGATCCCCCTTACAAAAAAGATCCTTATTATTATATTTTAGAAAATCTTCTTTTAGGTAATTGGGTTGTCAGTAAATGCCTAGCAATCTGTGAGTTTTCTTTAGAAAAGGGCATAGATGTCCCGCCCAGATGGATTACTAAAGATCAGAAAAGCTATGGGAGCACTGGATTACTTTTTCTCACTCCCAATCTGGGATAGCACTCCCACGCCTATATTGGTTCCAAGCAGCCACGAATAATCCCAAAAGTGTTATTGGGACTAAACCTAAGACAATTCCACAGAGTAGTGGTTCAATCATTTGCTAGCAAAAAATGAGAGTATTAAGGACAATTGTTTCATGTTAACGATCTTTTCGTGAAAAGCACTTCATCAATTGGTGCAGAAGAAAAAGAAACCTTGCTTCACGGGCTTAGGAATCTTTTGATAATCAGTGCGATTGCATGCCTATTGATAGTGTTTTTCATTTTAAATAATAAACCTCCAGATCCTTATGTAGAAAAGAGCTTAAATCTAAATGGAGCAATAGAGGATGGTAATCAATTGTTTCGAATGAATTGTGTTGGATGTCATGGGATATCTGCTCAAGGACTTGTAGGACCAGAGCTGAACAAAGTTACTGAAGAACTAAATGACAAGCAAATAATCAATCAGGTCATTAATGGTCTTACCCCTCCTATGCCTAGTTTTGAAATGGATCCACAATCAATGGCAGATCTACTTGCTTATCTTCACTCGTTAAACAATTGACTTTTAATTTAATTACTCGGCCTCTAAAAATAATACTTGTAGAGCCCTTAGGAGAAATTAATCTTGGCAGCATAGCTAGACTTTGTGAAAACTTTGGAGTTGATGAGCTTCGATTGGTATCACCACGGTGCGATCCAATGAATATTGAGACTCAAAAGATGGCAGTTCATGGCAAAAGGTTCCTTAAAAATGCCTGCATTTATTCAAATCTCTTAGATGCAGTAAATGACTGTGTTCGTGTTGTTGCTACATGTGGTCGAATAGATCATGGGGATATTCCTCTACACACCTCTAAAAATGCATTGCAATGGCTTTTAGAAACAAATCCCAAAGATCCTATTGCAATAATTTTTGGAAGAGAAGACAGAGGCCTTAGCAATTCAGAGCTTCAAATAGCACAAAAAATAATTACTCTTAAAACTTCTGAAAAATATCCTTCATTAAATCTCTCACATGCAGTTGCAATCGTTCTACATGAATTCAAATATTATAATGAGACTAGTAATCATAAAAAGAACTTTATAACTTATAAAACTGCTTCAGCGAAAGAATTAAATGACTGTCTTGATGATGTCAAAAAACTTTTACTGGAAATAGGTTTTTTATATGATCACACTGCAAACGCAAGAATGTCTAAAATTAAAGGATTGCTTCAAAGAGCAGAAGCTCGTTCAAAAGATGTATCTTTAATAAGAGGAATACTAAGACAAATAAGATGGTTTTCAAAGAAAAAATAATCATAATCAACATAAATGAATTGAATGATTAAAATGAGAACTAATCAAAAGCACAGAAAAGTTTACCGTTCTAATGACATAATTAGACAAATAATTAATCTTGCCCTAATTGGAATAGGTTTTGGTGTATTACTAGGATCATTATTGAAAATTATACCTAATAATAAAATTTCAACCAAAACGTTTGCTAAACAAAATAACGAGAAGGAGATAACATTAGATTCAGAATTTTCCCACGAGATTCATACAAGAATAAGTACTCTTGAAAGTAAATGGAAGGAGATAGATACAAAGAATAATGCGTTAAAAGCTAGTGGATATGTTCTTTTAGAAGATGGAAGGTACGCTGAGTTGAATTCGAATCAAATCGCTCCTGCTGCAAGCACAATTAAGATTCCTATTTTACTAATTTGCCTTAAAATGGTTGGGTCTGGTGAACTTAAGTGGAATGAAAAAGTGACTTTAACAAAAGATGATGTAGCAGAGGGTTCTGGATGGATAAGATATCAGCCATTGGGGAAAGAGTTCTTTATTCACGAGATAGCAACTGAAATGATAAGAGTTAGCGATAACACAGCAACTAATCTTTTAATACGAAAGATAGGGGGTATAAACACCATTAATCAAAGATTTAATATGATTGGTTTAAAAGCAACCAAAATAAACAGCTTATTACCAGATCTGCAAGGCACTAATACTACAACAACAAAAGAACTAGTAAAGATACTTGAATTAGCTCTTAAAAAGAATTTCTTAAGTATTGAAGCCAGAGATCTTTTTAGAGATGTTTTGAGCACCTCTGTTTCAAATAAATTAATACCAGATGGGGTCCTCGAAGGACTAGGCAAAGAGAACGGCAATAGTGATTACAAGCTTCTTATTGAAGGTCTACGAGTATTTAACAAAACAGGTGATATAGGCACTGCATATGGAGATGCAGCATTAATACAAATGCCTAACAATACAAATGTTTTTGCAAGTTTCATTGTCCAAGGTCCTTTTAATGATCAACGTTCTCCGGAACTCATAAGAAAATTAACTGCATCAATGATTAGGGTAATAAAAGATTGAACAGCTTTGAAACGCCTATTTCTCAACATTGCTATATCAACCTTTTTAATAAAAAAATAAGCTCTTGGTATCCCCCTTATGAAACAATCCACATAGAAGACAAGCAATTACAAAGTGAGTTCACCTAGGAAGCGCAGAGTATTCCCCTTTGCAGCAGTAATTGGTCAATCAGAGATGAAGCTTGCTCTTCTTCTCAATGTAATTGACCCTCGCATTGGAGGAGTAATGATTATGGGAGACAGAGGTACTGGCAAATCAACAACAATTAGAGCATTAGCAGACCTTCTCCCCGCAATCAAAGTTGTCGAAGGAGATCCTTATAACAGCTCACCAGATGACCCTGACCTTCAAAGCTCAGATGTTCGTGAACAAATAGATCAAGGTACCACTCCTAGTACAGAAAACAAGCAAGTACCCATGGTGGACCTCCCATTAGGAGCAACTGAAGATCGTTTATGTGGAACAATTGATATAGAGAAAGCATTAAGTGAAGGTGTCAGAGCTTTTGAACCAGGTCTTCTAGCTAAAGCAAACCGAGGTCTTCTTTATGTAGATGAAGTAAACCTCTTAGACGATCATCTTGTTGATGTTCTTCTAGACTCGGCTGCTTCTGGTTGGAATACTGTTGAAAGAGAGGGCATTTCAATAAGACACCCTGCAAGATTTGTTCTAATAGGTTCAGGTAATCCTGAAGAGGGTGAATTAAGACCTCAACTTCTTGATCGTTTTGGAATGAGTGTTGAAGTTCGTACCGTTCGCGAGCCAGAACTAAGAGTAAAAGTAGTTGATCAAAGAACTTCCTTTGATAATGATCCTGAGAATTTCGTTTCTTCAATACAGTCATCTCAAGATGAGCTTCAAGCAAAAGTTGTGGCAGCACAAGAACTACTGCAAAGCGTCAATATTGATGATGACCTACGCCTTAAAATCTCAGCAATTTGCGGCGAGCTTGACGTTGATGGCTTGAGAGGAGATATTGTCACAAACAGGTCGGCAAGGGCTTTAGCGGCTTTCGAGGCCCGCTCAGAGGTGACTGAGGAGGATATCGCAAGAGTAATATCATGTTCTCTAAGACATAGGCTGCGAAAAGATCCATTAGAACAAATTGATTCAGGTGATCGAGTAATAAAAGCGTTTTGCAAAATATTTGAAAGAAGTGATCAAGCTAATCTTGCAGACTTTGAATTAGCAGCCATTGAGTAACAATTTGGTAATTCTTGGCATTGATCCTGGCCTAGCAAGAGTTGGGTATGGCCTGATAGAAGTAAATAATCAACGCCAAGTAAAAATGCTTGATTGTGGAATCATAAAAACAAATAAAAATCAATATGAAGGAGAAAGAATGGTTGAAATAGCAAAAGATCTCCGAGTTTTAATCCGTAAATGGAAACCAGGTCTTGCTGCTGTAGAAAAATTTTTCTTTTACAAATCAAGTACTACCATTAGTGTTGTGCAAGCTAGAGGAGTGCTAATAATGACGCTTGCTCGCTTCAAAGTACCTATTGTTGAGTTTCCACCAATGCAAATAAAGTTAGCCGTAGCAGGTTCAGGTCATGCAAAAAAAGACGAGGTACTTGAAGCTGTAATGAGAGAATTACGACTCAAAGTTCCTCCTCGTCCAGACGATGCAGCAGATGCACTGGCAATAGCACTTACAGGATTATTTCAACAATAGGATCTGATTTTCCTAAAAACATTAAAGTAATTTATTAAATGGAAAAATCTAATGACAAAAATGCATTAAGAATAAAGTTTAAAAATATAAGGAAAGCAACCATTTACAAACAGCAAAAACTGATATTTGAGCAAGCAAAGAAATTAATTAAAAGCTTTACTGAAAATCAAGTTAAAGAATCTTTAATTGGCATTTACTGGCCATTAGAAGATGAAGTTGACCTTAGATCTTTAAGAAGATTAAAAGGAATATCAATAGCTTTACCTGCATGCATGAAAAAAGGCGAGATAACTTATCACCGATGGACAGAGAATCCTTTAAGTAAAGATGAATATGGTATCCCTGCTCCATTAAGCCAACCGCCTCTAAGCCCAAGCAAACTTAAACTGTTATTGGTTCCTGCATTAGCTGTAGATAATAATGGAATACGACTAGGATATGGTGAAGGCTGTTTTGATCGTCTTAGGCTCAAAGCTATTTGGCAGAAAATACCTGCCTTCGTTGTATTACCAAAAGCTTGTATAGCCCAATCTTTGTTACCAAAGGATGAATGGGATATTCCCTTTAATGGATGGATCAATGAGAAAGAATCTTTCCATATATAAATCTAGCAAAGCTGGATATTATGTTATTAAAAAATCCAGGTCCAGACTTTATGGGTGAACAAACTAATGAGCCTCAATGTAAAGACTTCGGTAGTCATGCGCTAAACGAAATTGTTGCGAAATTAAAATCAAGTTCTGAGCCTCGTAAACGTTATGAATACTTGCTTTTCTTAGCCAAAAAGCTACCTGTCTTATCAATAAATTCCCTTAACAATTCCATGCAAGTAAAAGGTTGTATTTCAAAGGTATATGTCATTGGTGAACTTAAGGGTGGGAAATTATTCTGGCAAGGGTATTCAGATGCATTAATAACAAAAGGTATGCTCTCACTTCTAATTAAAGGCCTTAACAATTTAACGCCTAAAGAAGTTCTGAAAATAGATCCATCTTTTATAACTGAAACAGGCCTAAGTAGCAGTCTTACCCCTTCTAGGGTTAATGGGTTTATGAACATATTTCTCAAAATGAAAGCTCAAGCTGGAACATTTTTATAGATAGCTTTCATTAACAAAACAAAATACATACAATAAATTCATGAATAATAAAATTGGAATAGGCCTACTTGGTCTTGGAACAGTAGGTACAGGAGTAGCAAACATTGTTAAATCTCCAGACGGAAGGCATCCTTTAGTTTCCAAAATTGAGCTAACTCGTATAGCTGTTAGAGACATTGAAAGGTCTAGAGATATCGAATTAGATCAATCAATACTTACAGATGACCCATTCGAAGTAGTAAAAGACCCAAATGTCCAGATTGTTGTTGAAGCCATAGGCGGTATTGAACCCGCTAAAAGTCTTATTCTTCTTGCTATATCATTAGGGAAATCAGTTGTTACAGCAAACAAAGCTGTTATTGCTAGACACGGAAAGGAAATTTCAGAGGCAGCAAATAATGCTGGTGTTTATGTACTTATAGAAGCAGCTGTAGGTGGAGGCATTCCCATAATTGAACCTTTAAAGCAATCTCTTGGAGGAAATCGCATTAGAAAAATAACTGGAATTATTAATGGAACAACTAACTATATTCTTAGTCAAATGGCTAAAGAAGATGCCAACTATCAAGATGTTTTAAAAGAAGCTCAAAATCTTGGATATGCTGAGGCCAACCCAACTGCCGATGTTGATGGTCATGATGCTGCAGATAAAATCTCAATCCTCAGTGGTCTTGCCTTTGGTGGATCTATCGATAGAGAAGGAATATCTACCAAAGGAATAAGCACTCTTGAAAGCATTGAAATAAACTATGCACGTCAACTTGGTTATGAAATTAAACTACTTGCAATAGCAGAAAATCTATCTATCAATGCTACTACAGCAATTAAATCTATCCCTTTAGGTCTGCGTGTTGAGCCTACTTTTGTTCCTAAAGAACATCCTCTATCGGTTGTAAATGGTGTAAACAATGCCATTCTCATAGAAGGAGATCCAATAGGAGAAGTAATGTTTTATGGGCCAGGAGCTGGGGCCGGAGCGACTGCATCAGCAGTAGTAGCTGACATACTGAACATAGGAGGAATAATGTTAATGCAAAAAGAAGATAAGACACTCGATCCTCTTTTATCTTCTAATAGCTGGCGAGATTGCTTTCTAGCTAATGCTCGCGAAATTGAACACAAAAATTATGTCCGATTAATTACAGTTGATACTCCAGGAGTTATAGGCAAAATTGGAAATGTTTTTGGAAAGAATAATGTTTCGATTCAATCAATAGTTCAATTTGATTCAAGCCATGCAGGAGCAGAAATTATTGTAATCACTCATAAAGTCAGTAAAGGACAAATAGAAGACTCCTTGTCCGAGATAGAACACTTAGAGGAGGTCATTCAAATAGCTGCTCATTTGAGTTGTCTTTGAACAAAGTTAAACATGGCAAAAAATCGAAAAAATTGTTAACTATATAAAAGTTGAGATTTTCTCAACCAATCACTCACTGGTCCACATTTGTTCGGACAAAATTAATCAAAGAACATAAGGATGCAGTCTTACAAAGCTGATTCAATGCCCACAGAAAACCTTAATCAAGGTGACTGCGTTCAGCTGTTAGACGAAGAAAACCTTTTTCAAATAATAGGTATTGATACTGAGCATGAGAAATGTTGGGTAAGACAGTGGCCATTATTACCTAAAGGTTCTCCTGTATTCGAAATATCAATCCAACAAATTGCATCCCCATGAAAGAAATTTAAGAATATTGTTAGTTAAAAGTGAAAGAGAATGATTTCATGAAATTTCTAAGCAAACCCAAATTTAAAAAAAATTTAACTCTAACAATTAATTTCGTAGCTATTTTATTAGTTGTCAGCCAAGTATCATGCAAATCGGATAGGAATTCTAAAAATATAGTTCTTGCTAGTAATGGGAAGATAGAGTCTCTAGATCCAGCACAGGCAAACAAACTAATTGCCATTCAATTAATAAGTAACTTAGGTGATACCCTCTACAGAATTAATTCTAAAGGGTCTCTAATACCTAGGCTGGCAATGGATATGCCTAGAGTTAGTAATGATGGGTTAACTATTTCTATACCTCTTAGAGAAGATGTTCTTTTTCATGATGGAACGATTTTTGATGCAAAGGCAATGGCTTTTAGTATTAGGCGTTTTATAAAAATAGGAACCCTTAATTATATAATAGATAATCGGATTAAGTCTATAGAGACACCTGAGAAATTTCTTCTTAAAATTAACCTTTCAAGACCTTCAAGTTCAATTAAAGGATTACTCACATCTATCAATCTTACACCAATATCTCCAAGCTCATACTCTCAACATCAGAACAAGTTTTTAAACAATAATTTCATAGGAACTGGTCCATACAAATTAAATAGCTATTCTCCCGAAAGGCTAAGTCTTGTTCCTTTTGAAGACTATTGGGGGGAACCCCCTAGTAATTCGGGCATAAGTTATATAAATTTCAATACCTCAACAGCTCTTTTTAGTTCCATAAAAACAGGTCAAGTCGATATACTTTTATCGCATTCATTAGAAGATGGTCATAGACTCGCACTACATAAATTATCCAAGAAAGGTTTGCTTCTTGAAGAAGAAGGGCCTCCGATGCAAATTGGTTATATTGTTTTTCGTTCAAACTCAAAACTTTTAGAAAGAAAAGAGATTAGACAAGCCCTTTTATATACGATTGATAGAAGTTTGATCTCTAGACAAGTAAGCTATGGGTTAAGAGAACCTTTGAAATCTTTAATTCCCCCTATATTAAATAAAGAAGGCAATTCTATATGGCCAAGTTATAATATTGGATTAGCATCAAAATTGTTTAGAAACTCTGGCTTATGTGATAACAATAAACTTGTTCTTCCACTAACTTTTAGATCTAATGTTCCTGCAGATAAACTCTTAGCGCTTACTTGGCAAGAACAAATCAAAAGAGATCTATCAAACTGCTTGGAATTATCATTAAATGGTGTTGAATCAACAACTGTATACAAACAACTAGCTGAAGCAGTTTTTGATGCTGTAATACTTGATTGGACAGGAGGATATCCTGATCCATATGCATATTTATCACCTTTACTTGATTGCAAAAAAATAAATAGAGATTTATGTGAAGAAGGAGAAGCAGTATTTGGAGGAACTTTCTGGGCTAATAGTGAATTACAAAAATCCCTAGAAAAAAGTGAGACTTTATTTGGAGACAATAGGCTTAATGAGTTAAAAAAAGTTGAAAACCTTGCAAAAGATGGTGCTGCTCTTTTACCAGTTTGGATTGTTAAACCAAGAGCATGGAGCAAAACAAACTTAAGTCAACCTAAATTTGATGGAAGTGGGAAATTGCTTTTAGGTGAAATAATTAAAACAAATGAATAGAGCCAGATCACTTCTTAAATACTCGTTAACTAGGCTGGCTTTAGCTCCTGTTATGTTATGGCTTATTTCTAGCTTAGTTTTCTTATTACTAAGAGTTGCACCTGGCGACCCAGTAGATGCAATATTAGGCAATCGTGCAGATTATGCAGCACGAGAAGCAATGAGAGCAAAATTAGGTTTAGATATCCCTCTAATAAATCAATATTTTAAATATCTAAATGGTCTTATCCATGGAGATTTAGGACAATCTTTAAACAACCAAGAATCTGTAAGGGAAACAATTGCAAATACCTTGCCTGCGAGTATTGAATTAGGAATTATTGCATTATTAATAGCATCAATTATTGGCCTTATAGTTGGATTTACAGGAATCGCTAAGCCTGAAGGTAAAACAGATCTTGCAGGACGCTTATTTGGGATTGGCACTTATGCCTTACCTCCATTCTGGGCAGCAATGCTCATCCAAATGCTTTTTGCTGTCGTTCTTGGATGGCTTCCTGTTGGAGGGCGATTCCCGCCAAGCCTTTCACCTCCTCAAGGGAGTGGCTTTTTAATTTTAGACAGTATTAGAAAGGGCGACTTGGATGCTCTTGGAGGAGCAATTAGGCATCTTGTACTTCCTGCCAGCACACTAGGGATTTTACTAAGTGGGATCTTCAGTAGATCTTTAAGAATTAATCTAGAGAAAGTACTTAGTACAAATTATATTCAAGCTGCTAGTAGTCGGGGCATAAAAAAATCTCAAATTATTTTTTCTCATGCTTTGCCTAATGCATTGCTACCGGTTCTTACAATAGCTGGTCTTACGATATCCTCCTTAATTGGTGGTGCACTTCTAATAGAAGTTACATTTTCATGGCCAGGGATAGCATTAGGACTAAAAGAGGCTATAAGTCAGCGAGACTACAATATGGTTCAAGGTATTGTTGTCATTATTTCAACTATAGTTGTTATGGTTAGTCTAACTATAGACTTATTAATTGCCTTTATAGATCCTAGAGTTAAATATTAGTTGGCTATAATTTTTTTAATAGAAATACGATCTATAATATGAAATTTTAAATTTGTTGATAAATTATTTGTTTTCACAGTTAAAGGTTTTTCTTTTTCAAGGTTATCAAGGAATCTAATAATTTCTGTTGCTAATATACTTCTAACAGAGGAAGGATGTGAGCCAACCAAAGCATCACTAATCTGATATATGTCACTATTAATGGTTTGATCTTCTTGCTCATCTACTTCAATAGGGGAAAAATGACTTGCTCCTTCAACAATTAATGCTCTACTAAACTTATTTGGCTTAGTAGAAAGAAGAAGGCCCAATTGTTCTGAAATAGCAGGAGTTATCAGATCAAAAGTACCTCCTGTTAGAAAGACAGGTACATTTGTTTCTGCGCTTAAAGATTCAGGCCATAGCAATTTACCAAAACTATTTATACCTACAATTGCGGACAAATAAGATATTCCTTTAGTTTTCTCTAAAGGAATATCTACTATTTGGCATTGAAGGAGCCTAGAAAGATTTGTTATTGATAAATCATATAAAGCTTGATTACAACGACCTTCCAAACCTTTCTGAGGTAAAGCTCCAGAGGCAAAAAATGCGGTCAACGCCCCTAAAGAATGACCCATCAGAACAAGTCGCTTCCCTTTTAAATCAATAGTTCCTTCTTTCTTGGCTTTCAAAACAGCTTGTAAATCAGCTAAGCGGTAAAGAAAGACTTCTGCACCTCCAGGGAAGGGGTCCGTTCCTTCCACAAGTGAATGCATCGCTTTTGTATTGCTGCCAGGGTGATCAAGAATAACCACTTCCCATCCCTGATGACTCAAGCTTCTTGCAAGCCATCGGAAATGATCTTGGTCTCCTCCTAGCCCAGGCATAAACGCAATCCAATTCTCCCTAGAAATTTTTCTTTTTAAAGGCTTCCAAACCTGCACTTTCAACTGTTCAGATCGATGCGATGCATTTATGGCTACGAATTCATTTAATGACTCCTTCAATCCTCTATCAGTATTTTGAAGAGGAGTTAAAAGGCTTACCTTTGGAGATAGATCTCTCAAGTCGGTTAAAAGTTTTTGTTGAAGTTTTAACTCATTACGCCAGTTGTCTAAGACCTTAAACCATCCATCTAAATCAAGATGAATTACTTCTGCCGGTAAAGCTTTTAATAGATCTAATAAAGAAACAGTTTCTTGCTCTTCCAAAAGGATCTCAAGTGTATTAAAAACTTTTATTCCAGTTTTATCTTGATCAAGAACAACCAAATCACTAATTTGATCTAGTAACTTTCGCCCTACCCAACTTCTCAAAAGCTGTCTAGCCATACTTTTATCTTTTACAAGAGGTGTTTCAAGAAATTCTGATAAAGCTTCTCTACTTTTAAAGCCAAGCATATTAAGCCAAAAAGAAAGCTCTGACTTGTTGGTTGGATCTATTAATTTGTCAGAGTTTTTTTTATTGAGATCACTATTCCAAAGATTTAATTCATCTATTGGGATAGGTATAGTCATATCATCAAAATGAAAATCAACTCTTTCTGCAGCATGAAGCCAATTACCTGTGCAATTTCCTGCTGTCAGAATTGCAAGCAAACAACTAGCTATTATTCTTCTTGCTGAGAGAATTGAATACAACGACAAATATCAAGAAGTGGTGGAACCAGTTTCCCGCAAAATTGCGCAGAATCACAATATGTCGATTTCTAGCATCAATAGGTGCTGGTGGAGTGTTGTATTTAACACCATTAGTTTTCAATAGTCTTTCTTTCAGTGGCACTCAAATAGGGCTAGGTTTTTGCGCTGCTGCTATTGCCGGAACAATTTCTAGGCTATTTACAGGTATATGGCTCGACAAAGGAATTAGTTTCTCAACCCCTCTAAGAGTTGCAGCCTTATTTGCTGTGACTGCTGACCTAGTTCTTTTTGGAGCATATACAACCACAAGATATTTGTTAGGAGAAGTGTTTTTAGGATGCGCTGCTGGTTTTTACTGGCCATCAGTAGAACTAGCTGTGCCTATATGTTGCGAAAATATCAGCTCAAGTAAAGGTTTTGCTTTGGCTCGAAGCGCCGATGCACTAGGAGTAAGTATAGGAGCATTAATAGGTTCATTATCATCAACTATTGGCCATATACGCTTTGTATATGTAATAGAAATATTGTGTATGTGTTTACTTATAGCCCTTATAAGTAATAAGAAATTCTATAACTTTGCTAAAAACAATAGTATGGTTAAAAACAAGGCGACCAAAATATCACTTGTACCAAGAATTGACAAGATCTATTCATTGATAAAAACACTATATCCTATAATTATAATTAGCATTCTTGGCACAGGTGTGCTTTGTTTAATGCAAATTGGATTACAACTTGATCTAGCAAAAGGTGGTATATACAGACCTGCGATAGAAGATAGTTCTATAAGTTGGATTGTAGCCTATAAGCTCATCTTACTTTTAGTGATTCAATGGCCTATTGGTAGATGGTTATCAGAAAGAAATGTAAAGCTTGGCTTAAAACTATGTCTAATTAACTTCTCAATTGGTTCATTAATACTATGTATATCAAGCTTTTATATTAATGGTTTGTTTCTATTTTCTACAGGTTTGATAGCTATTTCTATAGGTATTGCAATGTTCCTGCCTACTGCAACTGAAACAATAGTCCAAGTATCTCCACTAGAGCAACGCGGAATCTCTATGGCTATTTACTCTCAATGTTTTGGCATTAGCTTCCTAATTTTTCCAATAATTGCAGGCAAAATAATCGATAATCAAGGAACAGGAATGCTGCTTTGGTTATTAATAAGTATTTGCTCACTTTTAGTATATCCATTAACAAATAGAATAAATCCGATTAATAAAGTTAAAGTTAAAATTAATAATTAAATAATTTAATTTATTTCTTCATTTTTTAATTGTATTATTCTACGTTCACGAAGGAAAAGGAATAGCGGTGCTGAAAAAGCTATTGCAATAGTAAATGTCCCTACGACAACTACCCAAAAATGACGAATACCCAACCTTCGAGACTCGACGAACATCCAGACAAATACAGCTGTTGCTAATATAAATAGATCGAAAGACAGAGATCGAGAGGCCGGATTGCTATTAGCCAAAGCTATAAAATTAAGCAGATCAAAACCAGGCCCATAATCTTTAATGAATTGGATATTTGCAAGAGTTGGCATGACAGCCCCAAAAACGGAGAGAAGCAAATACACAACAGATATCAAATTAATGTTGGGTTTCATTGTTTTTAAATAGCATTAATTAATAGTAGATGATCAGAATAAACCTTACACCTTATTCTCAAGGCAAGAGAGTAACCGTCTGAATAATCTAAAAGTGCGTGGCTATATATTATATTTAAATGAAGACAAATGATTCCTTTTATTGATATATTTAGAATTAAGTTTAATACTTTTAAGAGGATAACAAATTATACTTATCTCTAAATTCTAGAATCTCAAGTTGAGTATAAGCAATGCCTCTTGAAGTATTGCTTTTAATAAATAAGATTGCTTTATATATTGCAAAGATAAATAATTTAGTCGAGTATAAGCAAGAAGAATTAAGCAGAATAATATGAGTGGAAACAAAGAGCTCAAGCTTGCTGTAGTAGGTCATATCGAATGGGTGTCCTTCCTTTCCGTTGACAAAATGCCTAGACAGGGCTTGATAAATAGAAGTAATAATTTTAAAGAGGAGCCTGCTGGGGGCGGAGCAGTCGCAGCAGTACAAATGTCAAAACTAACTGATGTGCCTGTTCACTTCTTCACTTCTCTTGGTAATGATTATATAGGTGAAAAAAGTTTTGAGCGGCTTTCTTCATTTGGCATCACTATGCATACAGCTTGGCGAAATAAACCCACTAGAAGAGCTCTAAGTTTTATCGACAACAATGGGGATAGAGCGATTACAGTCATAGGTGAAAGGCTGCAGCCTCAAGGAATGGATGATTTACCCTGGTCCATATTAAAAGAATTTGATGGAGTTTTTATTACTGCTGCTGACAGTAAAGCTATTCAATTTTGCAGAGAAGCAAAGATTCTTTGCGCTACTCCCCGAGTAAAGTTTAAACATTTAAACGATGCAAATATACAATTAGACGCCTTAGTGGGAAGCAACCTTGACCCTGACGAAAAAGTCCACAAAAACAGCTTATTAATCAAACCAAAGGTCACTGTCCTAACAGAAGGTGAATCAGGAGGAATAGTCAATCCTGGTGGAAGATATAAAGCTGTTGAACTTAGGAGTAAAGCAATAGACAGTTATGGATGCGGAGATAGTTTTGCTGCTGGCCTAACATATGGAATGGCAGCAAACATGGATATTCAAAAAGCAATTAACTTAGGCGCAAAATGCGGTGCTGCATGCGCAACTCAATTTGGTCCTTATAATAGTAGATAGAAGAATCTATTTAGAACATGGATAGTACAAATAAAATAAGCAATAAATCTAATGAGAAAGATCTAGTTTCATTATTTATCTCTATATTATTAACAATGATAATTATTTTTATTGAATCAATCTATATTTTAATAAGAGCAATTGACAAAGGAATTTTAAAAAAAGAAGTTCTTTCTAGAAAAAGTAATCTAGGCTTTGATATTGATATTATAATAAAGTAATATCAAATCTATTATTGGATTATTACTTGTATAAGAAAATCAGATGTTGATAAAAATTAAATAAGTAGCTTTTAGCAAATTAATATCTAATCAAGCAAAATTTATAAAGATAAAAATATTTACTAGTTTTTCTTTGTTTGCATCCTAAAGGATTTTGATTAAAGGTAAAGCATCAGGCTTAAGCTGCTTTGTAATGTTCACGAAAGTCCCTATTAGCCCAATGTAAAAAGTCGTCCTCTAATCTATTTGAAGAATAAAGTCTTTGCTTAATCTTATTAGATTCTTTAAAGCTATCCAAGGAAGTAATATCTGTTCGATTATCTAGAGATTCCTTATGCTTAAAAGAAAGCTCTGTCAACATAGCTCTATGTTTTTTAGCCAGTTTTTCTATTGAAAAGCCTTTTGGGGCTGATCTCTTTGGCCAATAATCACTCATCAACCTATTTACTAATAAACCAAGCAAAGCATATATTTATATATAAGCAATAGAGGAACGCAATTTCATGCTTAAATCAAACATGAGGTGATCAATCATCTATAAAATGGGGCTTGATCTAATTTGATAGATGCGCAAGCAGCTTCTCTTCACAACGAATTAAATCTATGCAATTTGGATGATCATGGATATATTTATTAAATTCCATAGCAAGCATTCTTGCTTCAAAGGAATCACTTGCATAAAAGCAATTTTCTTGCCTCCCATTATCGAAGGATCGATAACGAACGGTATAAGGTTTCAAGGGAATCATTGACTCCTTAAATTAGGATGTCAATTTAACTATCACTCTTTGAGAAGGGTAATTACCAGCTATGTCTTCCAATGAATATATTCATCAGAGGGTGCGTCAACACCAAGAAAATAATTCGTAAGAATTAGCTCCCAGGCATAGGAGGCTTGTATCCAACTCCTCGCTCTGAACACTCAAGGCTTTCCCTAGTAGATATACCAGTTTGAGGATTTGTTCCTTCTGCAATTTCGCACAAGTTCCGTTGATCATCACTATCAAGAACAGCGTAGCTAAAGTCAGCTCCTTCAATTTGAGCTCCAGCAAAACTGCTCCCCGAAGCAATCATATTTACAAGTACCGCATTCCTTAAATCCGTTTTTTGAAAATTAACTCGATCAGAAAGAGTATCTGTAAGATTAATACCGTTTAGATTTGATCCTTTCAAATCAGCTAAAGTCACTACAGTCCCATGTAAGTCCACATCACTTAAATTCGAATCCCTTGCAGTTGCTCCAGCAATAGAAGACTTGGACAAGTCCTGTCCATGAAGGTCTATACCTGTGATCTGTGAGCGAACATAGTTAGGGACTTCATCCCCTACATTTAAAACAGCTTCTACTGATGATGCAGGTGAAAAAATGAAGGTCAATACTATAAAAATTCCAAATATTCTTCTAGCAAGATGAATTGATGACATTGGTTTTAGTCACAACTAGATTGTTCTTTGATTATCATGCTTAATTGAAGTATCAATAACATAATAGATGTAACCATTAACTATTTAAAAAATTACAGGCAGGTATATTTGATTGACTCAAGCTTCAAAGAGGACTTCCTGAGAAATATTGATGAACAGCCGTATTAGTCCAATAGATTCCGATGCAAGACATAAGGACTAAATTTAGAACTACTAAAGCACTACCAATAACAAAAGAATGCTGAAATCCACTGGTTTCGAACTCATCAGATTGATTAGGAATTATCGAATCAAGCTGCTTATTCATCTTTCCATAATTGTAAAAATATCAAAATGGAATATAACCAATTAAACCAAGCGGTGCGTTCATTTTCGATACTAATTAAGGGAAAAGCCTATTTCAATAGAATTGCTTAACGATTGGCTCTTAACCTATCTAGCCTTGAAATCTCTTAATTGTATTTAATTATGGATAATCATTTTGAACCTATTTGTTAGATCTCTAGGAAATACTATTGTCTCCCAAGGAAGAAAAAGTAGTTGCTCCAGAATTCGATATTGTTAGAATTAGGATCTTGCAAACCACCCATCGAGTATTAGCATTTTAAATTCATAAAGATCTATGTCCACAAGTAAAAGAGAAGAAATCAGCTCACATCTGCGTTATATACGCCAAGAGCTAAGAGACCTAGACCAAATTCTTACTCAAGATGGCTTGCTACCAGAAATAACTGAGTTAAAAGAGGTTTATAACTCATTAGATGCTTTGCATCAACTTCTTACAGGAAAAATAAAGAAAAAACCTAAACCCGAATTTGATGATTAATTTTCCTGCAATTTATAAATAAGCCTTCTATCTAAACATATATAGCTTTTAAAGGTTTATAAACCAGGCATTTCACCTTTAAGCTGTGTAGCCCATTGGGATATTCTTGCATCTGTCATATCTGATTCACTATCCTCATCTAAAGGAAGTCCACAAAATGTAGAGCCTACAACACTTTTTGATTCATCAAAAGTGTAATCATTAGTGCTTACATAACCAACCATTGTCGCTCCTGCTTGTTGAAAGTATCTGTGCAATTCTTCCATAGCATCGCAATAGTTTTCTGTATAAGTTGATGAATCTCCTAAGCCAAATATTGCAACTTTTTTGCCAGTTAAATTTAGCTCCCCTATCTCATCAAGGATAGTGTCCCAAGCTGTGCCAGACCTTTCTGAATCTGCGCCAGTATTCCAGGTAGGAATGCCACATATAATGCCATCATGATTAGAAAGCTCACTGAGGTCATCAACATCGGACATATCTTTAGGTGACTCAGCACCATCCAATAATCCATGAATTCTTTCTGCTATGTCCTCAGTTTTCCCTGTAGTTGTTGCGAAATAAATCCCTACTGTCATTGTAATTTGTAAATCAAATATGTCCTAGACGATCCTGAAAAAGAATGAAGTAAAGAAATCACTTTCTGAAGTTTAATCTTATACCTATCAAAGTAACCATCGATTCACCCCGGATAGATGAATTCAGAGAGTCCACTATGCAAGCCGTAAGTAATAAGTATAAAAGACATCACGCCAAGACTTAGCAACATAGAGGTATAAAGTCTATTGACACTGTAATTAGCTTCTACAGGTGTAAAATCAGCTATCACTAATGATTTTCTAGAATACTTAGATCTGTCAATTAAACCAGATGGCTTTATTGAAGATGAATTGTACGTTGCAGAATAGCTTTGTACTTTACTGTCTTCGTTGAAAAATCTAGGGAACATATAAGTGTGCCACAATGCTATTACACAAACCCAGAAGATAAGGCTTAGGCCAGAAATACCAAATAAAAAATACTTAAAAAATTCCATGAAAAAATTAATTAAATGTTTGAACTAACTCAAAGGACTATTTCCTGAAGATGGATTCCCCTCTATAAATTTTCCTCTTATATACATAAATATGCAAAGAGTTCCAATAATAATTGGTGGATGAAGAGAAATCATATTACTGACAGCTTGTATTTCCTCAGATGTCATAGATTCTATTCATTTGATTTGTATAAGTTAAACCTTTATTCCATCAAGGTATGTGACATAGGTAAACGAGTAAAGAATTTTATTTTACTTTTTAAGAGATCATTTATTGAAGATCATTGTAAAGAATAGTTTTTCTAGGACATATTTAAAAATGCTTTTACAAGAAATAAAAACAATAAAAAAGCCTTGTCTATTGACAAGGCTTTTTTATTGAAAAGGTTGCTTTAACCCAATTCAAGTCAAACAGCTAAAGAGAAATTAGATTAGGACTTAATTGTAAAAGTTGCCTTCTGCTCATTACCTATAGAAGCGGTTACATTCTTGAAATTAAACCCTAAAGCTCTCAAAGCATGCCAGAAATGTCCTTGAAGGAAGAAAAATCCAAGATAGTAATGAACATTAGTTAGAGCAGCACGAGCAGAATGCCCCCAAAATGCTGTCGCATCAGAAAGGTCTCCTGTATCAACCCAATAAGGTGAAATAGCGAATTTAAATTGCAAAGGCTCTCCATACCATGCTTCTGGATAAACAGTGGTATTAGAAGCACACCAGAAGGCTGCAACTATCGCCATCCAACCTATGCCTGCAAGAGACCAGGAAAGTACAGCTTCTGCTGAAAGTAATTCTGAACCTTTGAATTTGCTCCACTCACCAAGCTTCTTATCTTCCCAAGGGGTTGATCCAGCAACAATGTGAAAAGCTCCTCCAGTTATTTCTGCAAAAGCTAAGAAAGCATGACCACCCATGACATCCTCAAGGCTATCGATGGTAATGAAATCAAACTGCCTTTGCCAAATCATAGAAAGATCAAGATTGTAATTGACCTGACGAATAGCTCCTAAAGCTGGATCATAAATTCCATGAATCCTTGCCCATTCAACGAACCAAGCACAAGCAACACCCATGAAAATCAAGTGATGACCAAGAATGAAAGTCTGATTATCAGGATTATTCCACTCAAGCTTGAATTTCTTAGCTTGTAAAACCTCACTATCTTCTACATTCTCATCAAAAAGAATTCCGTGAAGAAGACCTCCTCCTCCATAAACCATTGAGAGAATAAGGTGCACAATTGCAATAGTTGCTACACCAACACCTGTCCAAGCACCAGCTTCATCAAAGCCAATACCAATTGAGGCAAGGTGAGCCAAGAATAAAGAGCTTTGGTGCCCCATAGGTATTTCTGGGTTGTACCTAGCCAACTCCCAAAGAGTGCTACCACCAGCCGCAAAGCAAATCAATCCTGTATGGCCTACATGAGAGGCGATAAATCGGCCAGAGCGGTTGGTAACCACAGAATTACCAGCCCACCATCCATAGGTAACTTCTGGATTTCCATAGGTCTGCATAATTTTTAAGCAATACAGGCAAATATGCAATGCAGATTACACTGTGCTCAATAGATATGCGCAGAATAGTTAAAGGTCTTTATTTAGTTTGTGAGAATTTGTGAGAAATATCTTTTAATCTGTAAAAAAAAACTGACCTCCTAAGGCTATTTCTCTAAAAATTTTCAATTCTTAATTGCCGAGCAAGAAATTCAAAATGACTGCAGCGCAATGATTTATACAATTAAAGCAAAAAGTTTTTCTTTAGGGAGCGAGCATCGCACCGTTTAATTATGAAGTCAAAATAAAAAAGTAAAATAAATAAAAAAATCATTAAGAAGTCAAGCAAAGCTGACTTGACCAGAAAAATGAGGGAATAAAACTTCACCCTAAGAACTTCTAAAGCTCTTATTTTAAAAATCTCTTGTTGTGGAAAGCGCAAGCATTCAAACTAATCAAGGTCAAAAGCACAACATCATATTGAACTGAATGCTAATTAATTAACCAAGAGTTCCTTTTTTATTTTTTCTAGATTTCTTTAATTAAATGTCAAAAAAACTTTTTCTTGCAAATAGCCTTAAAGTCTAGGTTATAACTTACCTAACTTTTATTGACTTGATGATTGATTTCTCGCATTTGCTGGATTTCGCAACGCAACTACCTCACCCATCAGATATAGGTTTAGTAAAGCCATCAGGTGGGTTCCAACTTCTGCCAGTTGTATTTGGAATACTTGCAATTATTCAAGTGTCTCAATTCCATTGGTATGCAAGAGACTGTAACGATCCTGAAAAGTTTGAAGGAACGGAAAGGCAAAAATTATCACGTTAACAATCCGACAAAGCTTTTAAAGATAAATTAATTTTTTTGATCGTTCCAAAAAAGAAGCAGAGATAAAAATCTCTGCTTCTTTTTTATTTTGCTTAAAAATCAAAAATATCAAATAAAAAAACCCCTATAAAAACAGGGGTTTTTTAACCTAATTAAAAATAAAGAAAGGCTTTAAATTCAAAGAGTCCTTGGAATACCAAATGGACCAGTTTTATCAAGCAGGCGCTTGAAATCAAAGCCCATAGCGCGCAATGCATGCCATAGATGGCCTTGAATAAAGAAGAATCCAAGGTAGTAATGAACATTTACCAAAGCCGCTCTAGTTGTATGGCCTAAGAAAGCTGTACCACCAGGCACAGTATCTATCCAATAAGGAGAAACACCAAACTTAATTTGAAGTACTTCTCCATACCAAGCCTCAGGATAAACAGTTGTATTTGTTGCAGCCCAAAAAGCAGCAACACATGCCATCCATCCAATACCAGCTAATGACCAAGAAAGAATTGCTTCCGCTGAAAGTAATTCTTTGCCCTTGAATTTTGTATAAGTTCCAATTTGCTTAGTTGCGATATGGAAAGCGCCTCCTCCAAGCTGGAAGAAAGCTAGGAAGGCATGCCCTCCCATTACGTCTTCAAGACTGTCAATGGCAAGGAAATCAAATTGATGATTCCAAATCTGAGTGAGGTCAAGATTGTAATTAACTTGACGTATTGCTTCAATGGCAGGGTCGTAAATTCCATGAATCCTTGCCCATTCAACAAACCATATATTGGCAACACCAAAAAACAACAAATGGTGACCAAGAATAAAGGTTTGATTGTCTGGGTTGTCCCATTCCAATTTGAACTTTCTAGCTTGTGGTACTTGTGAATCCTGCATATCTCCAGTGAAATATACGGAATGCAAAAGTCCTCCTCCTCCATAAACCATAGAGAGGATTAAATGAAGTATCGCGATATTGGCTACACCAACACCAGTCCAGACTCCAGCATCATCAAAGCCAATGCCGACAGATGCCAAGTGAGCGAGGAAAAGAGAGCTCTGATGACCCATAGGCAATGAAGGGTCAAATCCTGCTAATTCAACAAGCGTGGCTGCACCGCACCCAAAGGCAATAAGTCCTGTATGAGCTGCATGAGCTGCAATAAATTTGCCTGAGCGGTTGGTGACTCCAGAATTACCAGCCCACCACCCGTAGGTGACGTTTGGGTTTCCGTAGGTCTGCATAATTTTTTTTGAGCGAAAAAGGCGCTATTCCCCATGAACACTACATGGTGCTTCCTTAAAATGTACGAAATAGTTAAAGGTCTTTATCTAAGAGAAATAAAAAAACATTTTTCAACATGCAACGAGATGAGATTTTCTGTACTCTTTATGTATATCTATAAGGAAATTTCCCAACAAAACCTCGATTCAATAATTTCTCTGCTTCACTCATCAGATTTATTAGCAACTATTACTGTTGTTGGTTTCAATACTCTTGCAGCAATTTTTGGAGTGATCACTTTTATTCAAGTGACTCATTTTGTTTACTATGGATTCGATGCAAATGATCCATCCAACTAACTGATCTTGGCACTAATTCAAAATTGGTTTTTCAACACAAAAAAGCTCCTCCTAAAAACGGGGGCTTTTTTAAAGTCAAATAGTGCTGCTTAATTTAAGAAATCCATTAAGAAAGCCTCTAAAAGTCAAGTTTTTAATCAAGAAAAATTCAATAAAGTTTTTTCCCATTAAAACAACCAGATATTTGAAAGGCAAAACAGTCAAATTTGATCTCAAAAAATTTTTGATTATCTCGGAGATTTTTTGCGTTTTAGAACCATTAAGCCTAATGACTACCAACTGGGCAACTATTAGCAAAGTCTTAGTTCCCGTTAAGAGAAATAATTATTTTGGGACTGTGGTGGTGATGGCCCAAAATAATTTCCGCAACAAATTCATTTATTTGACCTTGGTATATAAATATTTTTATTTGTTTGTCAATGTAAGTAGAGTTTTAGCCTCTTTTGGAAAGCTGATGTAAAATCCTCTGAGCGCGGGTTTGGCAAAGTGGCCACCTGGGTTATCTATAAACAAATTTGCAAACCATCTCAAATGATTATTGATCCAACTCATTTACTTGATTTCGCCACCCAATTACCTCATCCATCTGACATTGGAATCATTAAACCTACCGGAGGTTTCAATTTAGGAGCTGCTCTTTGTGGTTTAGGTGCATTCTTCGGTGCTTCTCAATTCTTCTATTACTCAGATGATTCTAAGAGAATTGATCCTTGGGCAAAAAGAGATTGATCAATAGGTTCTAGGAAATAAAAACCGAAAATCTCATTGCAAAGCACCTTCTATTTAAATATCAATTAAATTAAATAGAAGGTGCTTTGCAATGCTTCCCATATATCTTTATAGAAAATTGCATTATTCCTAAATGATCGATCCATCTCATTTACTTGATTTCGCTACTCAACTCCCTCATCCTTCAGATATTGGAATCATCAAACCATCTGGCGGATTTAACTTAGGAGCAGCTTTAGCTGGTCTGGGTGCTTTTTTTGGAGCCTCCCAATTCTTTTACTACGCCCAACAAAAAGATTGAAAGTCTTGGAAACTTCTCTTAAATCAATCTCTAAATCATCTATTTAATAGAAAAGAGAACCTCATAAAAAAAGCCTCGCTAAATAGCGAGGCTTTTTTTTATGGGGTAAAACCTAATCCTTAAGAAGAAGTAGATTCAGTTAAACCTCCTATTGCCTTAGCAATTCTTCTAAAATCAAAGCCTAAAGCACGCAAAGCATGCCATAAATGCCCTTGAAGACAGAAAAATGCAAAGTAATACTGCACATTCACTAAGGCTGCCCTTGATGTATGTCCAAAGAAATACTTGCAATCTGAAGTATCTCCAGTATCAGCCCAGTAGGGAGAGATGCCAAATTTGAATTCCAATGGCTCCCCATACCACTCTGTTGGATAAACAGTAGTATTAGAAGCTGCCCAGAATGCTGCGACTACACCCATAAGGAATAGACCAGCTAACGACCAAGAAAGAACTGCCTCTGCAGATAGCAATCCATCCCCTTTGAATTTGGTGTATTCACCAATTTGTCGTGTTGCTATATGGAAAGCACCGCCACTTATTTGTAAGAAGGCCAAAAATGCGTGACCACTCATTACATCTTCTAGACTATCAATCTTGATGAAATCAAATTGATGCCCCCATACCATTCCAAAATCTCCATATCCAGGGAAAATTGTACGAACCTCCCCTAAAGCTGGATCATAAATTCCATGGACTCTTGCCCATTCAACGAACCAAATATTGGCTACCCCTAAGAAGATCAAATGATGACCAAGGATAAAAGTCAGATTATTTGGGTTGTCCCATTCCAACTTAAATTTATCTACTCGGCCAATTGGACCTTCGTTTAGATCTGGGTCGAAGAAAAGTGAGTGTGCTAATCCTGCTCCGCCATAAACCATTGAAAAGATTAGGTGGAAAATTGCAATAGTTGCAACACCTGCTCCTGTCCAAACACCAGCTTCATCAAAGCCAATTCCAAGAGAGGCTAAATGAGAGAGGTATATAGAGCTTTGATGCCCCATTGGTACTGAGGAATCAAAACGTGAAAGTTCCCATAGACAACTTGCACCAGTTGCGAAGCAAATAATTCCTGTATGACCAACATGAGAGCCAATAAATCGGCCTGCTCGGTTGGTAACTACAGAATTACCAACCCACCACCCATAGGTGACATCTGGGTTTCCGTAGGTCTGCATAATTTTTTTTGAGCGAGAAAGGCGCTATACCTGATGAAGGATACATGCTGTGCAATAGATATCGTCGGAATAGTTAGAGGTCTTTATTTTTAGCAAGAAGTTTTTTTTATTTTTCTGAACAAGAACGATTTTGAGAATCTTTTCGGGAAATAACTTGTTCTTTTCGGGTTAGAGAATGGATGAACTCTGACAAATCAGCCTCAGAACAGTTAGTGATTTTCATTATTTCCTGACAGAATTTTTTTAATTGTTCCGTTTGAGAAAGCTCTTCAGACATGGGGTTTTAAATAAAGCGAAACGGAAAGAACTAAAAAATAAGATCGCACTAGCCAAATAATTATAAATTTCTTTAATGCCAAAAAGATAGGTCCGAAAAATCAAAAAAAAACCTTTCAAAAGCACAAAAGGAATCGAATCTCAATCAAATCAAATAGCAACTTTCATTAAATGCTTTACAAAGCTTTACAAAATATGTAATAATGCTTTACATAACTTCACTACTTCTCATGACTCCTGAAGCAGAAAAATTTAACGGTTGGGCCGCAATGCTTGGCTTCGTTGCAGCTTTTGGTGCTTACGCAACCACAGGGCAAATCATTCCAGGAATTTTCTAACCACTAAATACCCCATGACATCATCCGCACAAGCTCAAATAACAACAGAATCTGGCAATCGTCAGAACATGTTTCCAGTAGAAGCTCAACCTCAGCTAGTTGAAAATTATTCTGGATATATAGAAGATGCAGAAAAAGCTAATGGCCGTTGGGCAATGATCGGCTTTATAGCGTTACTAGGTGCTTACCTAACATCAGGTCAAATAATACCTGGAATCTTTTAAATTAAGATCAAAAATATTAATAGCAGTAGATTTAGGCTCTTAATTCTCATACTGCTTTAATAGGAATGGTTACTGCTAGTATTTGGCTACACTTTTTCCTTAGAATTGCAAATACATTTCGATCTATTTAATCTATAAATTGATTGAAATGTATTTCTATAAAATCATAATTTAAAATATATATTAGAAAACAATTGATTGCTAATATAAAAAATTAGAATAATTTTATTGTCTGCTAAGCAAATCTGCATAAAGTAAATTATAAATAAATTTAAGTTAGAAAATTGTTAGCCCCTACAAAAAGCCAAATCATAGCTGCCTCATCAGCATGGATATCTGCCTTGTTAAACTTGTTACCTGGTTTAGGGACTGGATATCTATACCAACGAAGATGGAGAGCCTATTGGATCACAACCATAATTTCTGCTTCCTGGGTATATCTTGATTTTTCTAGACAGATATCAATAGATCCCTCAGACCCAGCTTCTATTCAAGCTAATAATGGAGGCGTATTAGGCTTGCTGATCATTTCTATAGTCACAGCTATTGAAGCTGCAATAACAGTAAAAAGAGAAAGAGACAGGTGCATTGCAGACCATGGGGATTGAAAGACTTCGACTTGCTCGGAATAAAACAATTTAAAATCTTTTGCTCTACATTGCTTTAATGCCTTTGATTAAAAGAAAAATCCTCCTTTGAAAAATTTGTCAGCCAATATACCTTTGTAATATCTTTCTTTAATTTTTTTTTAAATCACCCATTATCGACTAAGGTCTGTTGAAATTTCAAAAAATCTTGAACGGATACCAAGAGCTAATCATATCTTTTTACTTATCAGTACTTGTTTTTGCTGTGATATTTTTTGAGGACAGTGGCGATGATGATGATGAAGGCGGTGGATTAATGCAACCTGTTTACCAAGGATCTAGAAGCTAACAAACTAAATTCATAAACTTTGGCAGCTCCTTAGATAAACCTGTCCTTGAATATTAAATTTAGGGGCTTTGGCCAACAAAAGGTTAGAATATAAAGAGAATCTTAAGAGCAATGCAATATTTATCTGGTCACCCGGACATGAGCATTAGAGTTATTGACTCTTATTTATCTGAAAGGCTTAAGTCTCTTCAAGGAAAGGACAGGAGAGCTCTGATTATGGAATTTAAAGAATGGTTGATAGAAGAGAATTCAGATGGAGTGGATATCTGGACTATTCCAGATTTGACTGACGAGGGCTTATGTGACTTCTTTAAGAGGGCTATTTCAAAAAATAGTTTTTAATTAAAAGGTAAACAAGAATATTCAGCGAATGAGGTAGGCGGCGTCCTTTTTAATTGAAAGCAATTTATTCTTCAATATCTTCATTGTCATTTAAATCAACAGCAGTTGCTAATGCCTTAACAAAATCTGAGAAGTTACATTTTTCTGTTCCATCAGCTCTTTCAATTCCATAACCAGCTGCCATGCAAAGTGCATCTCCATTACCATCGAAATCATTACGATGATCAGCTAAATAAGATGCCAGCTCTTCTCCAGTTAGTTTTTCAACCTTCTTTGCCATTTTTCAAGATCTTTCTATTTTTATAAAATGGCAAATATAAAAATGAATTTGGCCTGAAAGTTATAAATTTTAAAAATTGCCTACTTAGCTTAATTCCTTGGGTATGAATTCATTTAGAAATTATTCCTTAAAACTATTATTCAGGAATTGATTTGCTCATTGAGACCAAAGTCTTGTGAGCATCTGAACTATCTATAAGAGTATGGTCAAATGGAATCTGTAAGTCGTTCCCGTCTACCTTTAATTTCATCCATAATGAAGTTATTTCTAGCATTTCTACAGTTGATACAGAATTAATTCCACCATAATGAATCGCATATTTGGCAAGTGTATCCTTATGATCACTATTCATATGGTTACAAATCCTGGCACTGACTTCAGTTGTCATAGGATCATTAGTCATAAGAAATACTCTAAAATCTATAATAATAATATTGGTAATTCACTAAATTTCTTGCAAGTCCAAGAAAGAATACTTTTCTTTAGTATAAGGAGAAGAATTAAATTCCTCCTTTTCAATTTCCCTACTATTTAAAACCCAAATACTAGAGTTCTTTAAAGGTTTAAATTCATCTCTAAATAAAGATTTACCAGAAGTAGGCATACCAGAAGTAGGATCATAATATTGACTACTATAATTTCTACTTAGATATCCATTCCCAGTATCAACAGTTTCTATAGTATAAATTTCAACTATAACTCCATGTATATGCCTAAAAACCATAGTTACAACATTGTTTTTAATTCTATATTTATCCCCTACATTTTTACCTCCAACCAATACCTCTAGCCCATATTGATTAATATCACCAGCAGTAAAAGTATTCTCACCGTGAACTTTTTCAAATCCACGTCTAACTCTATGAATTGCCACTTCCCACAATTGTGATGAAATTGCTTTAAGTACTTCCTGATCAGCTATGCCGGTAACATTCGATTTTAGATCCTTCCCTAATAAAAATGACCCTTCAACTACTTTAATTCCATTATCCCATATACAGGAACCTTTATAACCTTTAAATTCATCGCCCCAGGTATAACGATTTTCATAAGCATTTTTGAACAAGATTCTGCAATCATTTCCTTCTATTTCTTTTGACTGGTTCATTTTTCTAATTTTTAAATCATTAATAAAATGAATCCTAGTCGTTAAAGATAGAAAAAAGCAATCATAATGTGGAAGTATGATTGAAGATTATTAATAAAAAAAGAAATTTCTCTTTAAACCAAGACCTGCTATAGGTATTAGTTTGATCTTAAGTTAATATCATATTAATTCAAGCAAGAACTTTGGCCATCGAACCAGAAGTTATTCCAAGCAATAGCAAAGAAGGTGAAACCGCTTCAGTCATATACCCCAATTGGTTAACAATTTTACTTCTAATATTTTTCTTCTTTATAATTTATATCTCTATAAAGACAATTTTTACACTTACTTTAATTGCAATAGGGTTGATTTTTATTTTAAATCAAGCAAGGAAATTAATTTCTTAATATCTAGTAAATTTAATTATATTCTCCTGGAACATCATTTTTTTTAACAGTAACTTTTCCTACTTTGCCTCCTGAGAATCTAAGAAGCTCATCGCCTGAGAACTCATATCCAAGTTTTAAAGCTATTTGAGCTACATCATCTGCAGTTGAACATGACAAAACATTAGCTTTAAGAGAAGGCTCATCCTGCATTTTCTGTAAGAAAGCCTTGAGTTGATCAAGTGCCATAAACTAAGCTTAAAAGCTAATAATTAATTTACCAATCTAGCAAATAGAAGCAAAATACTAAGAAATTTTTCACACTACTATTAATTTTTTCAAATTATTAATAAGTAAAGCCTAACAATAGTAAATTGATAATATTTTGCAATTTTTAGTTAGCCTTTAGGCAAATAGTTTTAAATAAAATAGAATAAAAAGCATCAATATTTAGATGTGAATTAGAAATTCATAACTATGCTAAATGGTTTAAAATTATTAAGATGAAATTATATTAATAAATAAGGTTGCTTGAATTTATAGGTTTTTAGAAGTCGTGAGAAAATAAATTAGTAATAAGCCAAACAACAATGACTATCTTCCCAAAAACTTTAATGCTTCTAGGTAGTGGAGAACTTGGGAAAGAAGTTGCAATAGCGGGGAAAAGACTTGGGTGCAAGGTAATTGCTTGTGACAGATACGAAGAAGCTCCTGCTATGCAAGTTGCTGACTTAGCAATAGTTTTAGATATGAATAATCACAATAGTCTTCAAAAAACAATTAGAGATTATAAGCCGGATGTTGTTATTCCAGAGATTGAGGCACTGGCTGTAGAAGCTTTAAAAGATATAGAAAAAGAAGGCATCAATGTAATTCCTAATGCAAGAGCTACTGCAATAACAATGAATAGAGATCAAATAAGAAATCTTGCAGCAGAGAAATTAGCAATCAAAACAGCAAACTATGGTTATGCCTCAAATATAGAAGAATTAAAAGAAGTCTCTAAAAAGGTTGGTTTCCCTTTATTAGTAAAACCTGTAATGAGTTCATCTGGTAAAGGACAAAGTCTTATAAAAGATAAAAATGATCTAGAAAAAGCTTGGGATCTTGCTATTAAGGAAGCTCGCGGAGATTCAAAGCAAGTAATAATAGAAGAATATATAAATTTTGATCTAGAAATTACACTCCTAACAATAAAGCAAAGTAATCATCAAACAATATTCTGTCCCCCGATTGGGCATGAACAAAAAGGTGGCGATTATCAATGCAGTTGGCAACCTCAAAAACTAAGCTTTGATCAATTAAAAGAAGCGAAGTCTATTGCAAAAAAAGTTACTAATGAACTTGGAGGGATTGGTTTATTTGGCGTAGAGTTTTTTATTAGAGGTGAAGAAGTCATATTTTCGGAATTATCCCCAAGGCCTCATGACACAGGCCTTGTAACACTTATCAGTCAAAATTTAAATGAGTTTGAATTACACCTTAGAGCAATCTTAGGACTCCCAATCCCAAGTATCGAATGTGTTTCTCCATCTGCTTCAAGAGTAATTTTATCTCAAGAAAGTTTTGCAAAAGTTGCTTATAAAGGAATTGAAAAAGCTTTAGAAATTCAAAATAGTAAAATTATGATCTTTGGGAAACCAAACACAAAAAAAGGTCGAAGAATGGGTGTTTCACTAGCTCAAGGGAAAACCCTTGAAGAGGCAAGGTTTAAAGCAGACAAGTCAGCAAAATGTATTCAAATTTTTGAAGCAAAAGAAGCTCAAAGCTAAATATGGTTCCAAAAGCTACTGAAATACCCAAGCAATAAGGCGATTTGACTAGCCAGAAAAGATCTCTTAATAATTACTAAAGGACTTAAAAAGCAAATAGTCATTGTGTTGATGTTAACTTCTCTGCAGTTATGAATGAATATCATGTTGAATGGTCTAAATCTCTGCACTTTGCTAGAGAAATACTGCTATTCAAAAAAAATATCAGATAAAGAGGTTGAATTTCTTGAGAGGTGTTGGCTTGATTCCCTAAATAGCCTTCACTACAATAGATATCCAGGAATTGCTCCTGCAATTGTATGCGATGAAGCAGGTGTCGCTAGAGGTAGTTATTGGATAAGCTGCAATGCTGCTATTTTAGATAAGCTAAAACCACTTGGGACAACAAGAAGCAGAAGTGCTCGTATATTTGATGTTCTTTTTCAATCTGGACTAATTGCAGCTTAAAAGATAGGCAACGCCTATACAATAATTCTATATAAATATTTGAAACAAGTTTATTTGTATCTAACATTTAAGTAACCATCTAAGGAATAAAGAGAAAGTATTTACTAGGATTAATGTTCACAGTTCTTTCAGACTTTGGTTATAATTAATATTGCGCAAAGCCTGAAAGGCTAAAATCACTTACCATGTTTATAGGAGCAGGCTTCAATGGCAAATGAAGAGTCAGGAGGAATGGTTCCAGGATTATTTGCTATTGGCATATCAGTTGTATTTGCAGCAGCCATAGGTTTTATTATTCTACATTTCCTTCCAAGTACACCTTTCTAATTATATTTTTGTGAAGTAAATCTATTAAATATAGATTCTTTTTATTGATTAATATAATCATTCAATTGATAAATCTCTCCTACTTTAGGGTTAATAAATTCAGCTTTATCCTTAATAAAATTAGAAGCCTCTTCATTACAGCCATCAATAGAAATCAAATAATTCAATAAACCAGTAAAACTTGCATCACCACCTGTAGTGCTTGCAAATACTTTCTTAGGTTGAAACTTTTTAATAAGTTTTGGCAATACATACTTACCTTTAATAAAAGCTCCTGCCAAAGGCAGCTTAAGATTTATAACCGGCGTGAAAACTGCGTCAAGTCTACGAGGTTTGATCTTTTCATCAAGAAACCCATGGGGCTCAATATAAAATGAAAAGTTTTTGGAAGAGACAATGTAACCATTCTCAAGTCCTGGAACAGCAGCGCCTTCTGTAGCTTCAATAAAAGTTTGATCTAGGTTCTTTGATTGTCCTGGCTTAAGACTTGTCTTATTCGAAAACCCTAGTTTTTCTAAAACCCTTCCAGCACTGTAAGAACATATCGAAGGAATGGAGCGATCAAGAAGTTTTAATGAAGCAGGATGAGCATGATCTGGCAACCCTTGAGTCAAAAGCAAAAGGTCTATTGTTTTAGGGACAGTTATTTTGGTATTCAATCTGCCATTTATAAGCCATGGTCCAGGCGCAAAGAAAAGGTCCCCTGTGAGCCATGGATCAATCAAGATTCTCAATCCATCTAGATTAATGAACCAACTGCTAGAACCAAAATACGTAGCTTCGAATATCATTACCTTAATTAATGCAATTACTAGACTTTAATTCAAGCATATTGAAAATTTAAGAGAGCAGCTCTCTTAGAATTAGATATTTCCAAATCTGTCTAAAGTAACAGCTCTTGGTTAAAAGGAAATCTGTTTTATTTTGGTATAAATTAAGTCTTCACAAAATTACTCCTTAGAATAGATAATAAAAAAGCTTCTTAGGGAGTTTTTTTTAAGGGGCTAATAAATTTTTCTGCCTCTTAGGCAGCTAAACACTTTTCTCTGCAATTTTACCCTCACTGCAAACCCAAAATCAATTATGTCTACAGAATCAGGGAGTCTCGAATGTAGAAGACTTATTGAGGCTAAAGAAAATCTTATCAAAGCAATGCAAACTCTTGATAGTCTAAAAGATGTAGAGCATATAAATATTAAATTAAAAGATATTTATAAAGAAATAGAAGAGATGCATGAAGAGAGAAGAAGACTGGAATTTAAAATATAAACACCTTGGCATAAACTTATATTCTTATTTTCTTTTATTTTTTCTTCTCAATTCATCATTTTCCAATGTAGTTTTTATCAAGTCATTATATCCACCTGTGGCAGAACCAATAGCAAACATTATGATAAATCCAAGACCAGAAAAAATGATAACTATTTTTTCTACCACTCCTAATCCCATTATCACTGAAAATGTATGAATCATGGTTTTATCAAATAATATAATTTCTTAATTTAGCATTAGATCTTTTACATAATTAAAAAAAATATATTCATTTAATTATGCAAACGATCTGATTCTATAGCTTGCTACAAATCAGATTCCTGCGATAAATAAAAATCTGCGACATTTCTAAGCATCTCTATAACCACTTGATTTGAACATTTTGTTTTTTCCTGCAATCTCATGCAAGCTTCTTTTACATTAACAAAGGCATCTTCACAAATCTGATTCAACTCACTTTCACTATAATTAGATTCAGGCATAGGATGATTTGGTAGTAACTGTACTTTAAGTATAGTATATTCTTATTTATTTATTCAAAGCCAAGTAATTTTATGATCATCTTTTGAATCCTGACGAGCTAATATAATCATTGGAATTGTATTGATAGAGCTATTAATCTTCAATCTATATTCTCTAATTAACCCTAAATATTTAGTATAGGTCCACCCATTGTTGCCTACATCATTGACATGCCAACAAAGCCTTAGTGCTCTATGAAAATCTTCCATCCCAAATTCATTCCAACATTCCTGGACAGCTAACAGCTGATCTTTCCCTTCACTAAGAAGCTTTCTATAATAAATCATCTCAGGAGCCTCATTTGAAGCATCTGGGGGCAACATTAAAGGCAAATCAATCAATCTAACTTGGTCAAGTCTTAACCAACATCTATCAAAAACAAGGACAGGTAGGTCAAGCGTCCATGACTTCCCTCTAATAGAGTTTAAAAGTAATTGTGTTCTATACCGCTGTTGAAGAGAAAGATTAAAATAGGTTTTTGTTTTTTCCATCCTTTTATTTTAAAGTCAATCAATATTCCTTATATTATTATATACATTAATCAAGGACAATTTGATCCTGAAAAAGGATTTTTAATCTGAAGTAATGGCTCTTTTAGATAAATAATGTTCTTGTTATCACTTATTTAAGTCTAAAAATATTCTTTGAAATCAAAACATAAATAAATAAAACCTTACGAAAAAACACTAATTCAAATACAAAAGGTCATTTGAGCAAGGAAGAATTCATGATACAAAAAGCTTTAGATTGGTACCTTGATAAAAATTGGGTTTGGAACATGGGCTTGGGGGAATAAATTTCTTTGGGGGTATTTACCTGAAAAAGATGATGAGCTTCTTGAAAAAACCTTTAAAATCGCCATTAATAATGGCTTAAACCTAATCGATACAGCTGATTCTTATGGCACAGGCTCATTGAATGGACGAAGCGAAAAACTACTTGGGAAATATCTTTCTGATCTATCCCCAACAAGGCGAAAGTCCATTGTTATTGCTACAAAGTTAGCACCATACCCTTGGAGATTAGGGAAAGAAGCTCTGACTAAAGCTTTTCATGCAAGTAAAAATAGGCTTAAAGGGAAGCTCGATAGAATTCAACTTCATTGGAGCACTTCTAGATATGCTCCATGGCAAGAAGTTCAATTAATAGATTGTCTTGGAAGTATTTATGAACAAGGTCTTATTTCAGAGATAGGAGTTTCAAACATGGGACCTTTGCGACTGAGGTGGATATATGATCGACTAAAAAAACGTGGCATACCTCTTAAAAGTCTACAAATACAATTTTCTCTTTTGTCTCCACAACAAAAGAGAAATTATCAAATTAAAGAAGTTTGCAAAGAGTTAAATATTCAACTTTTAGCTTACAGCCCTTTAGCTCTAGGTGTTCTAAGCATAAGTCCCTCAGAGAAGAAAGTCCCTGAAACTTTTTTACGGCAAAGAATTTTCAATAGATTAATCCCATCAAGTATTGATTTAAGAAAGGGGCTGCATAAAATTGCAAATGATAGAGGAGTTTCACAAACACAAGTTGCATTGAACTGGTGCCGTTCTCATGGCAGCATACCTATACCTGGCATTAGAACGCCTAATCAAGCACTAGATATTAGCGAAGCTTGCAAATGGGAACTTAATAAAAAAGAAAAACTTCTTCTTGATGAACTTAGTATCGAATCCAAGCAAAGAATGCCTGCCAACCCATTCCAGAGTAATTAATTTTTTATCTCCATTCTGTTTTTATTTTATTCTTTCCATAAGCTAATTTAAGTGTCAATATTGATACATTAAAAATCAAGGTAATTACATTTGCAACTACAACTGGAAGAGCATTAGAACCCAATCCATAAATAATCCAAAAAATCAATCCAGTTATAAACAAAACAAGCATTAAAACAGATACATCCTCAGCAGACTTTGTCCTAAAGGTTTTGATCACTTGCGGAAGAAAAGCAATTGTTGTAAGGAAGGCAGCAAAGAAACCGTAAAAGTCAGTCAAAGGATCGTTCTTTAAAGTATCTATTATTATCTATTACCATTAAAAATGACATTCAGATCAACCTAGATATATGTGTTCAAGAAGAAAAACCTCATAAGTAAGCCACTTAAGCATTTAGCTCCAAAACTAAGCTTATAGCTATAAATGTGCAAATATCACTGCCCAAGTTTATACCACCTAAGAATGCATCAGGCCTTTTCTTGCTTTATTTCATAGTATGGGCGATCGTCATAATCAGCATCAGAACAACATATATCAGCATAAATTTCATCAAGCAAATCATAAGCATCATCATACTTATCAAATTCTTGGCAAGTAATATGATCTTCAATCCCGTCTTGTCGTTTAATGCGAAATTTCATGCTTCCAGTACAAACATAGTTAAAGCATTTTAAGCTAAAAACTATATTATTTATTTATTAACATCTGATTTTATAAGTCTAAACCACACTTCTACAATTTAAGTACTATACTCTGAGAAAATTAAGACCAAGAGGAAACTCCATTGTTTAGAAAAGAAGAAAAACAAGCTCTTACTAGATTGGCTTTGCTTTCAGTTGGTTGGGGCTTAGGCTTGGACAGGTTTTATGATGGGAGAATCAAGGATGGCTTTCTTTCTATCATTGGATGGGGACTAATTTTTGCTGGACTATTTTATTTTTCCCCTTGTCATGGAATTGACTACACAGATGGCGCCAAGACTTACTCTGAAATGTCACCAAATCCTTTAGCTATTTTCCCTATCGGATTAGGAACATATGGTGCTGTTTTAATTATCCGAAAAGCATTTAAGCTTTTGCGTTCTTTTGAAACATCAGAATAAGGATTGGAAATTCCAAGAAATTAATTTCACAGGCGTTTAAATAATAATTGTTGATATTTTTATATAGAATTTATTAATGATGAAGTTTTTAAATCACTTAACTATTAGCATTGACTTACTTTTATTGTTTAGATGCTAATCAAGGCAGGAGTTATTTTTGACTTTAATTAGTCTAATAAATGCATCCAAGGATTTCGGAGTTCGTACTCTTTTTGAAAATCTAAATTTACATATAAATAATAAGGAAAGACTTGGCCTAATTGGCCCCAATGGAGCAGGCAAATCAACCCTTCTTAAAATAATTGCAGGGCTCGAACCTCTTATGTCTGGAGAAAGGAAATGTTCTTCTTTGACCAAAGTGGCTTTGGTCGGGCAAGAGATTCACTTAAATAAACACAAATCTGTTTTACAAGAGGTTCTCAAAGGATGTGGCGAGAAAAGGGAGCTATTAATTCAATTCAATGAAGTAACTAAACAACTTGCAAGTTCTCCACACGACCAAATTCTTCTAAATAAGCTTGGCAGGGTCTCTGAGCGTATGGACGTATCAAAGGCATGGAATCTAGAGCAACAATGCCAAGAAGTGCTAAGAAGACTTGGCATTAGAGATGTTCATAAGTCTATTAACGAACTCTCTGGTGGATATCGGAAAAGAGTAGGCTTAGCCTCAGCATTAGTTTCAAACCCTGATGTATTGCTTCTTGACGAACCAACGAACCACTTGGACGCATCAGCAGTTGAGTGGTTACAAGATTGGCTTCAAAATTATAAAGGGGCTCTAGTTCTTGTAACTCATGACAGATACGTCCTTGATAAGGTAACTTCACAATTGATTGAGATTGAAAGAGGAAAGAGCTATAAATACATTGGAAACTACAGTAAATATTTAAACCAAAAGGTTCAACAAAAAGAATTAGAAGAGTCTTCGAACAAGAAATTTCAAAGCATATTAAAGAAAGAGTTGAAATGGTTAAAGCAAGGTCCTAAGGCAAGAAGCACTAAGCAGAAAGCAAGGCTTCAAAGAATTGCTGACATGCAATCTAATCAATTTACTGAGACTCAGACAAGTCTAAAGATGAATTCTTTATCACGAAGAATTGGCAAAAAAACAATAAACGCAGAAAAGCTTTCCATAACAATTAATGGGGCGATTCTCCTCGAAGATTTTAGTTATAGTTTTAGTTCAGAAGATCGCGTGGGCATCATTGGAGCAAATGGCAGTGGAAAGTCAACATTCCTAGATCTACTAGCAGGGAAAAGAGAGCCATGTAATGGAACAATTGAAGTAGGGGAGACAATTCAAATTGGCTACTTAGATCAACACACTAATGAGTTGACTGCAGGGAAAGGCTTAGAAAGAAAAGTTATAGAATTTGTTGAAGAAGCAGCTCAAAGAATTGATATAGGAGGGAAACAATATACTGCTTCTCAATTGCTGGAACAATTCCTCTTTTCCCCTTCAGAACAACACAGTCCTATAGCGAAACTTTCGGGGGGGGAGAAAAGAAGATTAACCCTCTGTAAGATGCTTATTAAGGCACCTAATCTATTGCTTTTAGATGAACCAACAAATGATTTAGATATTAAGACACTTGCAGTTCTTGAAGATTTCATAGAAGATTTCAAAGGATGTGTTGTTGTCGTATCGCATGATAGATATTTCCTAGATCGAACAGTAGATAGAATTTTTAATTTTGAGAATAACCAATTAAACAGGTATGAAGGTAATTACAGTTCATTTCTTGAGCAAAGAAAAATAGCAAAAGGCAATCTAGAAGAACCTTATAAAGATAAAAGAATTGCGACAAAAACAAAGCACTCAGAAAAGTCAAATCAACTCTTAAAAGAAAAAAAGTTTAGCGTTGGGAAGCAAAAGAGATGCCTCAGTTTCAAAGAAAAAGAAGAGCTAAAAGAATTAGAAAGGGAATTACCTTTATTAGAAAAAGAAAAATCGTTGTTAGAAAAATGTATTCAAGAAAATCTCAATGGATCTAACATTGCAATTCAAAGCCAAAAACTTGCCGATATAATAGAAACTATTCAAAATTCAGAAGAGAGGTGGTTATATCTTAGTGATATCGACATTTGATCATTATATAAACAAACTTATGGTTAGAACTCATAGCAGGGTTCAAATATGCTCACTAATCTTTTGTTTGATTTATCAATAGATGAATTGTATCTGCTAATTTTTTTTGCATACTCAATCCATAATTACCAATCAAAATCACCTGCGATTTCTACCTCCTCCGTAATCTGAGCGTCTACCATCCCTTGAATCTCTTCTAGGTTCAGCTTTGTTTACACGAATATTGCGCCCCATCCATTCAACATCTTGAAGATCATCGATTGCTTTTTGCTCATCAGCTTCATTAACCATTTCAACAAAAGCGAATCCACGCTTTCTTCCAGTTTCACGATCAAGAGGGATCTTGCAATCTTTCACTTCTCCATAACTAGTGAAAACACCAATGATGTCTTCTTGTTCAGCATCAAAGGAAAGATTACCAATGAAAATTGTCATACAAAAAAAGGACCTAGGGAGGCAAAAAAACGAATGGTCCTCAAGGAAATTCTTTATTGCCAAAGCTCATAAGCTTAAGCCAATCTAGATAGCCATTTGGAGCAGACACTAATAGTTTATTTCAAGACAGCCTTCAATCAAGTGACTTATAAAGAATTTAATGAAAATAATTCCCTAAAACATCTATTAACCCAAAGAAGATCCTATGGTTGGTTGAACTAAATTCATCAAATGGCGAATCCAGTTGAATTCGGCTCTTTTTATAAACTTCTTAGATCAGTAAGAGATGGGAGCGACGAAAAAAGCAAAGAATTAGAGTGGATGCTTGCTGAATATGAGCATGCAAAAGATGCTACAAGTGCATACGATGAACTAGGACAAATTTTTTGCCACCATGGAGTGATGGAATTGTACGATTATACAGGGACAGACAATATAAAATATATTAACACCCTAGATAAATCAGTATGGAATTACTTAGAAGTAAGAATGAACATAGGACTTGAAGACTATATGGTTAAATCTATGCTAACCCATGCAAAAGATCACCAACTAGCCAAAAAAGTTTCTGAAAAATGGAAATCTAACCTCAACGAGATTGAATCTAATATAAAAGATCTTGCTAAATATGTAACGGACGGAATAGTTGAATTAATTATTTAAATACTGCGCGTTTCACTTTTCTATATATGTCATTAAATAACTTTAGCCGTACAGTTGCTATTGCTTAAGTGTTGAAAGGTTTTCTAAATTGTTAGTTTATGACTTAAGGTCAATAGCTTGTAGAAACTTGTACTCAAAAAAGCCCCCATAGCATAATTCATAGGCTATTCTTTCCAAATGGCCTATTTTAATAGGCATTTCATAACTATCTCCTCAAAAGAAGGGTCAATTATTTGAATTGGCTCAAAAACAACCTGCCTCATCAAGTTTAAGGAGTAGCGTTTGATACTTATATTAGGTATCTTGAAGTAGTTCAATAAAAACATGCAAGAAGTTAATTCAGCCATTGAATCACTATCCCTTGCAGTGATTCATGTTTTAGACAGATCAAAGCATCTAAAAGGTAAAGACCAATATGCTCTAATCAATGAATTTGCCGAATGGATTGTAGATCTACCTAGCTATGAAGATGTTGTAGCGTTCCCAGATATGACTATAGAAGACCCTGACAATCCTATTATCGAGAATATATAAGAAAAGAAAACTCAAATGAACTCAGCAATAGGTCTTAAAATGTGCATATGGAATTAATTGCCCGTTATCATAATAAAGGGTTTGAATCTGTTGCTGATGGTGTTATAGCATTCTTTAATAGACGTCCAGACTTACACCGGAAAGGCATCTCTTTTGATAGCAAAGAATATTCTTCTGCAACAGAATCTAAGGTTTCAACTGATATAAGTCTTGTAGCTATTGACCAGTCAGACCCAGAAGCATATGCATTATCTGAAGTGATAATGCGTGGTGTCGATGCTGCTCTAAATCGCTATCTAATTGAACGGCCTCTCTTTAAAACTTGTTGTCCAGAACAATCTCTTTTCGTTAACCCAATCTTCAACTTACAAAGATATGCGCCAAATGAAGGCTTCAAGCAATGGCATTGTGATTGGGCTACTAATGAAGAGATTACAAAACCTATATATCGAGTACTTGCATGGATACTTTATTGCAATGATGTTGATTCAGGAGGAACCGAATTTCATTGGCAAGAACATCATGAATCGGCTAAACGAGGCAAACTTATAATTTTCCCAGCAGGCTTATCTCATATTCATAGAGGACGCATAACAAAAACCGCAACCAAAACAATTGCAACAGGATGGATTAATGCAGGCAATAAAAAAACATTCATTTCCAGATTAGCGCAGAGCTAAAAAGCTCCTAATAAGAATTTAGCTAACAAGTCAATTTTAAATCAATGGAAATTGTTTATCTCCTTTTTGAATTAATTCCCTGCCTTTCCATAGGGTATCTGATTGGACGATTCAATCAAAACTTATCTTTAAAAATAGCAAAGCCTCTTACGACTTTTGGTATCCCAATAAGTTTGATGGGACTTCTTCTGAAATCTGGAATGAATTGGCAGTTAATAGAAGCTGCCGCTATTGCCCTTTTAACAATAGGAATATCCATTTTTATTATTAATATATCTCCATCACTTCAAAATCTTTTTTCAAATCAAACCTTTTTATTAGGTAGTCATTTTGGTAATACAGGCTATTTTGGGATTCCAATCTCATTAGCATTACTTCCTACAGAGGCTCTCAGCTTTAGTATTGGTTTTGATATTGGAGCCACTTTAATAATCTGGAGCTTAGGGCCATTGATAATGGCTCATACTGAAAATAGATCTAAGAAAATTTCTCAATGGAGAATTTTTCTTAGATCTATTTTAAATAGTCCTGCAAGCAAAGGTCTACTTGGGGCCCTAGTAGTTCAATGCACTCCATGGAATCAACAGATTACTTCTTTTCTTTGGATGCCTTCGAAAATTGTCATTTTTTTGGCTCTTATCATTGTTGGTATGCGAATTAGTTTTCTAAATATCTCTAAAAACAAATCTGCCCTTACTCAAATCATGCTTATCAAAAATGCTTTAACAATTAAATTACTTTTTCTTCCTAGCCTAATGCTGAGTATATGCACAATCCTTAAGGTCGGCACCACAATGAGAAATTCATTGGTTCTTCAAGCTGCCACTCCTACTGCAATCTCAATACTTCTAATCTCTGAAGCTAGTGCAAAAAATCAAAATTCAGCTCGATCATTAGTGGTATGGAGCACTTGTTTCTCTCTAATTTCAATACCTCTTTGGGCAATGGTTTTAAAAATTAGCTAGATCAACAGGATTTTGTTCTAATTGACTTATTTTCAAGTGCTGCACTTAAAAAGTCTAGGTTAAAGACTAATTTGAGAGAAACCTTTAAGTTCTGAAAGCAAAGAATTTATCGCATTTAGTTTCATTTCTTGTCATTGTGTAAGAGATCTAACTCTTTTAGTTCAATAACAATTATCAAAAAAGCATGTCAACTCAAGAACTACTAGAGGATTCACTCAAAGAACCTGCTATAGGGCAAACATCCAAATTCCAATGGCATGCTACACCTATTGGGATAGCTGCCTTATGTAAACAAGAAATTTCTGATTCTTCTAAAAACTCTTATGAAGATGCTCTTAAAGAAGGGCTAGAGGTTGGACTTGACCTAAGTAGAGAAGAAAGAGAATCTCATTATTCCAAAAAAGGATTGGTAATTCTTTTCTATTCATAGAGATTAATTAAAGGAAAAACGACTTAAGTTAATTGATAATTTTTACTTTGACTCAATACAAATCCTTTTTATTGTTTGTTAACGCAATTTGATTTCAAGAAAATAGTCTTTAAAATCATCTATTTTTGTTGTTTACCTTTTACAAAAGTTGATTTTCTTATCACCATAGGGAAAGTAGTTATTTGATAATGAAGCTCTCAAGACAAGGTATTCAAAAGAGTTTAGGTCCTGGGATTGTTTTAGCTGGTGCATGTATTGGTGGGTCGCATTTAATGTCATCTACTACAGCTGGTGCAAAATTTGGATTTGCCTTAGTGGGCTTGATATTACTTACCAATTTATTGAAATATCCTTTTTTATTGGTCGGCACTCGCTTTACTGCTGTTACGGGACTTTCATTATTAGAAGGCTTTAAAGCTCGAAACTCAATATATCTACCTCTTTATTTAGTAATTGGCCTAATAACAGGGACATTTACTATTGCCGCAGTTAGCTTTGTCACTGGTCTTCTACTCACAAATATTCCTTTTTTATCAACCATCCCACCTATGGATTTATCTATTGGAGTTTTAGTTGCAAGTGGCATAATCTTGCTGCTCGGACATTACAAAGCACTAGATAAAATCTCAAAAATCCTTGTGTTGATGCTAACTCTCTTAACAAGTTTTGCAGTTATATCTCTATTACAGCGTGGTTCTCTCGGGAATATCGACATTAATTTTATTGACAGCAATCCAAGTCCTTGGACACTTTCAAATCTATCGTTTTTAATTCCATTAATGGGTTGGATGCCTGGTCCTGTTGAATTATGTGTTTGGCCTTCTCTCTGGATGTTCTCAAGATCAAGAGATACAAAATACACCGCAAATCTTCAAGAAGCTGAATTTGATTTTAATCTTGGATATTTAATTACTGTCATTACATCACTTTTATTTGTCTCTCTTGGTGCATTCACCATGTATGGGAGTGGCGAGGTGATGCTTTCAGAAAGTGGGGTTTCTTTTGCCCAAAATCTTATTCGTCTATATACATCTTCAATGGGGGATTGGGCTAAGTGGGTCATTATCCCAGCATCTTTTGCCGCAATGTTCAGTACGACATTGACATGCTTAGATGCATATCCTCGAAGTATTTCAGCAGTTCAAGGACTTCTTCAAGGAAAAGATAGAGGAATAACCTCATCCTTGTCTGAAAGGAAGCGACTACAATTTTGGATTGTTATACATATTTTCACTTCTTTAACTGCGCTTCTAATCGCAAAATCAGGAGGCATAAGTGTTAAAGATTTTGTCTTTGGAGCTATGACAGGCAGCTTTTTAACCGCACCTATATTTGCTTGGATGGCAATGGATACTCTTAATAGCTCATTAGTATCTAAAAAATATCGCTATAGTCCTTTAATGAATTTATTATGTTGGGTCGGCCTATCTTTCCTTGGAGGGTTTAGTTTGCTTTTCATTGCAAACTCTTTTTTTGGCTTAGGAATTGTAAATTAATTAAAATCCCTAATTTAAAGACCTACACTCATCATTAGGTATTAAGAGTCGAATTATCCAAATACTCTTCCATCCCAACCCCAAGAATCTGGAGATACATCTTCAAATGCTATATAAATACGATTAGTAGGTATTGTCGTGTTCTTTGAAATAATTTCGCAAAAAGCCGCTGTCATTTTCGCAGGTGTGATTGCCCCAATCGATTTAATCTCAACATAACAACAGGGTGCATTAGTGCCTGCGAATGTCATGGGTACATTTGTTTGCATCAAAGTCATTACATAACTTTCTGGTTTACCAGTTAAAGCAGACAATTCTTTTGAAAGTTCTTTCAGTAACGTTTGAGGCTTTTCAAATTGAGCTACTGAAGTCCGAACATTAATTAACGGCATTGAAATAATTCCGAAAAAATAGAAAATGAAACTTAACTATCTTTCTAGCATTGATTTAGGATCTTTACCTTGACAATTCTTTAAGAATAGAATTATTGGGTGCTTTGATAAGAATGCTTTCTCAATACTTCAATGTCAATTATTTCTAGCGTGCTAATTTCAGTTGCCTCTAGCCTAACCCAAGGAGCCATCCCATCATCATAAGCTTGCTTCCATCTTAGAGCACATAAACACCAATGATCGCCGTCTTTTAATCCTGGAAAATCAAACTGGGGAATTGGCGTAGATAAATCATTCCCTTGTGCTTTGCTATATCTCAAAAAAGCTTCACTCACTACACAACAAATAGAATGTTTACCAACATCGGAAGAATCTGTTTTACAACTACCGTCTCTATACCAACCAGTAATTGGATTGCAGCTACACTGTTGTAATGGTTCTCCAAGAACATTCTTAGATTTAATTGAATCTGAAATATTAACCATAATTAATCAAATAAAGCTTCAAGTCCGCTTAACTGCCAAAGCATTATGCCTCTCGAACCTACAATAGAAAAGGAAAGGCAAGCCAAAGCAACGCATAAAAGACAATGTGGAAACCCCATTTAGGCTTTTAAGACTATTTAAGTCATAGCAGAAAACGTTAGATCAAGCAGAATATTCATTTCTCTTTCCATTATTTGTTTAAAACTATATGCAAGGTTATATAGGAAGGTAAAACCATGAAAAAAACAAGCATAAAGGATGTTTCCTTGGATTCAGAATCAAGCAAATAAATATAGGAAGCTCTAATTCTTCTTAATTAATTATTGAGTTCTTTTTCCGCGCACTCTATAGCGGAGTTTTGATCATTCTTACCTTCATCAACAATTGCTGTTAAAGCACAATTACAAAACGCTTCTATAGCTGTTTCAGGAACACCAATTACAGCAGGGTTTGATTTTGAAGCAAGAATGCAATCTTTGAATTGATCTTGTGGGAAAGCATTCACTTTTGGAGAAAAAGAAACCATCATCAAAAAAGAAAACCATACCAAAGTGAAATTCAAGAATAATTGCGTCATTAATTTAAAAGGCTGAGAGGTAGATAAATATCTTATAATTACTAATAAGGTTATTAATATGAAGAGACACCTTATTTAATTTAAATCTTTAAAAAATATTTTAGGAACCTAAGTGTTCTTAATAATAGCTTCTTAAAGAATGAGTAAGGTCAAGTCCTTACATTCAAACCATAAGTAAATTATATTGTTGCCAATTGCTGTGCATGCTCATCCCAAAGAATATATTCAAAACAACCTGGAATATCACTGATTTTTAGATATTTTGCATTAACAAGTAGGTGTTTATTTCTAATATGACAAGCTCTCAAATTATAATTAGGTATACGGTCACATAAATGGTGCATGCTATGGAAGGAAATGTCAGCAAGGAACCAATTCAATAGTCTAGGTATGTCTAAGTTGCTACTCCCATCAACTGCACCAAGTATGGCACTCCATTCATTACTGCCATTAGCGTAAGAACCTTCAAAATTGTGCTGAACGAAGAATATACAAATAAAAATAGCGGCTGAAGCCGTCATTATTATCGAATAGCAACTCCAAAAAAGACCAGCTCCTAGCCATCTACTCATAAGAATCCAACTGATGATAACAATGACATTGTTAGCAATTAGATCTATCAACTCTCCAGAAGAATTTCCATATCCTGAGTAATTTGCTTGAAATCTTGTAGAGAAAGAAAAGAGATTTGCGAAATCTCTTTTTAGTAATTTATTACAAAGTTCAACCAATATAGACCAAATAAAATGAGCAATGGCATTTATCAATGTCAAACGAGGTTTGATTACAAGATAAAAGAAACCTCCAGGGAATAACATCAACCAATGACGACTAATTGAATAAAGAAACTGATTTATTTTTGATAGTGCTTGATAATCCTCTAGAGTTATAACGTCAACAGGACCTCGATACACCTCCCAATTCCCATTGTGGCGATGATGGAAAGCATGGTCACGTGACCAAGGGTATTGAGGTATTGCATTGAGAGTCCCAAGTAAAAATCCTGTTATACGATTTAACCTCCGAGAACGAAAAAGCGAACCGTGACCACAGTCATGCATCAAAGAAAATGCTCGTGATGACAACAAAGTTAAGATGGCAAGTACAGGAATCAATCCAAGTGCTCTAAAAGGAGTCTTAAAAGATGATTGATCAATCCAAGCTATTAAGATCCAGAGAAGGGCTACTGGAATAATTGTCGTTGATACTTGCCAAAATGCTCTCGCATTACTGCGCTTCAAATAAGGAGTAATAACAAAATCACTACGTTGAATTGTTTGATGATTTCTCAACTATTTAACTCCCTTCTAATTACAAGTTTGTCAAAAAGCAATTCCAAGTAAAACTTGCCAAATGAATGCAAAGATTGATTTTCTAAAAAACAAGTCATTACTATAGGGTTTTGCTAGAGAAAGTTGCTTGATTCCACAAGGGATTTTCTTTATTGGCAAAGCATTGCAATAAGAAGTTCGGAAAACAACGAATCAATCAGACCAATTAACTTTAAACCAAAGGGGCTGTTTGACGCCAATTAATTAAAAAGATATAAAAACAAAGCATCTTTTCTTAGATAGCAAAGCAATTTATAAAATATCTCTGAAAAATTCAGTCTATCCATAAATGATTTTTGAATAAATTTAAATTCTATTAAAAGCTTTTAGTCTCTCTAATAACAAAACTACTCTTCGTAATCAAATCAGATCCATCTATTTCTAAGCCTTTTACGCTAGATATTTCTCCTTTGAGACCTTCGATTTTTAATTGCTCAATCATTGTTTGAATGACCTGAGCTTCCACTAATTTCTGATCAATTCGATCAGGGGTGATTTTTTCAAATAACTTACCTGCTTTAGCTTTTACAACTTCAGAAGAATTCGTTATCTTTAGCAAAATCATTTTCAAAAGCATAGATAACAATAAAATAGTTCATTAGTCACACATACGCTGAAGATTTTATTAGATTTAATGTCATTTCAAATAGTGAATTAGATGAATTCTTTACCCCTCCTTTAACGTTAAAGCCAGTCAACCTTCATTTTCTTATAATATTCTTGTGCCAATTTCTCAGCTTCGCTCTTAAGGGGTTGAGGCTTTTTCTTTACCCCTTTTGCTTGGATTTGTGTTCTTGATGTTGTAATCATGATAAGAAAAGCCCCTATGTATCTGTTAATACAGAAATTTTCTCATAAAATCGTGCCTTCTAGTTGCTGTATTTATTAAATAAAACTAATTTTTCTTACCTCCTGATACAAATCCCATTTTGAGTTTCTATTAATTCAAATTTTCCAGCGAAATTCAATCAATCTTTCAACCAAATTGCCAAACTTTTCTTCGGATCTGATAATTCCTCAATTGATGTATAAAAATAATCATTCCATCCAATAGAAGGCAACCCAGCAAAAAGCATTAGATTAAGAGGATATTCTTCAGAATCGCTACAGCGACGAAAGTCATCACGAAACAAAAATGTCGGCTTACCTAATGCAATAGCTGCACCAAGCTCAATCATTACCCCTTCATCAGGGGGGGTGCCATTAACAACCGCAAGTATTCCATCTGAATTCCTTACATCACGTAAATCTGCAAGTGCAATGTCATGAGCCCAACCTGGCTGAAGGTTTTCATATTGAGCATTACGACTAAAAGGCTCCCAAACTTCTGCCCCTAGGTCTTCAAGTGCTGCAATAAACTCAGGCAGAAGATTCTTTTTACACTGTTTTGAAAATCCATATGGAGAAGCTAAGTAAATAATTTTTCGAGTCATCAAATTAATTCCTGTTCAATCGATAAAACTCTTCTTCTTCCTTGGCGAACAAAGGTTCCTCCCAGGGGAAAACAATCCATTCTTCAGGTGCACAAACTTCTATAGCATTCCACCATCCGCATTCAACTTTACTTAACCAAACAAATGCTGTGACATCAGGAATTTCTCTAAATGTATCTAATGTCAATCCTGTTTCATAAACATCATCAACTACCAATGAGTTAGGCGCTGGGTCCTGCAAAAAGGGAATTCTCAATATATGGCTAATTGAAACTGCTAGGCAAAGTCCTCCTCTAGGAACTCCATAAACGCCTGAGAAATCCTTATCCCTACATAAATAGGCAATTTTCTGAACACAGCTATTAAATTCTTCCCAGCTTAGAAGTCGCATAAATATAGTCAGCTTAAAAGCTTTTAAAAAATGAAAAAGATTCTATTTCTAGAAAGTGCTCTAAGAGAGAATCAAGCATTAGCAACATTCAGTTGCTAAGCATCAAATTCTTCAACCTTATAACAGGGGTTTTCCACAAAGCCCAGAGTAAAAAACCTAATTCACTACGCTTTACCTTAATGATCGTTCCTTTAGAAGTTACAAACGTTTTTTCAATGACAAGTCCATTCTTAATGGTAATTTTCTCTACATTGCCAACAAATCTTCCTCTAGTCCAATCAATATTTTCTTTGAAAGGATTTAATTGTTTACCTTGTGTAAACAATCCAAAATTAATATAACTCAGCGTTGACCATGCCTTCCTGTTTGAAATAGATACAGGTGGATTTGTACTTGATTTGGCTGATAAATCATGCTTTGTTCCATCATGATAAGGATTGGAATTTTCACTTACTAAAAGAATTTTCGAACGAACCTGTACTTGAATCAACTTATAGGTCGATTCAAGATGCTCACGAATCGCATGATATTTAGATTGAATATCACTTTGTTTTTCCTTCACATAGGTTCTAACGACCATAAGTTTTGCTTATAACTACTCAGTTTTAACAACTCTATTCATACTTTCAAGGCATATATAAGCTTATTTTAACAATGCAATCAATCTCACATTCATTTGGAAAAATCGAAGAAGTCTTATAAATAAAAGGCAATCTATTAAATACTCATGCATTATCTACTTTGAAGAGTGTATAGCCAGAGTTCATAAATGAATTAAGGATTCAACAAATCAGTCATTATGGTAGCAAGAGAAGAAGAGCTCTGAAGTATCAAAAGGGTCTCTAACTTTTAAATCTCTTAATTTTATAACCTACTCTCAGTCAAGCAAGAAGGAGCAACAAAAGGTGACTTCCAAGAATTCCAAATACATTTCATTCGATTTTCTGCACATCCATTAGCATCTTTAGATGTACATTGCTTAGCAAAGCCAACTAAGAAATCACTTACCAAGCTACCAATAATTACAGCACAAACAATTTGAATAAAGCTTAAAGTCTTCTTCATAAGAAAATACTTGATAAAAAGCAATACCAATCATGTTATACCTAATTTAATGTGATGTTGATCAAAAGAATTTTTTAAGCTCGTCCGATTTTCATTATATGAAAATCTCATTTGTATTTAATACTCATCAACAAATCACTATTTCTATAAAATTTCTTAGCTTTAGAATTATATGTAATAGAAAAACACATGCTATCTATTAATTTAGATTTTTTTCCCAAAGATATCTAGAACTTTGACCATCAGCCTTTACGGCTACACAATTACTAGCAACACTCCAAAGAGCCTTATGTATAGGCGTTGGATTAAAAAGGTAAACTTTAGGGAATGCTTTCTTAATTGCACGAGTAGCTTCTATTGCATGGTAATGAGGAATAGTTGGGGCTATATGATGAATGACATGAGTTGAGCCAATATGGTGATGCAAAAAGTCTAGAATTTTCCCATACGGGCGATCAATTGACAAAAAGGCCCCTCGCATAAAAGAGAAATCCTCTTCTCCTAAATGAGGAACATCTGAATCAGTGTGGTGAAGCCATGTGTAGACAACAAGCCAACAATTAACTACTAGTAAAGGTCCAACATACATAGTCAAAACAGATGCTATACCAAAGGACCATGCCCAATTAAAAAGAATAATTAAAACCACTGCAATTCCACAGTCAGACTTCCAGACTTTCTTTGACCAAGTTGATGGCCACAATTTTTTAGAGAAAGGTTCTCTTGGCCAAAAATGATTAGACATCCCATACTTAGGGCCACCAGTTTTACCAGCCAACAAATAGGCAGGCCAACCTATTATCAAATGCATCAATAACTGCATTGCTCCAAAGGCAACTTTCCCTATAGACCTAGAAAATGCTATTTCCTCTTCACCACCAGCCTGTTCACTAATACCATTGCCACCAATTACTAAAGGCACATGGGTCTCCCCTTCAGTTATATGATTAGTAAATCTATGGTGAACAGAGTGAGAGCGTTGCCAAGAAAAGTAAGGGACTAAAAGTATCGTATGTAGAAAATATCCAATAACTGTCTCTAATCTACGATTATTAGAAAAAGCCCCATGTCCACATTCATGAGCAATAACCCAAAAGCCCATGGCAGTAGTACCTGAAACCAAGGCATATATAATCCAGACCAATGACATCGAGGGTGTATAAGGGATAGTAAGTCCTATCGCAACGACGATTACCTGGATTAGAATTGACCGAAAAAGGTAAGCAAGAGATTTGCTGGTCTGACGGGTAAAGCATTGGCGTGGAATAACCTTTGCAATTGATGGCATTGTTGGAATATCAGACATTGTTACTTCTAATGCCTGTCCATTAAGGCCAGAGAAACAAACGTTTTTCAAACTCTTAGGCTAAAGCGAAAATATTTTTATCCAATTTAAGGCTAAGAGGGGCAGAGAGTAAATATATTCAAAAGTGCGTCTATAAGACCATCTCTCAAAGATATCTTTTTTATAAAAAAGCAAAATATTGTTTTCCTTTTATCAAATCAAATCACAAGCATGACAATAATGAAGTCTTCCGTGTGAGTATTAATAACTAGATCCAAGTAATGGCAATGCATTATAAGGTATTTTTATAACATTTAATTAAGTCTCATAAAGAACTCTAAACGTAGTGCATAATTCTCGATTTTATCGATTATTTATATGAAAGCCTAAAAATGAATTATTCATGAATCGTTCTATGAAAGGATTTTTATATATTTCCGCATGGGTAGTTTCTTGGCTATTGTTCAGCTCAATAATTAACGCGGGTTTTATTACTACAAATGTCTATGAAGCAGGAGGGAAAGGAGGAATATTAACTTTATTTATTAGTGCGATCATTGCAATTGCTGGAGCCTTTTCCTTATACAAGGAAGTTTTTCCAAATGATCTTCCTAAAAGCAAATAAAACTATACTACTCCTATCAACAGACTCCTTATCAAATCCCCCTTCTTACAAAAGAGATCATTCTAAAGATGTCTTTTGGTAAGCAACTTAGAATGATAATGCTTGAGAAGGCTTCATTAAAGAGGTGTATCTTACTTATAACGTCTCTAAAAAGTTTGCTATAAGAGATAAGGAATTTAGGCTGTCCAGTTTTCTTTGTGATTCAGAAATAATCCGTCTTGCATCAGGTACACAATCATGTAGTAAAGAGTTCCCTTCTGCGTACTCAGCCATAGCAAACTCTATAGACCTTTTTATCCTTAACTTAGGATCATCCTTAAGGGCTTCAGTCTCAAGAAATTGCTGATGTCCAATAATTATAGAAAGGAGTTGATTAATAGCACGTTTAGCAGTTTCTCTCTCGGAAGTAACAGAAAGTAATTGGCTTATAGAATTACTTTCCTTACCGTTCTTAGTCTCATCTCCCATGATATGAATAAAAATGTAATTCTAGTATGAATTTAAATTAGTATTTTTAATTTAAATTGCAATGCTCTAAAACATGCTACTAGAAGGTTGTATGGAGTTGCCCAATTCTTAATCAGCGCATTTCGCTCTTTTGATAAAGTTGATTGTCAATAAATATCCAATATCAATAAAAACGAGGCATTTATAAGAGTATAGGTATATATACGGAAGGATTCCATGGAGGCAGTGTCACGTGCAAATAATTTTACAAACAAGTAATCTAGTGTATACCTACTTGATGTATAAAAATTAGAGACTAGAATAATAAAAATACTTTAAAGAGAATGGAACAAAACCCTAGGCATTCTGTACTAAGCAGCAACATTCTAAGATCTAGCAACCGAGGAATCACTACTTACGAGCAGACATAGCTAACATCAGGCCACGACAAGTTAAATACTCAAACAACCAGTCTACACCTCACAAGCAACAAATCCATCAAATAGCATAATGGTTTTCCCTGTACTCAGATCGATGACAGAATTACTTCTAGCTGTAAAGCAGGAAGAAAAAAGGAAGGTGGAAAGGGGGTTCGCGAACAGAGATGCTATGCATAGATATATAAGACTTACGGCGCAAATGAATAAGAAAGTTAAGCGCAAAGGGATTAAAAAGCTAATAGAACAGTCACAAAGAAAGGTTGCTTAGCTGTAACGGACAAACAGTAGAACTAGCTGTTAATTCACTTTCAATATCTAAGTTTTAAGCAAAGGAATGTCATAAAGACATTTTTGCATTGCTGTTAATTCTGAGAATATATCAAAAGAGTATCATGCCTCAAAAGTCCCACTCTCTCATCGCTTTCCCACGACCATGACCATGATCATATATAGTATATTTGTACTATATATGATCATGGTCATGGATTCGCCATCTCCTCTGTATGCTGTCTTTACAGTAGAGAGCTTAAGATTAGTTTCAGCATCTGCTTTTTATTGGTACAGCCTAAGTCTTGGGAACAACGTTGCATCAATGCAGCTATTCAGAGCCAAAAAGGCGGAGACCCAGAAAATAACCTTACAAAGAAATATTCAACTTGCTTTGTGTAATTCCTAGTTTCTCTAACAATTCATGAGCACCAAGCACATTTAACACTTTTCAAATGATTCTACTAAAAGTGAATCTCACTCATAGAGGCCTTAGGCCTATTAACTACTACCAAAAACATTATTTCTCTCATCATGAGATTATTATCAATGAATCCTGAAGGTTGGCTAATTGAGCCAAAGGGGAAGTGGTTGCTTCTCTTCCATAAAGATCCAGTGTCCTTACAAAAACTACCTCAATATTACATTGACAAATGGGATGTATCACCGATTTATACTCCCTTGACATTTATCAATCGTAGAAAAGTTGGACTTGAACCTGCTATAGAGACATGGACAGAATTACTAGGTAATGGTTGGAAGAAAATTGAGCACCAATTTGGAGAAGTAGCGTAAGGCACACATTCGTCACAATATGTCTCCAATTTGTAAGACATAATTTGAGATGCCCCCCTCTTTATGGTAGATATAATAATAGGCAACTCGTATTCAATGTCTCAACTAACTATCAAATTAAGTGCTAAGGCAGATGCCTTAATAGCCCAACTTCAAAAAGAAATTTTTAATCGGCGTCGTAAAAAGATAACAGCTGCAGGAGTGGTTGAATCATTAGTCGAAAGTGGTGCAAAATCCCAATCAGACAAGCGCTACTCGTCTTCTTGGAAGAATCTAATCAAAGATATTGAGAAAGCTGCAAAAGTATCTGAAGTACATGGTAACAAGCCAGCTAATGTTAGCGCTGATGAGTGGGCCATGATCTTGAGCCATCGCACTCGAAAAGGCACTAAAACCACAAAGGAGTCACCTGTAAACAAAACATCTAAAACAAGATCTAAAGCAAGTAAATCTAAAGCAAGTAAATCTAAAGCAAGTAAATCTAAAGCTTCTACTGTTACAAGTGCAGTAGCAAAAAAAGCTGTAACTAAAAAAGCTCCTGCAGTCAAAAAAGCTCCTGCAGCAAAAACAACCTCAACTTCTAGACCAGCCAGACGTGCAAGAAAAGCAACTAAAGCAACTAAAGCAACTCCACAAACTGTTTTAGCTTAAAAAACGTCGTCAGATCCGTAAAAGCGGGTTAAGAGGTGCAATCCCTCTTGCTGACCTTATTTTTAAAAAAGAAAAAGAATTAAACCTGCTAGAAATCCAGTAAAATGGCCGCTTAAACTTACTCTTGGGAACAAGGAGAAAATGAATCCTAGGCCTGTTAACACAGACATGGCATTCCTTACTTGAAGATTTCTAGATAGTCCTATATCAAAATGAAGGAAATTATTTTTTCCATAAATTGAACTCAACAAAATAAAAGCATCTACTCCATAGAGTAATCCGCTAAATCCTATTAGCATAGATAGAGGGTTATTGATGAGATATATATCTAGAACCCACTGAAGAAAAGACTGAATTGGTATTAACAAAAGCAAGAGGACTATAAAAAGACTTGAGCTTTTGAGCCGTAATTGCATAAAGAAATATCTAACCACGACTATTCCAAAAGCGTTAGCTAGTAGATGGCGTAAATCAGCATGAATAAAATGCGTGGAGATAATTCGATATGGTTCTAGTAGAAGTCTTCCGGAGATATACGCAAAATCAAATTTATTTATGATTCTCAGTACATCAGTTGCTATAAAAACTATGGCTAGCAAAGAAAAAGTAATCAGATATTGCCAATCATCTTTTGAAGTCCTTTTTATCACCTTTGAAAACTATGAAGACAACGCAACTTCAATTGCTGTTATCAATTCCTCACTTGATGGTTCAACGCTAGGTTCGAATCTTGCAATAACATTACCATCCTTGCCGACTAAGAATTTTTCAAAGTTCCAAGAAACATCTCCTTTAGGTTCAACTTTATTGAGTGTTGTATAAGGCTCAGTTGTTAGACCTTTTGCATGAACCTTGTTAAAAATTTCAAATGTGGTTCCGTATTTTACCGAGCAAAACTCCTTGATCTCCTCGATAGTCCCGGGCTCCTGACCAGCAAAATCATTACAAGGGAAGGCAAGAACACAAAAACCGTTTTTCTTATACTTTTCAAAAAGTTTCTCCAAACCTTTGTACTGAGGAGTATTTCCACAAAGGCTTGCTACATTTACTATTAATAAGACGTTGCCTAAATAATCACCAAGATTTTTCTTTTCTCCATCTGCAGTTTCTACTACTGTTTCTTTTACGTTGATCAACATGATTTAATTGTTATGTAGTGAGGAGATAGAAATAATCTCATCCCGAGAGAAGTAATTTTTATACAAATCAATCCAGATGTCAATTGATTATTGAACAAAGCTTGCTTGTCCAGAAAATCTTAGAGCCAGGAGACAAAGCAATTCTCAGCATAAACAAATTCAATAAGGACTATTTTGTTAAGAATCTACTAGTTAAAGGCGGTATGGCAATAGAAATAAACAGCGCTAGCTCTCATGAAAATTAATTTCCTACTTATTCCATTTACCTTCTAAAAGACCTAATAGCCAAAGCTAAGTTTGCGTCGTCAAAAATAATTTGCTAATAATATGAAAATTTTTACACTCAAAAGAATTTCCATGGAATTTTAAAATGAAGATTTGTGCTGATCTAATTAAATTTTTAGTTAAGAAAAGTTAGTTCTAACGAACTATAATTTATCAATAAATTGTGATTAAGTAATTAATGACTAGTTAATAAACTATAAACCCTCAAGCAAGTGTAGAACAACTTGAAATCACTTTCGATCTTGATTACCTCTTTTCACCCCTCTATAAAGAGCAACTACAAAAAAACAGCCAATAAGAAAATAAGCAACTCGCTCTAGCAGTAGAGTTATTGGATTACCAACAAGTTCTGATGTTATTTCCATCAAGATTCAAAGAGGTTATAAAAATGCATGCTAACTTAGATTTAGAATATCACCTAACAAAAATCGCACTTGATATATTCAAAGTATCTACTAATAAGCAATAATTGTACTAAGGTCAATATCCTATAAAGACAATTTGGGGCTTAAAGGCTATAAGATTAATTTGAATTATCATTAAAGTTATGGCAATTGCTATTAGACCCATAATTTCAGCAAAAATATTTGAAGAAGCTATAGAAAGTGCTGCATTATCACAAAGCGAGCACGAATTAATTGACTATATACGCTACAAAGGAGTGTTCTCACAACCTAGTATTGTTAAAGAACTCAGATTAAATCCAAAACCACCTGTTTTATCAATTCTTTGTGAGACATGTAGAAAGATTGGGCATCATATACCAGATCATTTCATTGCAATTAGGGCATGGTCAGAAGCAATAAGTGAGCATGGTGTTCGTTGGGATGGCGATCTCATTTGCAGTACAGCACGAAATATAGAGGGTGAACCCTTAACTCCAGAAGCAAGAACTGTTCCTTATGAAATACTAGTGGTACATAAAGAACTTTTTACAGGTCTTGGTTGACTAATTATCAATTTTCATCTGGATATATATTTATCGATTATTTATTTCTTCTATTGAATAGTGTTGAACAAACCAACGAATAATTTAAATATTAAAACAAATCTATTATTTATTCTTATAGATTAATTAAAGATATTAAACAATCTATTTAAGCTCTTGAAGAACTTGAAATGATTTTTTTCTATGACTAAATATAAGAACGTGGTTTTCACCACAAAAAGACAGCCCTGTTTGATTCTTTAATAAACTAAATGTTATAAGAGCAACGCCACAAGTTTCAATAAAAAGGACAGGTAAAGTTTCCTTAGTACCTGTCATGTACTGTAAGTCAAGAGCTTGTCTTACTGCCTTATTAGACTTGTCAATCCCTAATGACTCTAAAAGGTCTGCCCACAAATAATTAACAGGCTCATAATCAGACAAATTCAATGAAATTCTCATGAGGACATCTTTCTTCCCAAGGTTAAGGGAGAAATATTCGTTACTAAGAAAACACTAAACTATTGAAAGGATAGAAAGCTAGACGATATGGACTTATATATAAAATCCAATTTAACCATCCCAGGGAATGAACTTTGTTGGCGTTTTTCACGGTCCTCAGGAGCTGGTGGGCAAAATATAAATAAAACTGAGAGTAGAGTTGAAGTCATTTTTAATATCCAGGCCTCTAAAGTTTTAAGTACATTCCAAAAGGATAGAATATCTGAACATTTAAAAACAAAACTAATTAATGGCTCAATTCATATAGCTGTTCAGGAAAGGCGCACGCAATATCAAAACAGACAATTGGCTTTAACTCGACTAGCTACTCTTATAAAATATGGTCTGAAGCCATTTGCCAAAATCAGAAGAGCAACGAAGCCAACTAAGTCATCTCAGAAAAAAAGAGTTGCCTTAAAAAAACAACGTGGAAAAATTAAGAAAAATCGCCAAAAGGGGTCTGCATCATATGACGAATAATTTTGAGGATAACTATCAGCCAAATCTAAATAGCTACTACTCTGAAGATGATTTTGCCTTAACAAAGTCTCTTTATCATAGTCTCTTCTATTCCTGCAAGATTAAAGGTTTATTGTAGTTGAACTATCGCAATTATTTTCTTTACAGAGACACTCAAAATCTATAAGCACTAATGATTATGAGCTTTTTATTTACTTTTACATGGAAACGATTAAAAAATCAAATATCTTAAATGTCTTTCTTTGACAAACTTAATCACTTTCCATATCCTTCAAGTCAGGCAAATTATTTTCATAATTGCTTCTAAGATCATCAAACATATCTTGTAAAATGAGCTCCTGAGCATTATCTACTGCTTTAAGATGTGCCTTGGCGGCTTTTATTTCTTCGTGAGTCGGCAAACCAAACCACCCATCTATGTTAATTTCTTTCTAAATGGTTTAGATTATATGTCAATAGATTTGTTTGCTCAAATTATTATTTTAGCAAAACTACCATATGCGAAATAATTTTGCTCTTGCAATCAGCTGATTACAATTTGATATCCATAGGAGTAAAATTTTTTAGCACAAATAGAATTGCAGATGGTTAACTTTTCTTTAAAGGAATTCTGAATGTATCCCACCATTGAATTTTATTCCCATTAAATACTTACTATTTTATTTAGTCAATAGCCTCACAAAGATTAAGCAACTATAGATCCGGAGACAGGATCAGTAACGCCCAACTCAGGCGAGAGCTCCTGCATAAAGCCTCTTACTTCATCAAGGTGCTCTATCATTTTAGGTCTGGCTGCTGCTATTGATTCTTCATTCTTCCAAAGGCCAACAAAGCAGTAATCATGATCGCCAGTTTTCGCAATATATCTACTCAATAGGCCTTCAACATCAAATTTGTTCACGACATTAAAATACTTGTCTTCCATTCCAGGGAATAACTTAAATCGAACAACATTTAAGAAGGTTGGGCTCATTTTTTTTGTATGGGAATTTAACCAAGTGCAATAATAAAATTTTTATTTATTGTTTGCATCAATAGGCTTTAAAAGCCATACAAATGAAAACTATAACTATCCCCAACATCAAAAGTTCAATTAGGCATGAATTGCTCTTGAAAATACCTCTAGGTGTAGCAACTCTATTACCTCTTCTGAACGATATCTAGAGAGAACCGATGTAGAGGAAAGATTCAATCAAGACATCATTTGCAAATAAAATCCTAACCAAAAGCCTATCAATATTAGAGAGAAGCTTCAGCCATTGTTTTTCCTGCTGCAATATAAGGACTGACAACAATGTTGGCTCCTGCTAATTTCAATTTAACTGATGCCTCATCAGTTTCAGCTCTTGCTACAATTCGACATTTTGAATTAAGGCTATTTGCACTAAGAACAACATACAAATTAGATGCATCGTTTGGCAAAGTTACGATGAGGCTTCGACATGTTTTTATTCCAGCCAATAGCAAAGTTGCGTCAAATGTTGCATCTCCCAACAAAACTTTTAAACCCTTCTGATCAGCTTTGCTTTTGATTAATGGATCCTTTTCAATAATAAGAACTTCAATATCATTTAAGACAAGTTGTTCTGCGATCTCTTCACCAATTCGGCCATGACCGCAAACAATTATGTGGTTTTTCATGTTTCTAATTGATCGGCGAAACCTTAGTTCTCTCATTCTGTGAAAATATCCTAATTCAGAAAGAGTAAGAAAGCGTTGAAGGGTTAATTGAACTACAACAAGACCTCCTCCGATAATGAACACAGTTACTGCTCTTCCTGCCGCACTGAGAGGTTCAATCTCACCAAAACCTATTGTTGTAATGGTTATGAGAACCATCCAAAGACAATCGCCCCAATCCCAGCCTTCAGTCAAGAAGTAGCCAAGGGCTCCAAAAAAGAATAGTGCCCCCAAAGCAAGAAAAGGGCCAACCCAATACTTAACAAGCTCCCTAATCATTTTAATTTAGACACTTGTTTTTGAGAGTTCTTACCCAATCTAATTATTTAGAGTCAATAAACTTTGTTTCTAAAAGTAAGTTGTTCATAAGTTTCATGACTTTGTATTTGACTATCCAAAGATTCTAAGCATTTTTCAACTGCTTGAAGCTCATGCCTCAAATGATTTCTCTTGACTTGTAATCCTCTAACTCTTCTTTGCATTTCAAGTAGGCGTCTAACACGATTTTCATGATTCAATAAATACTTGGATGGCTCATTTTGATAAGCTTTTGTTCTCTCTGGATCACTGAATTGGTTGGTCATAGCACTTCTCTGATTATTTTGCGGAAGACCCCCATTCCAAGAAGTCTTCCTAATGTCTTGAGCTAATGTCTAGGAAAAATCAACCCATGACCCTAAACAAGATATATCAAATATAATTTTCTCAGTAAATCCGTGTTAACGCTGGAGTCATTGCACTCAAGCGTTAAAGCCTAAGCAGTAAAGCCTAAGCAGTAAAGCCTAAGCAGTAAAGCTTATACACATCACGGATCGATTGCCATTACTAGTCTTTATTAAGTTCTTATTTAACTTATAGTATGAGGAGCTTCTGGAAGTAAACGTTTTAGATGTTTCATCCTCGTTTGGCATTTGTTGGGTTAGGCACAATTGGGCTTCCTATTGCAGCGAATTTAATATCCGCTGGATTTAAAATGAAAGTGCATACTCGTAGTCGTAAAGCAGAAAAGGACAAAAGGTTAAAAGGTGCAATTTCATGTTCAAGTCCTAAAGAGGTTGTAAAAGGATGTGAAGTCTTACTTATTTGCGTTAGCGATGATGAAGCAATAGAAGAGGTTTTGTTCTCTTCTCAAGGCGCATATAAGAATTTAAAGAAAAAGTCCCTTGTTATAGATTTCTCCACTATTAGCCCTGCCAAATCTAGGTCTATTGCAAAAAGGTTAGCTAAACAAAATGTAGATTATATTGATGCCCCGGTAACAGGTGGGACTGAAGGTGCAAACAAAGGTAGTTTAACAATATTTCTAGGTTGTAAGGATATCTTTCTTAAAGAAATAATTCCTTTCCTGAAGCCAATAGCTACAAATATTTATTGCTTTGGCGAGGTTGGAAAAGGTCAAGAAGTAAAAGCAATCAATCAAATCCTTGTGGCTGGTAGCTATGCCGCTGTGGCTGAAGCAATTGCTTTGGGAGAACAATTAGATTTGCCTATGGATGCTGTTATAAAAGCACTGCAAACGGGTGCTGCGAGCTCATGGGCTCTTTCTAACCGCTCAAATGCAATGCTTAAAGATGAATATCCTTTAGGTTTCAAATTAGGCTTACACTATAAAGATTTATCTATTGCTCTTAATACAGCAGAAAGCATAGGCTTAGAGCTTCCAATAACTAAAAAAGTTAGAGAAATAGAGAAGGAACTCATAAGTGAAGGGTTTGAAAATGAAGATGTCTCTGTTCTTAAAAGATCTATAAGGAAAAGTTCTGTGATCTTTCCTAAAAAAAATTAATTAACAACTTCCAAGCTTTTGAAGATCTTAATCAAGCGAGCTATAATCTTCGAATTTGCTCTCAAGCTGTAAATAATAATGGTTCTAAGAAGCACTTTTTAATTATGTAGAGTGTAGAAGTTTTAGATAATAGTTAAGAGTTTCTTGTATTATCAGGAAAACAAATCAAAAAGAAAAAGGAGTCTTTTTTATATGAACATTTTTGGGGTTGGATTACCTGAGATAGCTGTTATAGCAGTATTAGGGTTAATCATTTTTGGACCAAAAAGATTGCCTGAGTTTGGAAGAATGATTGGCAAGACAGTCAAATCATTACAAAAGGCATCTTTGGAATTTGAAGATGAAGTTAATCGCGCCATCAATGATGAAGAACCTAACAATAAAAAAAACACAAATACTTCAGAGAACGTTGCTAATAGCGTAATTGATATTAATAATAAAGATGTATAAGATTGTTTAAGCTCTAATTAATTTGTTCAATGTTTGATCTATTTAAATTAAAAGCAATTGATTTTTAATTTTATAAATTTAATCTAGGGTGTTAAACTATTTATACAAGATTGAACTTATTCTTTTATATTATTACATTAACAGCTATAATCCTAAGTCTTAGGAACGTTATTGTCTAGAAACTGTTCGCTATTTACTTATTGAATCTCCCTATTACGTTGAGTATCGTTTGCAAAGAATAGGGCAGAGAAGCCTCTAGCCTTGTTATACGACCATTAAATAATGGCTCATTAGGATTCTTGCATAAGTCAACTTGACATGATTTATCAAGCATTTGTAGCCTTTTGCCTTCAAGTATTCCCTGTAAATGAAATATGTTTATTCTTATGTAGACGAAAAGTAGCCATGGGATTTTTCCATGTAACTAATACATCAACTCAATAGATCAATTGCGACGGTATACTTCAATAAATGCATCAAAGCAATAGATCAATTGCACGGTATATTTGTCCATTGCGATATCGTCATAACAATTCGCTAGATTTTCTAGAATATCTATATTGATTGCACAATTTTTTAAGTTTATATATTATCAATTAATAGCAAATAAGAGCATCTAAGCTCATTCACGAAATCCAACATGCCTATTAATTCTAGTAATTCTAGACGACAGCAGTTGAATATAAACATAGATCCGAGTTTACTTTTACAGGCAAAGTCTTGTGCAATTAAAAATGGCAAAACCCTTACAGAATTTGTTGTTGACGCTTTAACATCAAAGATCTGCGAACTAACTAACAACCTTGAGCAGTCTAATGAAATAGAAATGGAATATATAGTTCATCAAATGCTGGAAGAATTAGTTAAGGGCAAAAAGTTTTCAGATCTCGGTAGCATTGAGTACTCAAAAGTTTTATCTAACACTTTTCAACAGTTGGTTATTGAAAAGGATACTACTCTTCCAAAAGCATTAGAAGAAATTGAAAAAGTGATAGATCCGTTCCTTGTTCCCTCATTATTAATTGATAACGAAGGACGAAGGAACCTTGCCACTGCAGAGCAACAAATACTTCTTGTAAAGGAAATTCTCATTGGTAGTTCAGTTGCATCAGCCGATCACTTGAATCAAGCTGTAGCACAAACTGGTACTTGTCCAGCGTTGAAATCCTTAGAATTATTTGCTGGAAGAAAGCTTCCTCTTCTTAATCTTTATTTCCTTAAAGCAATCGATTCTAAAGGTGAGAGTCAATCACATTAATCTAGTTTTATTTCAATATGGTCTAAGCAAATTCATTTCCAAATATTTAACTAAACATTAAATAAGAACTCCATAACATCTCCCTCCTGAACAATATATTCTTTGCCTTCGCTACGAATCCAACCTTTATTTTTAGCCTCAAGCAATGACCCAGCTGTAAGTAATTTTTCATAATTAATGGTTTGGGCACGAATAAAGCCTCTTTCAAAATCTGTATGTATTACTCCAGCTGCTTGTGGAGCAGTCATTCCTGAATTAATTGTCCAAGCTTTGGTTTCCTTTTCTCCGGTAGTGAAATAAGTTCTAAGGCCAAGTAAATTATATGAAGCCTTAATCAAACTCTGAAGGCCGCCTTCTTGAACGCCTAATCCAGCCAGATAATCCTGCCTTTCAAATTCTCCTAATTCAATTAATTCAGCCTCTACCTGAGCAGAGATTCTTACGTTCTCACTACTTTCATTCTCAGCAAGCTCTTTAACATTTTTTGAGAATACATTCCCTAAAGAAAGTTCATCTTCGGTTAAATTCGATGCATAAATTATGGGTTTAGCTGTTAGCAATCCCAATGGCTTTATCAATTGTCTTTCTTCATCAAGCAAGGTCACGCTTCTTGCAACTCCTCCTTGTTCAATTTCTAAATGTATCTTTTCTAAAATTTGATCTTCAACTTGGCTTTCCTTATTATTGCGAATTTGCTTTTTCAAACGTTCTCTTCGTTTTTCTATTTGACTGAGGTCAGAAAGCCCAAGTTCCAAATTTATAATTTCTATATCTCTTACTGGATCTACTGAACCAGACACATGAATTACATTTTCATCTTCAAAACAACGCACAACATGAACTATCGCATCAACTTCACGAATATTCGATAAAAACTTGTTCCCTAGACCTTCTCCTTGGCTAGCTCCTTTAACTAGGCCCGCAATATCAACAAATTCAATTCGAGTAGGGACCAATTCTTTGCTATCACTTAAGGCTCCAAGCAACTTAAGTCGATCATCAGGAACTGAAACTGTTCCCACATTTGGCTCAATCGTACAGAATGGGAAATTAGCTGCCTGAGCTTGTGCATTTGCAACCAGAGCATTAAACAAAGTGGATTTCCCAACGTTTGGGAGACCAACTATTCCAACTTTGAGCATCAGAAAAATTCTAAAAGCAACATTCGAGGGGTTATTCTGACCAAACTAATCGCTCTAGAGCTTTTAAACCAACTAAAAGAAAAAAAACTAAACCGGCTCAACAAAAAGTTCCATTAAAACCAATGATAGGCCTAAATCAAAAAAAACTTGTTAGCCTCGCTGCTTTTCTATTAATCATAATTGGTGGCAATGTTCTTTGGAAAACAAGCTCTGCTGATAAAAAAAGAGATATAATGAGCTATACGATCAAAGCTGAAGAAGGGAAATTACCATCTCTAATTAATGCGAGTGGAAAATTACAGGCCCAAAGGAGCCTAGATGTTAATCCTCATCGTCAAGGGATAATCGAAGAGGTTTATGTTAAAGAAGGAGATGAAGTGGTTAAGAATCAATTACTTGCAAAGATAGAAGGCCGTGATTTCAAATATCGTTTCAATGCACTGAGCGCCGAATTTGAAAACGCGAAAGCTGCTTTTGAACGACGTGAGCAATTGTTTTTAGAAGGGGGTATAAGCAAAGAAAAGTATGAAGAATTTCAAAAAAGCTTTTTAATAAAAAAAGCCAATCTTGAGCAAATTCAAGTTGAAGGAGAAGAGCTATTTATAAAATCTCCTTTAGAAGGAGTTATTACAGCAAGATATGCAGAACCTGGTATGTTTGTTTCTCCAAATTCACCTAAATCAAATAATGAAACCTCTATAAAAAGTTCTGTTGTCGAAATATCTCAAGGAATAGAAGTAATATCAAAAGTACCTGAAAGTGACATTGGTCGTATCCAAACGGGTCAAATGGGAAGCGTCCGTGTTGAAGCTTTCCCAGATGAACGTTTCAATTCGTTTGTCAGTGAAATAGCTCCTAGAGCAACTAGAAACAACAACGTCACTTCATTCGAGGTGAAACTATCCCTAGTCAAACCTCCTAAGAAATTGAGAATTGGGATGACAGCTGATATAGAGTTCCAGACTGGTGAGTCTGGAACTAGAACAATTGTTCCTACTGTTGCAATAGTGACTGAAGATGGAAATCCTGGATTGTTAATTGTTGGAAAAAAGGAAGAGCCCTTATTCCAAAAAGTGGAACTTGGTTCAAGTAGTGGTAACAAAACTGCAATCATTAAAGGAATAAATCCTGGAGAGAGAGTTTTTATTGACATTCCTCCATGGTCAAAAAGAAAACGCAATTAAATTAAGTCACCAAACATCACATCAATGAACTTATGCCTGAAGACAAAGGAAAACCTATTTTACTACTTGTTGATGGACATTCCCTTGCTTTCCGAAGCTTCTATGCTTTTAGCAAAGGAGGAGAAGGAGGTCTACAAACAAAAGAAGGTACACCTACCAGCGTGACATATGGCTTTCTAAAAAGTCTTCTTGATAACTGCAAGCTACTTAGCCCTGAAGGGGTAACAATTGCTTTTGATACTGCTGAGCCGACATTTAGGCATAAAGCAGACCCAAATTACAAAGCCAATAGAGATGTCGCCCCAGATATTTTCTTTCAAGATCTAGCACAGCTTCAAAAGATTCTTGAAGAAAGTCTCAATCTTCCTATCTTTACAGCACCGGGCTATGAAGCAGATGACGTCTTAGGAACATTAGCGAACAAAGCTTCCGACAATGGTTGGCAAGTGCGCATACTTACTGGTGATAGAGACCTGTTTCAACTTGTTGACGACGATAGGAATATAGCCGTTTTATATATGGGGGGGGGACCCTATGCAAAAAGCGGTAGTCCAGCATTTATTAATGAGGCTGGCGTAAAAACTAAGCTTGGTGTTATCCCCACAAAAGTCATTGATTTAAAAGCATTAACAGGGGACAGCTCTGACAATATACCTGGCATCAGAGGGGTCGGTCCTAAAACGGCTATTAACTTACTTAAAGAGAATGGTGATTTAGATGGCATATTTAAAATATTAGATTACCTGGAAACAAAAGGAGAAAAAGCAACTCAAGGAGTAATCAAAGGTGCGTTAAAAGAAAAATTAAAAACCGGGAAAGAGAATGCTTATCTTTCACGCCAATTAGCCGAAATTATGATTAACGTCCCAATTAAAGAACTCAGTAATTTAGAACTAACTAAAATAAATCAAGAATCTTTAAAAAATTCTCTTGAGGGGCTAGAACTTTTTAGCCTCATTAATCAGTTGCCAAATTTTACAGCTAGTTTCTCTAAAGGAGGATTCAATACAAATCAGAGAAGCATTTCTTCTACTGATAAAAAATCAAACAATAAAAAAAATACACCTGACGAAAAGATCGAGGACTCAGGTACTCAGCCTCCTGCTATTAAGCCACAAATCATTGAAACCGAATCTCAACTTAAATCTCTTGTAAATAAACTAAGCAGATGTAATGAACCACTACAGCCAGTTGCTATTGATACCGAAACAACTAGTTTAAATCCATTTAAAGCCGAACTAGTTGGGCTTGGCTTTTGCTGGGGTGAAAATCTTGATGATATAGCCTACATCCCTTTAGGCCATAATTCTCAAGGAGAGTTAAAGGATCAATCAATAAGACAACAGCTCCCTATACAGAATGTTATTCAATCACTTACTCCTTGGCTAAGCAGTTCATACCATCCTAAAGTACTCCAAAATGCTAAGTATGATCGTCTGATTTTTTTACACAATGGGATTCCATTGGAGGGTGTAGTAATGGACACACTCCTTGCCGACTATCTTTCTAATTCGACAAACAAACATAGCCTAGATGAAATAGCTAAAAGAGAGTATGGGTTTACACCAATTAACTTCAAGGAACTTGTAGGAAAAGGAGAAACTTTTAAAGATGTTGATATTGATACAGCAAGTATTTATTGTGGAATGGACGTATATCTCACCAGAAAACTTTCTTTTCGAATTAGATCTCAACTTCAAACTAAGGGATCAGAACTAATTCAACTTTTAGAGAAAGTAGAGCAACCACTTGAACCAATTCTAGCGGAAATGGAAGCAAGAGGTATATGCATAGACATTCCTTACTTAAAAGAATTGTCAAAAGAATTAAACCAAACGCTAAAAGGACTTGAAGAACAAGCCTATAAAAGTGCTGGGTTTGAATTTAATCTCAATTCTCCAAAACAACTTGGCGAAATACTTTTTGATAAATTAGCTCTTGATAAGAAGAAATCTCGCAAAACAAAAACTGGTTGGAGCACTGATGCTAATGTTCTTGAAAGACTTGAAGCAGACCACCCATTAGTTCCTTTATTAGTAGAGCACAGAACACTTAGCAAACTTGTAAGTACTTATGTGGATGCACTCCCTCAACTAGTTGAAGCAGAAACAGGCAGAGTCCATACCGACTTCAACCAAGCTGTAACAGCAACAGGCCGTTTAAGTAGTAGCAATCCAAACCTACAAAACATCCCTATTCGTACTGAATTTAGCCGACGTATAAGGAAGGCTTTCCTTCCCCAGGAAAACTGGAAGCTAATAAGCGCAGACTACTCTCAAATAGAGCTGCGTATTCTAGCTCACCTTTCAGGTGAAGAAATTCTACAAGAAGCCTATAAGAATGGTGATGATGTTCACACTCTAACTGCAAAAATTCTATTAGAAAAAGAGTCAATTAATTCTAATGAAAGGCGACTAGGCAAAACAATAAATTTCGGAGTCATTTATGGTATGGGAGCCCAACGTTTTGCAAGATCTACAGGCCTAAATCAATCAGAAGCAAAAGACTTCTTGAATCGTTTTAAAGAAAGATATCCTAAAGTTTTTTCATTCTTAGAACTACAAGAAAGACTTGCCTTAAGTAAAGGCTACGTTCAAACATTATTAGGGAGACGTCGCTACTTTAATTTTGACAAGAATGGATTAGGTCGACTTTTAGGTAGTGATCCTATGAATATAGACCTAAAGCGTGCTCGAAGAGCTGGTATGGAAGCCCAACAATTAAGAGCTGCTGCAAATGCACCCATACAAGGTTCTAGCGCAGATATTATTAAAATTGCCATGGTACAACTAGCTACGAAACTTAAAGTAAGTGGTGTAGCAGCAAATCTTTTATTACAAGTTCATGATGAATTGGTTTTAGAAGTAGAGCCATCAGTAATAGAAGAAGTTAAAAACATAGTTGTTAGTACAATGGAAAATGCTGTACACCTTGCTGTTCCTTTAGTTGTACACGCATCTATTGGAGACAATTGGATGGATGCCAAGTAAACAGCTAATTCAATGCTTCTTATTAAACTCTCTAAATAAAAAAGTGCCTTTAAAGCTAACAAACACACTAACCAGGAGAACAGAAACTTTTAGTTCGCTAAAGCCAGGAGAAGTAAGCATTTATTGTTGTGGTGTCACTGTTTATGATCTTTGCCACTTAGGCCATGCACGTAGTTACATAGTTTGGGATGTTTTAAGGAGATACTTCATTGCGCAAGGATATAAGGTTAAATTTGTTCAGAACTTTACTGATATTGACGACAAAATTTTAGCAAGAGCTTCTAAAGAAAACTGCACGATGAATGAAGTTAGCGAAAGAAATATTGAAGAATTTCATCGAGATATGGACGCTTTAGGCATCTTACGACCAGATCGAATGCCTCGAGCAACAAGGTGCCTCGAAGAGATTAAATCAATGATTGAAGAATTAGAAAAGAAAGGAGCTGCTTATTCAGCAGAAGGAGATGTCTATTTTGCTGTAATGAAGCATGCCAATTATGGGAAATTAAGTAAGCGTGATTTATCTGAACAACAACTTAATGCTGATGGGAGAGTTACAGATAAGGAAGAAGCCCGTAAACAAAACCCATTTGACTTTGCACTTTGGAAAGCAGCCAAGGAAGGAGAACAAAGTTTTCCTTCCCCATGGGGAGCAGGCAGACCTGGTTGGCATATTGAATGCTCAGCAATGGTTCTTCAGGAACTAGGTGAAACTATCGATATTCATCTAGGTGGTGCTGACTTGATATTTCCACATCACGAAAATGAGATTGCTCAATCTGAAGTAGCAAATGGCAAAAAACTTGCAAAATATTGGCTTCACAATGGAATGGTGAATGTTGGTGGCCAAAAAATGAGCAAATCGCTTGGCAACTTCACCACAATAAGGGCCCTTCTTAAGGAAGGAATTTCTGCAATGACACTAAGACTTTTCATACTACAAGCTCACTATCGAAAACCACTTGATTTCACAAAAGAATCTCTTGATGCTGCTTCAACAGGATGGAAAAGGTTAAATGTAATTCTTTGTTTAGGTCTAATGAAACATCAAACTCTTAATTGGCCTAAACCAAACATTCAAGAATCAAAGATCACTTCTCTAAGTAAGCACTCCTTAAATGAGACGTTAAACCTATCTCGCCAACAATTTATAGATGCATTAAATAACGATATAAATACGTCTGTAGCTATATCGATTCTATTTGAACTTGCTCGTCCATTAAGGTCATTAAGCAATCAAATTGAAAATGGCAGCTCCGAATTAATCTCTGAGTCTGACAAACACACTTCATACTCCAGATGGTTACTCCTTACTGAATTAGCAAATGTTCTAGGATTACAAGCCGAGCTACCAAAAACAAGAACTTCTAAACAAAGTCAAAATCTCGATGAAGTTCTGATAAGAGAAGCAATCCAAGAACGTAAGGATGCAAAATTATCGGGTGACTTTGCTAAAGCAGATAAAATCCGGGAAGAACTGAACCTCAAAGGGGTTCAGTTGATTGATAAAAAAGATGGAGTAACAGAATGGATTCAAAGTTAAAGTATTTCTCCATTCCTTCCCAGATCATTAACTTTTTGTACTTAATGCAGCCTTCAAATGAGAGACTAGTAATAACTGCTTGAACATTGTGAAAGCCATCAGCGTGCTGGGCTCCACTGGTTCGATTGGCACCCAAACTCTCGAAATAGCCAAAGAGTGTCCTGAGCAGTTCAAAGTAGTTGCTTTAACTGCCGGTAGGAACTTGGATTTGCTTATCAAGCAAATCCAAGAGCATCAACCAGAGGTTGTCGCGTTGGCTAGGAAAGATATTTTGCCAGAACTTCAGGAGCGTCTAAATAGTTTAACTGGAAAAGAAAGACCTAACGCCCTCCCACACTTAGTTGCTGGAAATGATGGCTTAAACATTGCAGCTTCATGGCACAGTGCAGATCTTGTTGTTACAGGGATTGTTGGTTGTGCAGGTCTGCTACCTACTCTGGCTGCAATAAAGGCTGGTAAAGATATTGCACTAGCAAACAAAGAAACTTTAATTGCAGCTGGCCCGGTTGTAATTCCAGAATTAAAACGCAGTGGCAGCAGATTGCTACCTGCAGATTCAGAACATTCAGCCATTTTTCAATGCTTACAAGGGACTCCTTGGCCAGAAAATGCTCGGCTTTCTACTGGAATCCCAACTCCAGGACTAAGGAACATTCAGCTAACAGCATCTGGGGGAGCCTTTCGTGACTGGGCCACAGAAGACTTGAAACATGCCTCTATTAAAGATGCAACTAGTCATCCGAATTGGAGTATGGGAAAAAAAATAACGGTTGATTCGGCAACTCTTATGAATAAGGGACTTGAAGTGATAGAAGCCCATTATTTATTTGGTCTTGATTACGACCATATAGAAATAGTTATTCACCCTCAAAGCATTATTCATTCAATGATTGAATTGAATGATTCTTCCGTTTTAGCTCAGATGGGTTGGCCTGATATGAAGCTTCCAATTCTATATGCTATGAGTTGGCCGAATAGGATTAACACTTCTTGGAGAAGACTTAATCTTTCAGAAATAGGTAAATTAACTTTTCATGAACCAGATACATCAAAATATCCATGCATGGAGCTTGCCTATGCGGCAGGGAAAGCAGCAGGCACTATGCCAGCTGTTCTTAATGCTGCAAATGAAGAAGCTGTGGCCCTTTTTCTAGAAGAAAAAATTCATTTCCTAAATATTCCAAAGGTTATTGAGGCGGCCTGTGAAAACCATAAGAAAGATCTAAAATTTGACCCTCAACTTCAAGATGTAATCGAAGTAGATTATTGGGCTCGTAGAGAAGTGAGATCTCAAGTTCAAAAAGATTCGAATCAAATAACCATGGCCACATACAAAAAATGAGTGCTCAAATAAGTCACCATTTATTGCTATGTGGAACTTCTAAGAAGTCATTATGTTGCGAAGCTGATGAAGGTCTCAAAAGCTGGAAAAAACTTAAACTTGTTTTACAAGAATTAAATCTTGAAGACCCTAACCGTCCAGAAGGAATTGTTTTGCGTAGCAAAGTAGACTGTTTGAGGATTTGCAGCGCAGGTCCAATACTTTTGATTTGGCCTGAAGGCATTTGGTATCACAACGTTTCTGCTGATCGCATAGAACCAATCGTCAAAGGCCATGTGGTAGAAGGAACCCCAATAAAAGAATGGGTCTTCAAAGAGACTCCTCTAAATAATTCAACTAACAAGCTTCATTAACCAACTTTTAACAACTTCATCGCCCCAGCAACCATTTAAACCATGAAAGCCATTGTGGCCTCCTTTTTTCGTTAATAAAATTTCTAATTTAGAAGACAAGTTTCTAATTTGAATATTTTCAAATAAATTTTTAGCAGATTCAGCAGGGACCCAAGGATCATCAAGAGAATGAATTAGAAGAGTCTTCGGCATCTTTTCAAGGGTATTGAAAAGCAATCTATTCAATGGTGATGCTGTCCTGTAATAGTCATCAACACTTTTAAAGCCCCATCTAGGAGCTGTAATAGCTGCATCAAACGCCTTAATAGAAGAAGCGACTGGAATATTCCAAAAATTTCTTTGAACTAAAAACTCTCTTTCTATTTCAGTAACTCCAAATGGATCTTCAAGAGTCTGCTGAACTAATCTATTAAGAAGCCACGTCTGATAAAGACTATTACGAGGTCGCTCAATAGATGCACTGCATTCAGACAAGTCTAATGGAGTACTAATACAAGCCAACGCATCTAAAGCCATACTTCCTGTTAGAGATGCAAAGTCCAAGCAAGCGTTCAATAAGATTGTCCCCCCAAGCGAAATACCTACTCCAAAGACTGGTAGGGCCTGATTTGTTGTATTGCCACTACTCCCAAGTAAGCAAGAAATTTCTCTAGCTTTCTCAATTGCCGGAAATATATCGCTATTACAATTAGCTGCATATGTTCCTGCTGCAAATTGTCTACCAGGGGAGGCACCTCGAAGGTTTAATCTCAAAACAGCAAAGCCTGAATCCAATAAAGCAGCAGTCATACGTCTAAGACCTCTTCTGCGACTTGAACCACCTAATCCATGAAGTAGCAAAATCAAGCCTTTTACTTTTAAAGTTTTCAATGGAAGATTAAGAAAGGCTATTAAATGTTCTTTCTTTGGATTTTTAGACCATTTAGAAGGAATCTCTATTTGCACAAGCTCATTATCATAAAGATATAAATTTTCATCAATGAAAGTATCTCTAAGAGTCTGAAGATCTCCACCAAACCAAGGGAAACGCTGCTTAAACGGTTCTATTTCAAGTTCATCAAGAAGCTTTTGATGAAATTCAGCCTTTACCACTAATACCTAATTCCTTTAATTCCAATAACAAATCACCTAAAACTTTCTTTGCATCACCAAAAACCATTGAAGTATTGGCTAAATCAAACAGATCGTTTTTTATTCCTGAATATCCAGCACTCATACCTCTTTTAATTACAAAAACTGTTCGAGCTTCTTGAACATCAAGAACTGGCATTCCATATAAAGGAGAGCTTGAATCATTTTTGGCTTGAGGGTTTACAACATCATTAGCTCCTAGCACTAAAACAACATCCGTTGCAGGGAATTCAGGGTTGATGACATCCATTTCTTTGAGTTGTTCATAAGGAACATCAGCTTCTGCAAGAAGAACATTCATATGACCAGGCATTCGACCAGCGACTGGATGTATTGCATAAGTAACTTGAATCCCACTCCCTTCTAGAGCCCTAGTAACTTCTCTAAGTGTATGTTGAGCTTGCGCTACAGCCAATCCATAGCCAGGAACAATCACAACTTTTTCTGCAGCCTCAAGAGTTAACGCACACTCCTCAACACTACAGCTAGTGATATTTACATATTCACCAGAACCACTAGATCCTGAAGAGGGAGTCCCTCCAATCGCTCCACCAAAGAGGACAGAAACTAAAGATCTATTCATACCATTGCACATGACTTGAGTAAGTATTAATCCAGCCGCTCCAACCATTGCTCCGGCAACTATTAATAATTGACTTCCTACAACAAATCCAGCAGCTGCAGCTGCTACACCTGAGTAGCTATTCAATAATGATATGACTACAGGCATATCAGCTCCACCAATAGGCATAGTGACACCTATCCCTAAAAGTCCGGAGCCAACAACTAATAACCAAAGGCCACTATTCCCTCCCATTAGCAAAGAAACCATTGATACCAATGCAAGAACTGCAAACCCAATGTTGACAGCATGTCGAATCTTACTTTGCATCCATCCAGGAGTAGAAAGCCAACCTTGCAACTTGGCCATAGCAACTATTGACCCAGTAAAAGTTATAGACCCTACAAAAACTGAAATAACTATTGAAATGATCTCCACAAACCCATTACTTAATTCACCAGTAGATTCCGTTGAAGGGAAAAGAGCTACAGCCAAAGCAACAAGTAATGAGGACATACCTCCACATCCATTAAATAAAGCAACTGTTTCGGGCATTGCCGTCATAGCAACTTTTTTAGCTGTGAAGATTCCCAATAAACCACCTACTGCTGATCCAAGAATTATCCAAATCCATGCGTCTATTGATATTCCTAAATTCCCATAAGAATCAACCAAGACTCCAATTGTCGCAAGGATCATTGCAACAGCAGCTAGCCTATTTGCCTCACGTGCGGAACGAACTTTAGAGAGCCCTTTAATACCTAAAGCTAAAAGCAGAACAGCTAAAAGATCAATAGAAAATTTCAATACATCTGAGAGATTCATTAAAGTAATTCCTTATTTACGTGAGGGTTTACGACTAAACATTGCAAGCATCCTGTCAGTTACAAGGAAGCCTCCAACCACATTGAACAATGCAAATCCTAGAGAAATAGAGCCCATTACCAATAGAGGAATATTGCTTCCTGCCTTAATTATCAAAGTAAGCGCAGCCAACATAGTGATACCTGATATTGCATTTGCTCCACTCATTAAAGGCGTATGCAAAGTGGGAGGAACTTTCCCAATCAGCTCGAGACCAAGGAGACTTCCTAATAAGAGAACCCAAAAAGCCTCACTCAAAAAAGACATTACTTAGATCCTCCTAAATTCATTAATTGAGCATGACGAATAACACCATCTTTGCTTATCAAAGATCCATCAATTAATTCGTCGTCAGTATTCAGTATAAGTTCCCCTTGCTTAATCAAGGGCGTAATAAGAGACAACAAATTTCTTGCATATAAAGCACTTGCATGATTAGGCACTGTACAAGGCAAATCAGACGCACCTATAAGCTTGACTCCATTCCTGAATATTATTTCTCCTGGTTTAGTTCCAGCACAATTCCCTCCCTGAGAAACAGCTAAATCAACAACTACTGAACCTGGTCTCATTCCATCAAGCATCTCTTCGTCAATTAAACGAGGGGCTTTTTTTCCAGGCACTTGCGCTGTACATATAGCCACATCTGCCTCAGACAATTGTTCTAAAAGTTGCTTCTTCTGAGCTTCGAGGAAAGCTTCTGAAACCTGTCTTGCATATCCACCCGCCTCTGTACGCTCCTCAGCAATTTCTGGTGGTTCAATAAATCTTGCCCCCAAAGATTCAACCTGTTCCTTTACCTCCTGACGAATATCACTTACATAAACCACAGCTCCTAATCTTTTGGCCGTTGCAATAGCTTGCAAACCTGCTACTCCTGCTCCTAATACAACCACTTTCGCTGGTTGAACAGTTCCAGCAGCTGTCATTAGCATAGGGAAATATCTATCTAAAGCGCTTGCGCCTAAGAGGACAGATTTGTAGCCAGCAATATTAGCTTGAGAAGAGAGTACATCTGCAGACTGGGCTCTGCTTATTCTTGGTAAAAGCTCAAGAGATAAAGCCGAAAGGCCAGCTGATTCCAAACAAGTCGCTAGAGAGTTGTTTCCATATGGTGCCAATAATCCAATGACCAATGCACTAGGCTTGAGTTTTTTTAGAAATTCAACCTCAGGACAATTTACACATAGAACAACATCAATCTCTTTAAGAGAATCTCCATCTTCTTCAGAAAAGATTCCTGCACCAACATTCAAATAACTTTCATCTAAAAAGCCTGCAGAACTTCCTGCGCCCTTTTCTATAGATACTACAAATCCAATGGATCGTAACTTTTTAACAGTTTCAGGTGTTGCTGCAACTCGAGTTTCACCTGAAGCAACTTCAATTGGGATTAAAATTCTAGGCAAGATAAGATAGCTTCTTCATTTAAAGATTAAAGCTGAAAAGGTTCGAAGACCATCATTTTTGTTGAAAAAAGCTTTTCCTTAAGAAGGATTTTGGCTATGAAGAAAAAGGAATCTAAATATTCACAGAAAGAATATGGGCCTAAAAGCAATCGAATGTCCAGACGGCGTTTGTCATAGCCATCACGGTGGGCATGCTGTGCCTCGTACTGCAATGCAACAAAACCTCCAAACTCACGGTAGAGAATGGTGCGAGCGTCTTGCGGAAAGAATCTATGAAATGTCAGTAGACACGTATTCTCAGACAGTAATGCCTAGTTTGCATGGATCAGGCTGGCAAAGACGTCATCTAGATTGGGAATTCAAGCTAGCTGACAATAACTCTGAACCAGACGAAACACTTGTAGAAGGGATTATTAATGCCACTGAGAGTTTTCTTAGAAGCAGCGAAGTTCATCGTTTATTTATTCAAGAATTAGTACAGGGAACTTTTGAAGAAGCTACTGAAGATCACCTAAGGTCAAAGGCAGTAAGGTCCCTAATAGAAGATGAAGTCATGGCAATGCTTGAAGAACGAAAAGAAGAACTACTTGATCGATTAGCAGAGAAGCTTTTAAATAACGGTTCAACTGGAGACTTTAATGTTGCAAGGAAAGCCTCTCAAGAAGGAATAACTGAGGTTAGAAAATTACTTTTAAATCACACAGAGTCAATCTAAATATGATCAAACTGCAAAAATAATGTTGGAAAACCTAAACATTATTTTTGCTTAAGATTCTTAGAACCCCAGTAAACAGGTTCTAGTTATAAAGAATTCATTAAGACAATAATTCTATTTGTAGAGAAAACAAGTTTTTGTACAAATAACACAGCTCAATGTGTGATCGCCATGCAAAGGTAGCGGCGTTGGAGAGGTCAAATGAACAAATCTCTTGAAAGACGAATAAGCATTGCCAAAAGCTGGGCGTCTAGCAGAGTAGCTCTTCTAGATAGTATTGAGCGTTATGAAGATAGCTATGCAATAACACAAGAATTTTGTGAATGGATAATTTGCAGAGAAAATAAATCCTCTCAACTCTTTTCCTCTGTCTTAAAAGTTCCAAGTTCATTAGTTTCATTAAACAAAGAGACTAGTGAAACAGATGAACTTCTTGAATTATAAAAAAACAATTTTGCCTTTTAAATTCAAATCTTAAAAAGTTGAATAAATAGGATAAAGACACTCAAGCATTTAATATATTCATGCATTAACTCAATAGAAAATATTTTGTCTATAGAAAACCTTGTAATAATTGGATCAGGTCCTGCAGGATACACGGCAGCAATTTATGCAGCTAGAGCAAATCTTCAACCTTTATTAATTACCGGTTTTGAACGAGGAGGAATTCCTGGTGGTCAATTAATGACTACAACTTTTGTAGAGAATTTCCCAGGATTTCCTGATGGAATTATGGGTCCAGATTTAATGGATCTACTGAAAGCACAAGCAATTAGATGGGGAACCAAGCTTTTAGAATTAGATGCTGAAGCAATCGATCTAAAACAAAATCCATTTCGAGTTAAAACAGCTAATCAATCTATTGCTGCACAAGCATTGATAATTGCAACAGGAGCACGAGCAAATAAATTAGGTATCCCTAATGAGAATAAATTTTGGACTCGTGGTATTAGCGCATGTGCAATATGTGATGGGGCAACTCCTCAATTTCGCAATGAAGAATTAGCTGTAGTAGGCGGAGGTGATTCAGCATGTGAAGAAGCTGTTTATTTAACGAAGTATGGAAGTCACGTTCACCTACTGATTCGCTCAAATCAACTTAAAGCGAGCAAAGCCATGTCAGATAGAGTTATGGCAAACTCTCAAATAACAGTTCATTGGGAAACTGAATTAATTGACGTAGAAGGGAAAGAATGGATAGAAACCCTTAAAGTCAAACGTAGAGGAACAAAGCAAGAAGAAACAATAAAAGCAAAAGGTCTGTTCTATGCAATTGGTCATACTCCAAATGCTGATCTATTAGAAGGACAGCTCTTGATAAACCAAAATGGCTATATAAGCACTAAATCAGGCAGGCCAGAAACTTCTATAGAAGGAGTTTTTGCAGCAGGAGATGTTGCCGATGCAGAATGGAGACAAGGCATAACTGCTGCAGGAAGTGGATGCAAGGCAGCATTAGCCGCTGAGAGATGGCTTAGCAGAAACAATCTTTCAACGTTGATAAAAAGAGACTCAATAGAACCTGCAAAAACAGACAAAGAGACTGAGATAGCAATATCTACAGAACAAAATTTTGATGCAACCAAAACATGGCAGAAGGGAAGTTATGCCTTAAGAAAGCTTTATCATGAAAGCTCTAAACCAATTCTAGTAGTTTATACATCACCAAATTGCGGTCCATGCCACGTACTTAAACCTCAACTAAAAAGAGTTATTCAAGAACTAAAAGGAACTGTCCAAGGAATTGAAATAGATATAGATATTGAACAGGAAATTGCCAAACAAGCTGGCGTAAATGGAACTCCTACAGTTCAATTATTTCATCAAAAAGAACTGAAGACTCAATGGAGAGGAGTTAAACAAAGAAGTGAATTCAAAGAAGCTATAACAAAAGTTTTAAGCAAATAAATTAAAAATCAATTTATCTTCTTCGAGGTCCCCCAGGCTTATTGCCTCCTGGCCTATTACCTGATCTCCCGCCTCCTGCTCCTGCATTCCTTTCTCTATAAGTTATCCTTCCTCTTGTAAGATCATATGGGCTAATCTCAACGAGGACCTTGTCTCCTGCTAGAAGTTTAATACGAAATTTAGTAAGTTTTCCTGCTGCTCTGCACAAGCATTGATGGCCCTCTGGCTGTTCAAGCGTGACTAAGTAGAAGCCATTACCTTGTTCTTTTTCAATAACTCCTGAGGTTTCGATCATTCGTGTAGTACTTCTATGAAAAACATAACCTTAATTCTATTCATAAAACTAACTTTAAGAATTCATCGTTACTAGCTCAAAACCTCTTGTAGCTCTCTAACAGTTTGCAATTGACCATAATAATAATTTGCTATTGCTCTCCTATCAATATCTTTCAACCCATCTAAAGCCTCAAACCCAAAGTTTTTCCAAAGTTGATTACCACATACTTTGTCCAATTCCTTAGTTGCTTCAGATGCCAGATTCTCCAACCTTCTATTTAAATTTTTTACTTGAGATACAGACATAAAAAGAAAGCAATATCACTAATAGTACAAACAAACTACCTTTTTTCAAGCGCCTGGACTTCAGAAGGGAAGTTTCTTCCTTTGCTCCCTATTAAGATCTGCCTCCATCTCTCGTAATCGCTTCAATATGACCTCGTAATACTCTTTTATGTATGAATCCAAAGATGTCGTCAAAGAAATATCTAAGCCGAAGTCTTTATAGGTTTTTTCCATTGGTGCATTTAACTCTATACCGCTTCCACTAACATCTGCGAATTCAAGTCGTTCAGCTACATTTGTCGTAGCCTGAAAAAAACTAACCAAAGTTTTGGCGATTCTTATAAGAGCTGGAGAAACTCTTAAAACCTTTGCTTTCTTATCACTAAAGCCTTCGCATATTTTTATAACTTCTTCACTCTTCCAAGATCTGGGTCCTACAACTAGATAAACACCTCTAATTGTTTGAGATCTACTTAAAGCCGCAATAGCGAAAGACGCCATATCTTCCGTATTCATATAAGCAATATTGCTTGAATTACCACTTATCCATACTGGCTGGCTATCAAGAATAGGAATAGCAAATTGACCGATAACGCCTTGCATAAAAGCCGCGCCTTGCAATATTGTGAAATCCAAAGAAGAATCTAAAAGATATCTCTCAGTACAAAACTTGATGTCCATCAAGGGTACATTCCTAAATTTCTCTGCAGCCAATAAAGAAAGAAAAACAACTCTCTTAACTCCAATAGATTCGCATGCTCTGTAGAGGTTTAATTTACCTTCCCAATCTGTTTCATAAACACTCCTAGGATCATCAGGCCTACTTGTAGCTGCATCTATCAGAGCATCAACTCCATTTAAAGAATATTCAAGATCTTTTTGGCGTAGCAAATCACCTTGAGTTAATTCGCACCCCCACTCTTGAAGATAAGAAGCTTTACGAGGTCTTCTGACCATGCATCTAACTTGAAAGCCAGCATCTATAGCCTTTTTGGCTATCTGCCTTCCAAGTGTGCCTGTTCCGCCGACAATTAAAACCTTCATCCCTGCTGTCATTTCCTGTCAAAAAACCGATGGTAAGAAGTCATTAATCTGAAAATAGTTTACTCCCCTTGAAGTTTAAGGAGTAGCGCCCCACCCAAAAGGCCGGCAGGAATAAGTACCCAGAAAATTGCAGCTGTGCCAAAAATCTCTGAAGCCATTTAAACATTTTAAATCATCTACTATTTAAACCCCTAATGATATAAATACCCAAGTAATTTGCTCCAATAGCAATAAATTCCACGAAAACTTAAAAATCTCTTAGCTTTTAATGATAAAGCGTAGAAATTATTTCAAATCAAAAATTTGATGCATAAATTCAGGAATAGTCTCAAAAACTTCAATTTTTCTTAGCCTAACTTCTAATGAAAAGTGATTTCCTTTCGCTTGTAATGTCATTCAGCCTGAAATGAATCCAAATGTATCTTCTAACAACAATCCAAACTGGGGCAAAGAATATCTTTGGAAATGGAAAAATTTTTCTTGCCATTGGAGAGTATTAGGCAAGCAAAATAAAAAACCTCTGATTTTGCTTCATGGCTTTGGCGCCAGTAGTGCTCATTGGAGAAATAACGCTCAACCTTTAGCGCAAAATGGTTTTAAAGTATATGGTTTAGATCTCATTGGATTTGGCAAATCCGAACAGCCCGGCCCTGAAAAAATAAAGAAATTAGATAATAGATTTTGGTCCAGGCAAGTGGCAGCATTCCTTCATGAAGTAGTTAATACCGAAAATAATGGCAAAGCAATTCTTATAGGGAATTCTCTTGGAGGTCTTGTAGCAGTAACAACTGCAGCATTTTATCCAGAGCTTGTTGAAGCAGTAATAGCAGCGCCTTTGCCAGATCCAGCTTTAATGAATCAGCAGAGCAAGTCATTAAATCCAAGATGGGTCCTAAAAGTCAAAAACTTTCTGGTGCAAGCTTTTTTTAAATTATTTCCTTTAGAACTATTAATTACTTTAATAATAAAAACACGCCTTATTAATATTGCTCTTCAAGCTGCATATGTTCGTTCAATAAAGAAAGATTCGGATTTAAAAAGAATTGTTATTGAACCGACTCAAAGGAAGTCTGCAGCAGTTGCTCTCCGTGCAATGTGCATTGGAATGGCAACAAGGGAAGAACTTATTACTGCACCATTTTTGTTAAACCGCATAAATTCAAATACCAATTATCCACCCGTTCTCTTGGCTTGGGGGAGACAAGACAAGTTCATCCCTCTTTTAGTTGGAAAAAGATTAGTCTATAAATATCCTTGGCTAGAATTAATTATTATTGAGAACACTGGTCACTGTCCTCATGACGAATCTCCCAGCGACTTTAACCAATACGTTTTAGATTGGTTGAGAAATAATTCAGGAGATCATATACAACAAACATGAAGCACACTCTTTCAGTACTAGTAGAGGATCAATCAGGTGCTCTTAGTCGAATATCAGGCCTATTTGCTCGCAGAGGATTCAACATCAACAGCCTTGCTGTTGGGCCTGCTGAGGCTGAAGGCATTTCTCGCTTAACAATGGTGGTTGAAGGAGATCATCAAACACTCCAACAGATGACAAAGCAGCTTGATAAATTAATCAATGTATTGAAAGTAGTTGATCTAACAACATTTCCTGCCGTAGAGAGAGAATTAATGCTTTTAAAGGTATCTGCAACGAATGAAAAAAGGACAAGCATTCTTGATTTAGTTCAAGTTTTTAGAGCAAAAGTTGTAGATGTATCAGACGATGCTCTTACATTAGAAGTTGTAGGAGATCCAGGGAAACTGGTAGCCCTAGAAAAGCTTTTGAAGCCTTATGGCATTCTTGAGATAGCAAGAACTGGAAAAGTTGCACTTGAAAGGGCCTCAGGTGTTAATACAGAGATGTTGAAATCTTCGTAGTAATTTATAAAACTCATCTTTTTTTAAAGCAAACTTTATAAAAATATCAATCAACTAATTACTAAGCTTGTTTAAGTTTAAAATAACATCACCTTCTTTTAAAGAATCAATCACTTCCATACCTTCTAAAACTTTTCCAAAAACAGAATATCTTCCATCAAGCTCAGGCAAATTCTTTAATGCTATATAAAATTGAATTTTTGCAGATTCTAACTCTTGAGTTCTTGCCATAGCCAATGAACCTCTTTGATGAATTAACTTAATTCGCTTAAAATCATCATTTTTCATTACAATCTGATTATACCTTGGTAATTCTTCGCCTTTGACTTTTATCTCAAGTGGAATTGATTTTATATTAATACTCTTAGTATTAATATAACTATCATTTTTTATCTTATTAGTTTCATTCAATTCATCAAAGTAAGGCTTATGTCCTAATTGAACGATAAAAGGATAAGGCTTTTTGATAACTCTATTAACAGATGTCCCATTATAAAATCCTTTACTTGCCAACGTAATAAAGTTGCCTGCTGTTAAAGGTGCCGATTTTCCATAAATCTCTAAAATAACCATCCCTCTATTAGTAAGCATTTTAATTTTAAAATTTTCCCTAATACACTTAACTTCTGATCTAGTACAAAAATCAAGGTTTTTTTTAACTTCTGGCTTATAGCAACCAAAAAGGCATAATAAAAACAGTGCCGACAAGGAATTTCTAAGAAAGAAAAACCTTATTTCTTTGAAATTAGCAATCACTAATTTGACAAACCTTCTAAGTTAACTTTAAGAAACCGAGCTATTTCAGCACCTTCTTGTTCTAAAGATAAAAGGGGCTGCGGTCCACCAACTTCACTAATAGGTAAATCCCTTCTCCCTTGAAGCCTCAAAGTAATTCTTCTTCTAGGATTAAAACCTTCACGAACTTCAAGTTTTACCGCCTGAATATCATCTATAGGGATTTCAACTAAAATCTCTTTTAGAAGTCCTTTTCTAGAAACTGACAAAACACCTTTGTTCTTATCAAATCGATTTAAGCCTGAACCATAATCAACTTTTATCAAAGCCCACAAATAAACAGATATAAAGGTTGCAGCTATGCCATAAAAACCCATAAACAATCCTTGAGGCACAAATATCAAGGTCGATGGGTTACCCAAAGGAAGTAGGTCAATACCAAAATAACTTGATAATGAAGCAAGAGAAAAGCCAATTCCTCCAACTGCCAACATTGAAGCAACTATGTAATTTGAGGTTTTTCTGGAACCTTTAACAATCTGTTCCAAAAGGGTTTCTGAAGAATCAGTAGGACTTGATGCTTCCTTAAAATCAGCTGACATAACAGTTCACAACTGAAATGTATTGTGTATTAAAGGGGGCAAAAAAACATGAAAAGGTATTTCTTTGTTTGATTAGCAATACAACAACGGATTTCATCTGATAAAAAATTTCCCCGACTTGGTTCTTGAATTGTTAAAGTCTCAGGCGTATCCCAAAAGCTCAGCAACGTTGCTCTCATGACGATAGCTGTTGGTAGCGCCCAAGATAGAGGATGGTTTGACGTCCTTGATGACTGGCTTAAGCGCGACCGATTCGTATTTGTTGGTTGGTCTGGTCTCCTTCTGTTCCCTACTGCCTATCTGGCTATCGGTGGATGGTTTTTAGGCACAACCTTCGTAACCTCCTGGTACACCCATGGTGTAGCCAGTTCTTACCTAGAAGGATGTAATTTCCTTACTGCCGCTGTTAGTACCCCTGGCGACGCTATGGGGCACAGTCTTTTATTCCTATGGGGACCAGAGGCACAAGGCAGTCTTGTTCGTTGGCTTCAACTAGGCGGACTATGGAATTTTGTAGTCCTTCATGGTGCTTTCAGCCTGATTGGCTTCATGCTGCGTCAGTTTGAAATCGCAAGACTTGTTGGTATCAGGCCTTACAACGCACTTGCTTTTTCTGCAGTTATAGCTGTTTTCACAGCATGTTTCCTTATCTATCCGTTAGGGCAACACAGCTGGTTTTTTGCTCCTTCTTTTGGGGTTGCAGCTATTTTCAGATTCATACTATTTATTCAAGGTTTCCACAACATCACATTGAATCCTTTTCACATGATGGGTGTTGCAGGAATTCTTGGTGGTGCTCTTCTATGTGCTATTCACGGTGCAACCGTCCAAAATACACTTTATGAAGACACCAGTGTTTATTCAGGTGGTAAAGCTCAAAGTACAACTTTCAGAGCTTTTGATCCTACCCAGGAAGAAGAGACGTACTCAATGATTACGGCTAATAGATTCTGGAGTCAGATCTTTGGAATAGCTTTTTCTAACAAGCGCTTCCTTCACTTCTTAATGCTCTTTGTACCTGTAATGGGTATGTGGTGCGCCGCAATTGGCATTGTTGGTCTTGCTCTTAATCTAAGAGCATATGACTTCGTTAGCCAAGAGATTAGAGCTGCTGAAGACCCAGAGTTTGAAACGTTCTATACAAAAAACATACTTTTGAATGAAGGTATGAGAGCCTGGATGTCTTCTGTGGATCAACCACACGAAAACTTTGTATTCCCAGAGGAGGTACTCCCACGTGGAAACGCCCTTTAATAATCTTTTAAAAGCTCCTAACCAAAGTATTGAAGAAACTGGTTATGCCTGGTATGTAGGCAATGCTCGTTTAATTAATCTTTCTGGAAAACTACTTGGAGCCCACATTGCACATACAGGACTAATGGTGTTCTGGGCTGGAGCAATGATGCTTTATGAAGTGAGTCATTTCACTTTTGATAAGCCAATGTGGGAGCAGGGCTTAATACTTCTTCCCCATGTAGCCATGTTTGGCTATGGCATAGGCCCAGGTGGAGAAGTTATTGACGTAATGCCATATTTTCAGGCTGGAGTTATTCACCTAATTGCTTCAGCAGTTCTTGGATTTGGAGGAATTTATCATTCTCTTGCAGGTCCAGAGAAATTAGAAGAAGAATTTCCTTTCTTCTCAACTGATTGGCGAGATAAGGACCAAATGACAACCATCCTTGGTCGTCATTTATGTGTTCTTGGGCTAGGTGCAGTAGCTTTTGCTGTCAACTGGCAATTCCTTGGCGGTCTTTATGACACATGGGCTCCAGGCGGTGGTGAAGTTCGCTTGATTACACCAACTACAGATCCAGGAATTATTTTTGGATACCTTTTCCAAACCCCATGGGGTGGAGGAGGAAATATGGTAGGTGTTAACTCAGTTGAAGACATTGTAGGCGGGCACTATTACCTAGGAATTATTGAACTCATAGGTGGACATTTCCATATGCAAACCAAGCCATTTGGCTGGGCTCGCAGGGCTTTTATTTGGAATGGAGAAGCTTTGCTCTCTTATGCCCTTGGTGGTTTATGTGTAGCAAGCTTTTACGCCTCAGTATTCGTTTGGTTCAATAACACTGCTTACCCATCAGAGTTCTACGGACCAACTAATGCAGAAGCATCTCAGGCACAAAGTTTTACTTTCCTTGTAAGAGACCAAAGAATAGGTGCAAATGTCGGGACTACCATGGGACCAACTGGTTTAGGTAAATACCTAATGAGATCACCAACAGGAGAAATCATCTTTGGTGGTGAAACAATGCGTTTCTGGGACTTCCGTGGACCTTGGCTAGAACCTCTAAGAGGAGAGAATGGATTAAGTCTGGATAAAATCCAAAACGATATTCAGCCTTGGCAAGTTCGCCGCGCTGCTGAATATATGACTCATGCTCCAAATGCTTCTATCAACTCTGTTGGTGGAATCATTACTGAGCCTAATGCTGTCAATTTCGTTAACCTTCGTCAGTGGCTTGCATCAGCTCATTTCTTCTTAGGATGGTTTACATTTGTAGGTCATCTTTGGCATGCTGGTCGTGCTAGAGCTGCAGCCGGTGGTTTTGAGAAAGGAATTGATCGCAGAACTGAGCCTGCTCTTTCCATGTCTGATCTAGACTAAGACTAAGTTAATATTTAGTTTTTTCTTAAAAGAAAAGCCCTCAATGAAAATTGAGGGCTTTTCTTTTTGATTTGTATTAATAAAATCAGCCTAATTTATTTCCATAAAGACATTCCAGCTTTGTTTAAAGCATATCTCAGCCAAGGGAGGCTAAGGCCTATTACATTGCTATAACAACCTTCTATACTCTTAATAAAAACAGCACCTTTTCCATCTATAGCAAATCCACCAGCACAATTAATAGGTTCACCTGTTTCCACATATTTAGTTATTTCGACATTACTCAATTCAGAAAAATTGATTCTAGTGCTTACAACATCGCAAATAATTCCATCAAAGCTTTTACCAATTACTTTATTATTTAAGTTCTGTCTATACATTAAACAGTGCCCAGTGTGAAGAATTCCGCTTTTAGAAGAAAACTTTTCTAAGCGGCAAATAGCCTCAGATTTATTTCTAGGCTTTCCCAATATTTCACCATCAAACTCAAACAAAGAATCACATCCCAATATTGCCAAAGCTTTATTTTCTTTTCTACAATTGAATATATATTCTGATACAACAGATTCAGTCTTAGCAAAAGAAAGAGCCTGAACCAACTCCTTTACATTTTGGGAATTATACTTTCCCTCATCAATATGGCTTACCATTACAGCATATTTAATGCTTAACTGTTCAAGTAAATTCCGACGAGCCTGTGAAGCTGAAGCAAGTATCAACAAAGCATCAAATGAACTTAATTGACAAGAATATTATCAAGCGAAGCGCTAGAGCAATAAAGTGCTTAACTTTTAATTCTAATTTCTATAATCAGATTCAATTATCGGGTTTATCTGCTGAAAAAGTTTTTGAAATGAGAGAACTATATTTGACTAATTCTTTAATTAATATACAAAATTCAAAAGTAATAGAAGATAACTTTCTATGGTTAATAAAAATTGGTGTTCTAAGAAGAGAAGTTGACGGTCAGGGACTAACTTCAAAAGTCAGACTTACTCCTCTTGGGAGAAAAGTACTTCAGGGAAATCCTAACTTGGCAAACCAAAGAGCTTCTTTCATTGAGTCATTTAACAATTGGTTTTTTAGAAAATTATTATTAATATGAAAAATATATCCGCCGGTCACAATGCCTTAATGGTACTTGGAACTTCTAGTGGAGCAGGGAAGTCAATAATCACCACTGCCATTTGCAGATCATTGCTTAGGAAAGGGGAGGTTCCTATACCTTTTAAAGGTCAAAACATGAGTAACAACGCGTGGGTTGATATTAATAATGGAGAAATGGCCTATTCACAAGCTGTACAAGCATGGGCAGCAGGGATAGAACCAATTTGCGCAATGAATCCAGTGCTATTAAAACCACAAGGAGATTGTACGAGCGAAGTGATACATCTAGGGAAAAGCGTTGGTGTTGTGCAGGCAGCCAATTACTACGAAGACTGGTTTTCTTCGGGGTGGGAAGCCATTCAAAAAGGGTTAAACGATATAGCTACCTCTTACAAAAAACACAGGTTAATTCTTGAAGGTGCTGGAAGCCCTGTAGAAATTAATTTGCAGCATAGAGATTTAACCAATTTAAAATTGGCAAAACATTTAAACGCAAAGTGTGTATTAGTGGCTGATATTGAAAGAGGTGGAGTATTTGCTCAAATAATAGGGACACTCGCACTTCTCAAACCAGATGAAAAAGCGCTTATTCAAGGCATTATTATTAATAGATTTCGAGGGGATATATCTTTATTTGAGAAAGGGCGGCAATGGATTGAAGAAGAATCCAAAATACCGGTTTTAGGAATAATGCCTTGGTTAAATGAAATATTCCCCCCAGAAGACTCCCTAGATTTACTTGAAAGGAAACACAAGAAAACAAAGGCAGAAATCCAAATAGCAGTGATAAAGCTACCTTCTCTTAGCAATTTTGCTGACCTAGATCCATTAGAAGCTGAACCTACAATTCAATTAAACTGGATTCAACCAGGGGATTACCTAGGCAATCCAAATGCAGTAATAATACCTGGAAGCAAGCAAACACTTAAAGACTTGCAAAGTCTTCAATCAAGTGGATTAGGGAATCAAATAAAAGAATTTGCAAGCTCTGGGGGAACTGTTTTTGGAATCTGTGGAGGGCTGCAGATACTTGGTGAAAAACTCGAAGACCCCTTAGGAATAGAACAATCTTTCTTAGAAACATCTATTAGCGAACTTGAAGGTCTAAGTCTTATTCCCATAAAAACAATTTTCCATTCAAAGAAATCACTTACAAAAAAAGATGTCATTTCAAAATGGCCAGATGAATCAAGAATTATGGGTTTTGAATTACATCACGGGGAAAGCACTCCAACAAATTCTCAGAAAGTAAAAGTTAAGGACTTGTGTAATGAAACTTCCCTAGGATGGGTAAATGAAGAATGCAATCCTATAAAAGCTGCTGGGACTTACTTGCATGGGATTTTTGACAACGGTACTTGGAGAAGATTATGGATCAACCAAATACGTAAAAAAGCAAATCTATATGAACTACCTCTTTTAGAAGAAAATCACGATGCTAAAAGAGAAAAAGTTATAAATCGGCTAACAGATGTATTTGAGGAAAATATAAATTTGGAGTATCTTCTAAAAACATGAAATCAGATACTATTAAAGTAAATTGGCCTAATGGAATCCAATCAAAAGCAAAGCAAGGGAATACTTGGCTAGAGGAAGCAAGAAAAGCTGGCGTCTCAATTCCTACTGGGTGTATGAGCGGTAGCTGTGGTGCTTGTGAAATCGAAGTTAATGGAAAAGTAATAAGGTCATGTACAAGCATAGTTAAATGTAGAGATGAAGAATACGTAAAAGTAGATTATTTCCAAGATCCCTATTGGTAGTAATATAAGTAAATTACGAAATCTATTAATTAAAATAAAACACAATAGCTATATCAATAAATAACTCTATATTTATTAGACATAATACACTATTTATATAAATCCTGAATTTTCCCTCTTTTTAGTTTTAAAATATATATTAGGAACAAGGCATCTAAAAGCTCCCTCCATCTACTTATCATAATCTTAAAATTCCTCAAACTTATTATCTTAGTTAGGGGCAAACAATCATTTTCATAGAAGTCAACTAAGTTAAGAAAAGTAGAAAAATTAGATTCTGCCTTCTGACTTATTGGAATTATTTCTAATAATTTTGATGCTGCAAATGTATTGTACATTTTTTTTGTATTACAATCATTAAAAACATATATAGGTAAGCAAATTACAAATGCTAGATTATACTGATAAATTTCATCTTCACTTCCAATTTCCTTTATATAAGTAGAATTATTTCTAGGGTCGACTATGCAAAGCAACAGCTTCTCATCTAACTTCTGCTCAATAAGAAATGCAAACGTAAATTTAATTAGAAACGGTATAGTAATTGAATATAAAAACTTCTCAAAATAAGCATGAAAAGCCTTCCTATTAAGTCTCAATTTAGATTCTTTCGCATTCTGCTTAGTGAATTTATGCTGATGAATTTGCAAGTATTCAATTACGTGCTGATCAATTAATGAATAATCATGTTTCACTATGTCAAAGCCTTTTGCATTCGACCATGTACTCCCAGAAGGCATTATTACGCAGGTTTGGGTTGATATTTTTTTTGAGTCGTAGACCTTCTTAACTAAATCAGGATTGCTATAAAATTGATTGAATTTCCTAGTCCTGCTATGCAGATGAAAATGTGAACTTGCAAAAGGTATCGCATACTTAGCCTTGCTTGATTTTGCAAAATAAGTGAACTCATTTGCATAATCAACTGGTGCTCGTGTACTTTTATCTGGATCAGATCCTCTCATACAATGAGGCAAAGGGCTTGCGGAAGAATGGCTTCTGAAAACAAAATCAAAGGATGGGTGATTAGATATTATTTGCTTAAGGCTAAGACCAAAAACTTTACTATCATTTGCATTTAGAAGCGAAGTATTATCTGCCTCGATGACCAAGGAAGAATCTATAAAGTATGGGTTAAATTGATAGCTAGCAATTCTAAAGTCCTTCCCTATTTCTATCTTCTTAGCATGATCTATTTCTAATATATCATCGAAGCTAAAGCTTCGTCTGCAATCATCCAACATTCGAGTATTAAAATGCCTAGGTAATAAGATTTTTGGCTTAAATTTTTGAAAACGTCTTAGGCTTGGTCCATGATAATGATCCCAATGTAAATGAGTAATGTATATATGAGTAGGTTCAATAGAGTCTATTAATTCCTGGCTCGGCTCTGGATAATTCCACCAACTTTTCCAATAGCAAGACCCTATTAGCCAAGGGTCTATTAAGAGTCTGGTATTTAAATACTCAACATACAAGCAGGCATGGCTAATTACTGTGAATTTCACAAATCAGAAGAGTGCAAGAGCATAATCATCTGAATACCTAATTATTATCTTTTTTTATGATATCATTTCTTATTAAAAACTCAATAAAATGATCGTTTAAACCATATGCTACATCATGAGAGATGTGATTAGTATCTGTATAGATTAACTTATCACCGACTCTATTTACGCAATCTTCATTTGGACAAAGCTGATCAAATATATTGTAAATATGTAAATTTTTATGCTTATTAGATAATTTTTGAAGGTTTGTATCTATAGCATTTGTTCTACTCTTTAGAAACTTTTTATTCTCTTTATATACATTACACTTGTTATATTTAAATGGGCGATACCATTCCTTAACACATACAAAGTGGGGTGGGGCATTATCAACCCCTGTAAATATTGGTATAGGTGCTAATACAATAAGATTTAATTTTAATTTCTCCAATCTAGTCGCTGTAGTAGATAGTTTTGCAGTCCATTCTTCTAAAGACTCTCCTACAGTAACAGGCATAAAGTCGTCTGAATAATGGTTGATTTTAGGTGATACCTTATCAAGTATTGGTTCTACAAAATGAAAATCTAGTCTTGATACAAGGAAAACTATATCATTCTTTTTAAGCAAATCCAACTGAGAGTTGAATTTTGAGTTTATGCCTTTGGTTAATTTGCTAGATACTTGTAATGTATGGCCATACTCATGCGTTATATTTTTTGTCGGATAGATACCCGTTGCGGAAACATTAATACCAAAACCATAATCATTATGAATAGCTCCTAACAAAGGGACCATATGACCAGCATGACTATCTCCAAATAATAAAATTGTTTGGAGATTCTTATTTTTTGCCGGAGTAGCGCAAGTGGATAAAAATTCTTGCTTAACACATTCCATATAAGTAGCTTTAATAAATTCAGAACTAGGATTAAATCCTATAAAATCCATTTCATTACTACCTAAGTAAAAACGTTTATTTAAAGGCTCAATTTTATCTAGTACAGTTAAATGGGGAGACCGTATAAAGGCATAAGTTAAGCCAAATGAAGAACTTATAATAGTAGATATGCCTAAAAGAATATTTAGATGGCTTTTACCTAAAAGTTTTGAGAATCTAATTGGCTGTTCAATATATTTGTAGGAAAAATCTGCAAGTAAGTATATTAACAAGAGTTGTAGAGGTATTAGCCATAGAGAATCCCCTAAAGTCCACCTGCTAATTACCAAAACGCCCCAGTGCCATAAATACAAAGAATATGAGATCAGACCTATATATAAGACTCTCTTATTTGTAAGAAAGTTAAATACTATATTATTTGACTTTAATGATATTATCAATCCAATAGTTAACAAGACTACTGAAATAGTTGAAATAACAATTAGGTTTTTTGGGATAAAAAATATAATTAATATAGGGATTAACAACCTAATAGGGTCTAGGTTATTTATCTTGCTATAAAGAGCCGAATATTTTACTTCAAGTATAAAAGCAAGACTTCCAGCTGCTAATTCCCAGAATCTAAATGGGCTTAAATAATAAGCGGCATTTTGATTAATGAAATTATAGTGAATAAATCCAAGCAGTGATATAGCAGAACAAAACGCTAGAAGTAAGAATAAGTTTCTAGGACCATTTTTTGACTTCTTAGCGAATCCAGTAAACCAAACAAGCAGAGGGAACAGAAGGTAAAATTGTTCCTCGACGCCTAAAGACCATGTCTGAGCAAAAGGGTTAACCTGTGTTGCGCCAGAGAAATAGTTATTAGAAATAATAAATAGATAATTATTAGACAATCCAAATAAGGATGATATTGCAGTCCTATAATGGATAGAGGGATCAGGATTAAATAATGATATTAGTAAAATAAATACCACTACATAAAAAATCAAAGGCGGGATTATTCGCTTAACACGTCTTTCGTAAAAGCCTAATATGTATTCCTTAAAGCCTTTATATTGTCTATTTGCTAAAGAAGAGGTGATTACATAGCCTGAGATTACAAAAAATATATCTACTCCCAAGAAGCCACTAGGAAGAAAGCGATCATTAAAATGATAAAGAATGACTGCTGCAACAGCAATTGCTCTTAAACCATCAATTTCTGGTCTATAGCTTCCTTTATTACTTTTAATAGAACTGTTCATTCGTCTATTTAAGCAAACCTACTAGCCAAGTGATCGAAAAAAGATAGAGGTGTTATTGAATAGCATCATTTAAAAAAAGCAGATGGTAATTTTTTGTATATTTTCCCTATAATTAATTTGTAGATGGGCATTAATCTGAGATAAGCAAAATCTATAAAACGTATTTAGTAAAGTGATTTTTCTTACATAAATATTCTATAAATAAAATAACTTATTTTCTGCCATGTAATTTAAAATGTTGTAATCAACTTTTAAATTTAGGAGTAATATTTACTGGTGATTAAGATTTAGAAAAAGGGCTTCATCACCACATGTCTTCTTGCTTCTGATCACTTTCCATTTTTCGCTTTTCTAACAATTCTTTTCTTTTTTCTAATTCTTGTTCTTCTGGACTTTTGAGAACCTCACTATTTGCAGTATTAGATTTTTTCAATCCATTTACTATTGGATCAAAATCTTCATTTAAAAATTCCTTCATTTCTTTCCAGGCCTCTCTTTCTTCTTCATTACCAACTGTTCCTTTGATTTGATCCTCTATGACTGTCTTAGTAAATGTTGTGAGATCCTCGACTGACATCTCCTTAAGCCGTCTAGAGACATAGATGTCTTTGAGCTTATCTAATTCGGAATGGTTTAGATCCTTAAAGCTGATTTCTTCGTTAGCCACCTACTGTGTAAAAAAGCATCAATTCTATTTGTAGCAGAAGATCGTAAGAGAAGAGAGGTATGGCTCGAAAATTAGATAATAACAAGGTTCGAGTCGCTCCCTCTCTGAGCAGACTAATCAAGTATGATTTGAAAAAGAGAAGAAATTAACTATGCACCAATCACTTTTTAATCTTTTTGCCAACACTGTACCTAATATTTCATTTGAAAATAATATATCTGTTTTAGGCTTCATAACTAACTTAATAATTACTCTTACATTATCATTATTCTTATCTTACATATACACTAAATTCGGAAGAAGTCTATCAAATAGAAGAGAATTTTCATTAAACTTCTCTCCAATGAGCATGACTACCATGGTAATAATTACTATAGTAAAATCATCTCTTGCTTTGTCCTTAGGCCTTGTAGGAGCTCTCTCTATTGTTAGATTTAGAACAGCTATAAAGGAACCAGAAGAGTTAGTATACTTATTTTTGTCTATTGCGATAGGATTGGGGTTAGGTGCAAATCAAACTATAATAACAATTATAGGCTTCATTGTTATAGTCTCATACTTAATAGTTAGAAGTAGATACATGAAGAGATCAGAGGTTAGCTATATGAACTTAGTAATAACATATCCAGCCCCTAACCAGGAGGATTTCGAAAATATCATTGAAATTCTGTCAAGTTATTGTTCTAAACTTAATTTAAAACGTCTATCAGATAACACTGGCCAACTTGAGGCTCAATTAAGGTTAGAGGTAACTAATTTCAAAAGAATGATTGAAATTCGTAATAAATTAAATTCAAGATACCCTAATATAAACTTAAATTTTGTAGATACATCAGAAATTGCTACATACTAATTAAGTAAAACAATGTTAATCAAAGCTAAAAAAAGAGTATTTTCTTCTAAGCAGAAAAATTTGGTTGGCTATTTACCTAAGTTAATAAAAAACTCATCACTATTAATTCTCTACACCGCTTTTGTTTCGATAATTTCATCTTCTTCTATAAGAAAAGGAATAAAAGAGATGATTCCATTAGGAGTTAAAAATGAACTTAGCCATCTGAGAATATTGAGCAATCCTTTTAGCTGGGTGAGAGGAAAGTTAACACCGACAGATCAGTTATTCCTAGATATAAACTTTAAGAACTACAAAAAGCTGGAACAAAAAAAAGATGAGGCTCTAAAAATAGGCGTTTTAATTGCAGAAGAAAGTGACTATGTAAAAGGCAACATTAGTAATAGGAAGAATTCAGTCGCAGGAAAAATTAGACTTAAAGGAGATCAAGTAGATCACTTTGGACAAAGAAAAAAATGGTCATTTCGAGTAAAGGTAAATGACGGAAAGACAATTAATGGTATGAACAAATTTTCTCTTCATACTCCACAAACTCGAAATAATATTTGGGAATGGATTTATTTTGAATTTTTAAGGTATGAAGGTCTACCTAGCCTTAAATATTTTTTCGCTGATGTGACATTAAATGGAAATTACCTTGGGCTTTATGCAATAGAAGAGCATTTCGATAAAATTCTTCTAGAATCTAATAAATTTAAAGAAGGTCCGATAATCAGTCTAACTGAAGATTCTTATTGGTACTACATTGCCCAGGCTAATAAGAGTAAAACTAGACCTTTAAATACAGGTAATGATAGTTTCTATAACACGGAACCTAAAGTCTTTAAAGAAGCAAAAACTCTCGCTAGTCCTATTCTGAAGAATCAATTTCAAAAAGCATCGCAACTTTTAGAAGGATTCTATACAGGTAAATTAACAACGTCAGAAGTCTTTCCTCTAGAAACATTAGCTAAATACTACGTTATAACTGATTTAAGTAACAGTTACCATGCTACAAGATGGCATAATCAAAGATTCTACTATGAACCAACATCATCATTACTTATACCATTAGGATTTGATGGTATGGGGGGTCCAGGCAATGCTTTTCATTTCCATGATTTAAGTATCGACAGGCACATAAATGGTGTAAATAAGGAACTAAGTTACTTTGATGATCCTAATTTCGTAAAGTTATACATAGAAAACCTTGAGAGAGTATCTAAACCTGAATACTTGGACAAATTCTTTCTAAAGATTAATAAAGAATTAAATTACAATGTCAATGTCCTAAGAAGAGACAACCCTAGGATCTCAAAAAATGATATTAAAGAAAAGTTATATAAAAATCAATTATTAATAAAATCATACCTAACTCCACCACCAAATAGTCTGAACATATACCTGCAAGAAATAGATGATAAGTCAATAAAATTATCAATAGGAAATAAACAAGTTATGCCGATTAAATTGCTAGGTATATATTACAAGAATAATTTAATATCAAATTTAGAGGACCAAGAATACATAAAATCAAAACATAAGGATAATTTTATTAACTATAATGAGTATAAAAGTAAGCTTAATTATCCAATAGAAGATATAAATAATCTATCAATAGCATACAGCATATTAGGTTCTTCGAAAATTAAGCAGCAAAACATTCGTCCTTATTCTAGACTTAATTCTATTGATGCTAAAAAGGACCTAATTCGCAGTAATTCTAATTTAGATAAGTTTCCTTTTATAATTCATAATGAAGTCGATAAAATATTAACATTTAAATCTGGCAATTGGGTACTGAGGAAACCATTAATCATTCCAAAGCTCTATAAGGTTAAAAATGAATTAGGCTTTAACATTACTATGAAAGATGATGGACTTATTTACTCAAAGAGTTCAGTAAACTTAATAGGTTCAACTTATAATCCAGTTAAAATAAATGGAGAGGGCTCTACAAATGGTCTAGTAGTTATAAATGCAAATGATAAATCCATTCTAAATAATGTTGAATTCAATGGTCTTTCTACACCAAGCAAAGGCTTATGGAGTGTTCCTGGATCAGTGACATTCTACCAATCTCCTGTAGAAATCCTTAATTGTTATTTTAATTCTAATAATTCTGAAGATTCACTTAATATAGTGAGATCCGATTTTAAGTTAATTGACAGTAAATTTAATTTGACCAGATCTGATGCTATTGATATAGATTTTTCTGATGGACATATTAATAATATACAAATAACTAACGCTGGGAATGATGGGCTGGATGTATCAGGTAGTAATATAAAAGTTAATAATATAAAAGTTAATTATGCTGCTGATAAAGCTATAAGTGTAGGAGAGGCCTCAAATATTGTAGCGAAAGATATAATGATAACTAATTCTGGGATTGCAATAGCTAGCAAGGATGGTTCTTTAATGAAAGCAAGCAATGTCGTACTAAATTCATCAAAAATTGGCTTCGCTGCTTTTCAAAAAAAAGCTGAGTACTCTCCAGCTAGCATAAAATTAAAAAATACTAGTTATAATGGTATTGACAATTTATTTCTATTATCTGAGGGCTCAAAGCTAATTCTCAATGGTACAAGTTATAACCCAAATTCAACTAACGAGGTAATAAATAGAATGGTATACAAAAAATAAATGGCAAATTCCTATACTAAAAAGTTTAGATATGAAAGAAAGCTAATAGTACCTTCAAGCTTAGATTATTACCTGGATTTCTTGATTAAAAGTCATCCTGCAAGGTTTAAGCAGTCCTACAAAGATAGATCTATTAACAATGTTTATTTTGATACTCTTAATTACGAATATTATAATCAAAATATAAGTGGCCTTCCTAAAAGAGATAAATTTCGAGTTAGGTGGTACGGTGAATTGTATGGACTTATCAGTCCAATAGTTGAAATAAAAAGCAAACGAGGCTCAGTTGGAACAAAATCCTTATACAAAGTAGATAAGTTTAGCTTTATAAAATCTACTTCTGCATATTCATTTAGGAACCAACTCTTAAATGCAGTTAGTTTAAATGAGATTAAACTTGAGATAATGAACTGCTATCCAACATTGCTAAATACATATAAGAGAAAGTATTTTGAGTCATATGATGGTAAGTTTAGAATTACAATCGATACAGATATTAAGAGTCATAATATAAGACTCAATACTCCTTTCCATAGTTTCTTCAATGTCGTAAATTCTTATAATATACTTGAGCTTAAATATGATAAAGAAGATGAAAGTATGGCGAATTTAATCTCTTCTAACTTGCCATTTAGATTAACTAAATACTCTAAATATGTTAATGGAATGCAAAGTGTTGTCCTATAGATTAAAATGACTCTACAATCAAAGATTATTTCATATTAAAATTATATCTAAATTAATTTTTCTTAAATCAATGTTAATCATTAATTAAAATGTTTTATTCACATCTTAAAAGAAAGATAATATACTTGCTTCTTTTTTTTATATCCATCTCTCTAATTAACAAATATAGCAACTTTAAGTTCAAAGCATTACTAATTTCAAAATACACACAAATAAAGCCTTATATTGTTACATATAAAATGCAATCATGTAATATAAAAAAGACAACGAGAGTTCCAAAAGGTTCAACAGTTGTAATCGGTCATGCTTATGGCAATCAATCTTCAAGCAATCATTATATAAGCAAGAAGCTAGAATCATTCCTAGATAAGAATATTGATAATATAAATCAAATAATCCTAACTGGAGATGTATTTTCTATCCCCACTAAAAGAAAATGGGCAAAGCTTTATCAAAATTATAATATTAAGGCAGATTTAATTATTTCTCCAGGCAATCATGATGTTGGTTTTAACAATAAATATCTCAGAGATATTTTCTATAATGCAAGCATACTAAATAGAAAAATACCTTATAGAATTAATTCTTCAGGGTTCGATTTAATCGTTGAAGATAGTACAATCAGCAATTGGATTATTAATAAAAGCACCATAGATTTAATTAATAGCAGTTCGAAAAATAATTCGACTATATTATTAAGACACCATATACCTATACAGGAACTTGTTATACTTGCAAATAGTATGGAAGGATATAAAGGCGACCTGCCTACAGCAACTCAACTATCTAAATCTATAAAAGTACCAATTACTATAATATCTGGAGATGGCGGTGCCTTTTTCAATCAACCACGTCTTATGTGTAAGAAATATAATAATATAACTTTTATTGTTAATGGAATTGGCAATTTCGATAATGATAAGATAATTATACTTTATAAAAATAGAATATATAAGTATAATCTTAAGTAAGAGAAATTATCATTACATCAAACAAAGTGGGGTCTATCTATTGAACTTTCAGGACATAATCTCTAGCCTTAATAGTTTCTGGAGCAATCAAGGTTGTGTTTTACTGCAACCATATGACACTGAAAAGGGCGCAGGGACTATGAGTCCTCATACGATTCTGAGGGCGATTGGACCTGAGCCTTGGTCGGTTGCATATGTGGAACCATGTCGAAGACCAACAGATGGTAGGTATGGTGAGAATCCAAATCGAGCTCAACATTATTATCAGTACCAAGTAATTATTAAGCCTTCGCCTGACGAAATTCAAGAGAAATACCTTTCTTCGCTAGAGGCTTTAGGAATTAAACAAGAACAACATGATATACGTTTTGTAGAAGATAATTGGGAATCGCCAACTCTTGGCGCATGGGGTGTTGGATGGGAAGTTTGGCTAGATGGAATGGAGGTCACTCAGTTTACTTATTTTCAACAATGTGGGGGATTAGATTGTCGTCCAGTCTCCATAGAAATTACTTATGGATTAGAAAGAATAGCTATGTATCTTCAAGATGTAAAAAGCATTTGGGATTTAAGATGGAATGATTCATATAGCTATGGTGATATTTGGCTTCCCTATGAGAAATCAAATTGCAAGTTTAATTTTGAAGGTTCAAATCCAGAACGATTATTTAAACTTTTTGATTTGTATGAAGAAGAAGCTAAATCCTTATTAAATAAAAGATTGTCTTCACCCGCTTTAGATTTTGTATTGAAATGTAGCCATACTTTTAACCTACTAGAAGCTCGAGGAGTTATATCGGTAACTGAAAGAACAGCGACAATTGCTCGTATCCGTAATTTGGCAAGAAAAGTTGCAGAGCTATGGCTTGAAGAAAGAAAGAATATAGGTTTTCCTCTTCTTAAAAACTCACAAACGAGCAAAAACTCTTAGAAAGTTGTATAAATAGACACTTGGAGTTGTGTCTTTGGTTGCAATGACTGCTTATCTACATATATAGAATAGGCTTACCCAATTAATGGGTATTTTGTGAGGAATCCTAAAATGAAGCTTTTCCAGCAATTGCTGCTGGCTCCAGCTGCATTAGGTCTGTTAGCACCTCTAGCTGCAAATGCAGCTGAGATCAACATCAAAGATGTTGCAGAGTATGCCAACAGCCCTAAGCAAGCTCAAGCCATTAAAACGACTCAATTCTCCGATGTTGTTCCAGGAGATTGGGCTTATACAGCTCTACAAAACTTAAGTGAGAGCTATGGCTGTGTAGACAATGCCTACACTCAAAACCTTAAAAGTGGTCAGGCTCTAACTCGTTATGAGGCTGCTGCACTTGTTAATGCTTGCCTAGATGGCGGCATTGCTTCTGCAGAAGTAACTCCTGATGCTGCTCGTCTTGCTAATGAGTTTGGCACTGAAATGGCCATTCTTAAAGGACGTGTTGATGGACTTGAGTACAAAGTTAAAGAACTTAGTGCTGGTCAATTCTCAACAAGCACAAAGCTTAACGGTAAGGTTGTTTTCGCAACAGGTTACGTAAAGCCTGAGAAAGGATCTGCTGCTGCTTATAGCGATAAGTTAACCAGTACTTATGTAGCTCAATACAACCTAAATACCAGTTTCACTGGTAATGACAGACTATATACTCGCATCAAGGCGGGTAACATGGACAGCACTCCATGGGAAAACACCACATACGGCACACATTTAGCTGCTGCACATAAAGGCGGAAGCGCTCTTTCTGTTGACAAGCTTTGGTACGAATTCCCAGTTCTGGATGAATTCAAGGTTTGGTTTGGTCCAAAGATTGAGAACTACTACATGTTGGCAAGTTCTCCATCTATCTATAAGCCAGTTACCAAGCAGTTTGCACTAGGTGGTAATGCTGCAACTTACGGTTCAAGTACCGATGGTGGTTTTGGTGTTGCTTGGACACAATCTGTGGATGACAGATCAGAGCCTAGATTCGCAGTTTCAACAAACTACGTATCTAAAGGAGCTTCTAAATCCACTGAAGGTCTTCTTACAGATGGCGCTGACTCCAAATGGTTATCCAAGGTTGAGTATGGCTCACCTAAGTGGCAAGTTTCTATGGCTATGGCCAAGAACGAATGTTCAGGATCTTGCAAAAACTGGCAGGAGTACTACACAACATCCTCTGGTTCTACCCACACTGGCGATTCAACAGCTTATGCTCTAAGAGGCTACTGGAGACCTGATACTGACAGTGCTATCGTGCCTGACTTACAAGTTGGATACGACTGGGTAAATGTTGATGATGATGGTGCTACTGGCTCTGTAGAAAAAGCTAGTTCATGGATGGTCGGCATGATGTGGGCAGATGCCTTTATCGATGGCAACCGTTTAGGAGCTGCCTTTGGTCAACCTCAAAAAGCTACCGAAATAGTTGGTGGCGGTGATGCTGACGGAACTGAAGATGGTGCTTTTGCCTGGGAACTTTATTATGACTATAAAGTTACCGATGGAATCACAATTACCCCATCGATCTTTGGTTCTACCGATCGTTATAAAGGACATCAAAACATGGGCCTAACTCGTGACGATCAATTTGGTGGTCTAGTTCAGACAACCTTTAAGTTCTAAATTAATTACTCTTAATTTATTTAGAACATTATTAAAAAGCGTCCATGAAAATGGGCGCTTTTTTTTATTTAGTAACTGATTTTCAATTTTAAATATAATAAAAGCCAGCAACTTTAGTAGTGCTGGCTTTTATTTGCTATAAGTAGAAAGTTAAAATGTATTTAACCCTACCAACAGTTTTCACCTTCTCCCACAGGTATGCAAATATCATCTTTTTCAGCTTCTTTCTTAGCTTTTTCTGCTGCTTCGTCAAGAGTGCTTTCTGCATCAATCTCTTGATCAGTAGTCCATTCCTTTAATCCACCCAAATCGCGTTCACCTGCATATCCAATGTTTTGGACAGTGACGGTGCTTGCTGCCATTAAAGCTGAAGCAGCAAGGAAAATTCCTACAGGGGATCTTTTACTCATCAATCAACTAAATCTTTCACATCTTATTGTGGACGCTACACAATGCTACTGATGAGACATATGATACAACTTGACGGATCAAATGTGTCCATTGTTTATCCTCCAAGTCTCCGCAATAGGTTGTTATAAGATTGAAAGACAAGGTCAAGCTCGTGAGATTGTCCATGAGCAGCCAGCAAACCTTTAGCTCCAGCGTCTAAGCTGAACAATATTTTTCTATCTTCATTGTTAGGAATATAGCTTTGAATCCAGCCTACACAAACAATCCTTGTCCCAGAAGTCACCTCTTCAACGCTATGAAGAGTTGTACTTGGATAAATAATAATATGACCTTGAGGCAACTTAATTTTTCTCGTCTCTTGTATTGTCTCTATTGCTAGCTCTCCTCCCTCATACTCGCCTGGATCACTAAGGAATAAAGTAAAAGATAAGTCACTTCTGCCTGTGCTCATATAAGCATTATCTAGATGCATTCCATAACTATTCCCCTTAGAAGACTTGGAAAACATAACGCCATGGACCTTTCTTGGAATAGTAAAGCTTTTTACAAGAAGGTCTGAAATAATAGCCTTTATTATTAAATTACTATTGTCTATAGAAACCTTTGATTTTTTATCTAACTGCAAATTATTTTTAACTTTAGAAGCATATAATCCAGCAGTTGATTTGCCATCTTTCCATAAGGATTGATCTCTTTGAATGCTTTGTATGCAACTCTTCGCCCTAGTTGGATCTAAAAGCTTGTGTGTTAAATAATCCATTCAATCCAATTTAATTTATTAGAGAAGAAATTCCAACACCAAAGAGATGAAACATATGATACTTTTGCTCGTATCATATACAAGAGCTTCGTTTGTTTATTGACTTTTGTCTAAAATATTATGATGCATTGCTTTCAAAGTAATTAATGAAAAAACCTGGACTTCTTATTTCATCTATAGTTACAAGTTCAATCCTAATGGGGACTGGGCTTTCAATAAGTGCAAATGCTTTAGCTCGCGAAGTACGAGTTTATTCAGGACGTCATTACAATACTGATCGACAAGTATTTAAGAAATTTACAGAGTTAACAGGAATCAAGGTGAGACTTTTTGAGGTAACAGGTATTTCTTTAATAGAAAGATTAAAAAGAGAAGGGAAAAAGTCAAAAGCAGATTTAATTCTGTTAGTTGATGCAGCAAGAATAAGCAATGCGGCAAAACAAGGACTTCTTAAATCTTATCGATCAGCAAAATTAGATAAAGATGTTCCAATTGAATATAGGGATTCAAATGCAAGATGGTATGCACTAACAAGAAGGGTAAGGGTAATGGTTGCAAACCCTAGAAAAGTTGATATCAGCAAAATTCGTACCTATGCAGATCTGGCAGATCCATCTCTTAAAGGTCTAGTTTGCTTACGTAAACGGAATAGTCCTTACAATCAATCTTTGGTTGCCAACCAATTAGTCCTTCGAGGTGAGCGCGCTACAAAGAATTGGTTAGACGATATGTTGTCTAATGTGTCTCAGCCTTACTTCCCAGGCGATATTGGAATAACAAGGGCTGTCGCTCAAGGTAAGTGTGGAGTGGGAATAGTAAATCATTACTATGTGGCTAGAATGCTAGCAGGTATTAATGGAAACAATGATAGGAACCTCGCTAGTAAAGTTAAAGTAATCACACCCAATCCTGCACATGTAAATGTTAGTGCTGGCGGTCTAGCTAAATACGCAAGTAACACATCTGAAGCAATAGAGCTTTTAGAATTTCTAGCTTCCCCTAAAGGAAGTACTGGTCTTGCAGGACCAACTTTTGAGCATCCCTTAGTAGATTTCAATGAAAGCAAAGAGGTGAAATTATTCGGAAAATTTAATCCAGACAAAGTGACTATTAATCAATTAGGTGAAAACAATGCAAAAGCGATCAAAATGATGACGAAGGCTGGTTGGCAATGATTCATCTTCTGAAAATGAATTTTTCAAGACAACAGAATTAATTATGTTGTCTATTATCGGCTAAATTTATCCTTATAACTTCAGGTATTGTCTTTTTATAGGAGAGGTGGCTGAGTGGTCGAAAGCGAACGACTCGAAATCGTTTGACGGGTAAAACCGTCCGTGGGTTCGAATCCCACCCTCTCCGTTTTAACAACAAATCAGGATTGGTCAGGACTGTTCAGAATGCACAGTCTTTTTTCTATGACTGAGGTTTTAGAGGAATTGATTTAACCAGAAGAAATCAGGATAGTTTATCTTTGGTGATTGTGTGTTCTGGTTATGCTCTGGTTAGGAATTGTGTTTGTTCTGGTCTGATCTATGTACTGAGTAAGTCTTGAACATTCCTGATTCGTAATTGATCCGTTTGTTTTTTGATGGACGTAATCAATATCCAATTGATATTTCTTAATTATACTATTGATTAATTTTAGTCTGAGTCGAGTAAATATTTAAAATATTTTAGAAGAATTTTCCTCTTGGATATGTTTTGTTCCATATGTTCATTTACTACATCTGCTATTGCTTTAGGGAAAGTATTCTTAGGTAATGCTTTATTTAATTTGCCATTGCTACCATTAATTCTATAATTTTCACGGAGTTTCCTGGAGACTGAAATTGATTCAGAATCATCAAAATGATCATCTAGAAGAAGTTTAAGTAATTGATAGTCAATTACAGCAACGCCTTCTTGATCAGTTATTAATAAAACAAATAGATAGTCATTTTCTTTGACTAAAGTTTCTATTTCTTCTTGATTTTTCTTTCTAAAAGTAAATCTCCAAGGTGAAATTCGTTTTCTTGAGTGTTTTAAAAAGAGTCCAATTTTTAATGAATTTTTTGTTGTTGGACTTGAAAAGATAATTTGATATGCTGCTTTAGTTCCATTAAAATTAATCTTATAGTAAATATCTTTTTGAAGTTTTTCAATTTCTTGAAGAAGAGAGGTTATTGTCGCCCCATGTAGCAATTCTTCATTTGATAAGGACATTACTAAATTTTGTCTAAAGTTACTTTAGGATTATTTTTTGAAAGTTCAGTCCATGATTACACCAGATGAAATAATCTCTGAATTAGATCAGAAAAAATTAAATAATCGATATACAAGTCGAATCAAAGCATTAAATTTAAAGGGGTTAAATACAGAAATAATTGAAAATGGCGTTAAAGAAGCAGTAGATGTAATAACTAAAAAAAATGGTAAATCCTTTGTCGTTTATGGGGAACCTCAATCTGGCAAAACGGAATTCATGATTGCGTTAACTTGTAAATTATTAGATCAGGGATTTAAAACTATATTTATTGTTGTAAATGACAACACTGAGTTAGAGGTGCAAAACTTTGATCGTTTTATGAATGCTAGTCAATTAAATCCTGCGCCTCTAAGGGATTCTCAGTTACATGATTGCCTACCTGCGCAACTAAAACAGGATATAAAACGTGTTATTTTCTGTCGAAAGAATTCTAAAAGATTGGATAAATTGATTATCAATTCCAGAAATTTTAAAGATAGAATAATTATTGATGATGAAGCGGATTTTGCTACACCAGATACAAATATAAACAAAGCGAATAAAGAAGCGACAAAAATAAATAATTTATTAGAAAAATTGCTTCAAGCAGATAAGGGAGGAATATATATTGGTGTTACTGCAACGCCTGGAAGATTAGACCTTAACAATACATTTTTAAATAGATCTGATCATTGGGTATTTTTAGACAGTCATGAATCATATAAAGGAAGGGCGTTCTTTTTTCAAGATGATTTAAATAATAATCAAAGATATATTTTAAATACATTGCCACCTGTTTATGATGATCCAAGATTTTTAAGAAAGGCGGCAATTAGATTCATTCTTAGAACATCATATCTCAATTATAAGCAGGCAGATTTAACAGCATATTCAATGTTAATTCATACAGCAGGTAGAATTAGGGACCATGAGGATGATAAAAAAGTCATAGATAATCTGCTTTATAAATTATCAAATAAGGACGAGAAGAGAATTAATGAGATGATAGAATTAGCAAAGGAAATATTCCCTGATTTTCCTGATGAGGATATAAAAGATATCATATCCTTCGCATTAAATTATATTGGTAAAAATCAGGTTCTAATTATTAATAGTGGTAATGATAGCGGTAATGTCATGAGAGCATGCCAACCTCAGGCGTTATTCACATTTGCAATAGGTGGCAACATTGTTTCTAGAGGACTTACTTTTAGCAATCTTTTATCATTTTTCTTCTCAAGAGGCGTTAAAGGAAAAATGCAGCAAAACACTTATATCCAAAGAGCGAGGATGTTCGGTTCAAGACCTTATGCTAAATATTTTGAATTATGTGTCCCCGCGGAAATCTTTGAACAGTGGGCAGATGTATTTCAAGATCACGAATTGTCATTACGATTCGCAAAATGTGGCGACCTTGCTCATGTGCAGGGGGAAGGAAATCGAGCAGCAGACTCAAGATCAATAGATAAATCGAATGTACAAGTAGAACTCCGAGAAAGACCAATAGGAGAAATTTTCTCCTTGACTAAGTCTTTAGAGGATTTTCTTGTAAACGAATTTAATTCTGAGTTAAAACTTTCGTCGACTGATATTATTCGGCAATTAAAATCTAAACAGGTTATAAAAGATATTCACTTCCCAAATACGGTTCTAAGTTATATCGATGAATTGTCAATATCTGGGAGAAAGGATCAAATTATCCTTCTCTCTGATGGAGGATCATCTATATATAGTGGTAAAAATATTAGTCAGTGGAATGATGACCTGCTTTTTAGAGAAAGAGGAGGATTGATTCAGGCATTTATTAATAAGAGAAAGGACTTTTTAGGTAAAAAGCATTATATATTTCCTGTTAAAAGTATAGATGGAACAAGGTGTAGATTCTTGTATAGAGCAGAATTAGGACATACTATTCTGAAAAACTTTAAGAATAAAAAGAAACTTTATTGACCTTTCTAACTTTGTCTGATCTTTTCGAGATGGTATCAACTCTAATTCGCTTAAGTGGAAACGTACAAGGTTGTTTAATTTGTATAAATTGTTCTGGTTTATGTTCTGGTTTTATTCAAGAAATCTGAAAAATACTTTTCATAGACGTTCAGGACTGGTCATACTGAACTTGTTCTAAGGACACCCTCTCCGCTTTTTTGAGGTAAAAGGGGTGCCAACAAGTGCCATGCAATGACATCTCATTAGATTTTGATGCTATGGAAATTACTTAATTAATTTCACACGAATAGCGTGCCCGGAAAAGTTTTTATTGTTAAAGGACGGTTCTATTTGCATAACTCCTGATGCTTTTGCAATGAATGGCAAAGTGGCAATGCTCATTGCTAATGCAAAAGTTGCTATAGGTTGAGCAAGTCTGAGAAGAGTTTCTTTTTCCATGGGTTTTTAGAAGTCTTTCTTAGATATAGCCGTCTTTAAATATGCGAGAAGATACTCTTAAAGAGGTTATTGGAGAGCCATTTGTGCGGGAGGATTTTTGGACTGATTTCAGAAATTGTTCTCCTATGTTCTCTGACCTACTCAGGTGAACCCAAAGCGAAGGTGAACCTATCAGTTTCCAGTTGATCCCTAGGCTTCATCCCTCTTCCTAGATTCCTTTATTTCCAGTTAGTTTCACGGAAAATCTTCATAAGTATCCCAGTCATCATTCCTACGTTTAATAATTGTGCTGGCGGATGTATTGAAAAGGATGTCCAGAATGCTAGATGAATTGCTACAAAAACCTGAATTATAAAAAATCATCCAAGTATCAAAAATTACAAGAAAAGCTATATATACTAGATCTGCTAGATAAATATTGTAGGTATCCCTGGTATTGTCTTTACATCAAAATGCTAGATCAGGTAAGCCCAACTCCGCTTGGTGGCAGGCGAATGTCTTTAAAATCGCTCCGCTGATATTGTTGTACTCATTATTGGTGTCATGCGATTTGCGAAGAGAGGATAAAGAAGTTACTAAGGAAATTCCTCCTGACAAAATAATTCCTATAGCATCCTTATCATTTGAAATTGCTCCACTATTCAAACCAAATTTTCTTGAAGAAATATCTAGTTCATGCAAGAGGAAAAAAGAAATAGGTCTTACAAATTACGGAAGATGGGAAAATTACTACGAGTGTTCAAAACTTATCCTCAGTGAATTTCCTAGCATTAATAGCTTTCGTATTCATAGAAACAAATCCAACCAAATAAATGCTTTCTCATTTATATCACTTAATGATGAAGTTATGAGCTTTTTTGACTCTAAATATAGTCTAGGAATGAATTTCGAAGAACATTTCTGTTCAAAGTATGGAGATGGAATACCCAGAAGATTTTTCGTTACCAAAAAAGAATTATGTAATGAACTCGCTTATGGAAATCTGTAAAAGAAAATAAAGGTAATTGAGTAGCATGAAGAATTTTGAATTTGTTAATTCGCTAAATTAATATTTATATTTAGAGCTATTATTTCATAAGTATAGTATATATTTATTTATTGTATATGCCTACTCTCAATTTAAAATAGAAAATAATTAACCCGATGATCTTTTCATAAAATCTAGACGTGCTAGAATTATTAATATAGTTTGTCTAGGAAGGAATGAAATTAGTAAGAGAAGCGATAATAGAAATAAAAATGGGGATCGACAAGTTTTTCTGCGGGGATTATATACCCATACCAAAGGATTTATATACTAAATACTTTAATTTTAGATCTAAATTAAAAACTAATAAAGAATTGTCAATTGCAATTAATGATTCATGCATAGAAATTACGCAACGAGTTAGCAGTTATAATTTTGTTACGTGGTATTACCCTTATCAACTTAGATATAGATGCCTAATTCGTTATTTTCAAGGCCTAGAATGGATTGGTAAAATGCTTGCTAGGAATTATAAAATAGATAAAATCTCTCTTAATGCAGGCGATATAGTTATTGATTGTGGCGCAAATGTAGGGGATCTAATGCTGTACTTAGATGGATTAAATCTAAATCTTAACTATTTTGGATTTGAACCTGGTAAATTAGAATTTAAAGCATTGAAAAAAAATGTATCTAATAATAAATTTAATTTAATACCTAAGGTTATTAATAAAGCTCTAGGCAAAAATAATGAAATCAAGACATTCTATTATTGCCCAGAAGAAGCTGACTCTTCCCTAGAAAAACCTGTGAATTACTCTTCCTCATATGAAGTAGAAGTAGTCAAGCTTGATACATTTTATAATGAGACCTTGCAAGGCAAAAAAATAAAACTACTTAAGCTGGAAGCAGAGGGCTTCGAGCCTGAAGTTTTATTAGGTGGTAGAACCCTACTAAAGAATACTGAATATATAGCAGCAGACCTAGGTCCGGAAAGGGGGCTTACAAATGAATGCACTGTAGCTGAAGTGACAAAGATACTCCAAGATGAAGGATTCTCGATGCTACACTTTAATCATACTTATACAGCTATATTTAAAAATATGTTGTTGGTTTAGGGTGGAGATAAATGCATATATAGATTAACTAAATTAGATTTAGAAAACTATCTTATATAAGATAGCTATAAATATTAATTTCAGTAAGGAATCAGGTTGAGAAGCTGAATTTTTCATTCAAGTCTGGAGTCATTCTGTTCAATTTACATAGCTACAAAGAGTTTATTCCTAAGTGTACAAGAATTTACATCCAGAATCACCTACTGCTTTTAAGAAATTGAGTAATATCTAGACTAAAAGCTAATGTAATTATGAGAGTTAACTTGCTAATAGGTTATTATAGAAAAAATTGAGTTTATTATAAGCTCGAAATCAAATTACTAAATCAAGTGAGAATAGCCATTGATATAGATAATACTTTGGTAGATTATCGTAGAATAGTCATAGAGACTATAATGAATATAAGACCAGATTCTAGGGATTTGGTAAGTAAGATGAAGCGCAAAGATATTGTTGACATAAAGAAACTAATAAAAATTAAGTATTCAGACGAAATTTGGCAAGAAGTCCAAGGCCATATTTACTCTCACCGGGGAGACCCCATTACATTCTACCCCTATGCATCTCAAGCTATTAAGAGACTTGCCGAGAAAGGCTTAGAGATATATATCGTTAGTCATAGAAGTAAATATGGTCTTAAATCAGCCGAAAAGATAAATATTTTAAGAGTGTCCCAAGAAAGAATTTTTAATTGGATTAAAGATTCAAACTGTTCTGAAAGTATTAAATCAGTTATCTTCTGTGATACTTACCAAGAAAAGATAAAAACTTTATCATTTATATCTCCTAGTACAATAGTTGATGACCTTTACCAAGTTCATAATGATCACTTACAAAACAATGCTGAGCAAAAGAATAGAACATTTAATATATTATTTGGTAACTCGCTACCGAGTGTGCACAAGAGTAATAAGTATATGGAGTTAATATCCTGCAATGACTGGAAAATCATCCTAGAATTACTTATTGATTATTATGGTCTCAGGTAACAGTCAAACGTATCTCTCAATTGAAAATGGTGAAGGCGTTTACAAGAAAATATTTGAACCAAATAGAACCTATTCATATTTACATGAATATTTTACATATAAATATTTAGAAAAGATTCCAAATGTAGTACCGAAAATCATAAAAGCTAATAAAGCAAAGCTTACTTTATATTTAGAATATTTTGCTAACAAGCCTTCTGAAAACAAAGAGTATGGAGAAAAGTATCTTTTTTTAATAGAGGAGATTCACAATTATATGAAAAAAAGGAATATTGTTTTTACTCTATACGCTAAAGAGCCTTTGCAAAACAATCTAATATTATGTGAAACGATAAAAGAAAGAATAAATCTGCACGCTCTTCAATCGAATAGTTGGGATCAAGAGTATAAATTAGCAATAAATAGCCTTACTAAGATATTCTCTGAAATTGAACCAAAGCTATGTGAATTAAAGATAGCTTCTCCAATGGTCTTCAATCATGCTGACTCTGGTTTACATAATACTGTTGCAGATAAAGAAGGAAATCTAAGGTTAATTGATTTAGAATATGCAGGAATGGACTCTCCAATTAAGCAGCACATAGATTATTTATTGCATCCTAAAAATGTTAATTACAGTACAGATTCAAGACTATGGAGTGATTACTTTAAAGAAGACTTAATCGCAAAAAATGACCATTGTAATTTAAACATATATAATTGCTCTTTTGCTCTTAAGTGGGCATTAATAACCTTAAATGAATTTCTAGATATACATTGGGAAAGAAGAGTATACGCTCATCCTATTAGAGTCCATAAACGTGCTACAATACTTAAAGACCAGCTAAAAAAAGCAAGGATCTATTTAAAAACTGCTCGCCAACTTCTAGACAGTGTTGAACCTCGATTACTTTTTACAAAAGACGAAAAGGTTCTCCTATCTAAGTCGTATTGACATAGTAAATACAATTTATAAAGCAAAAGGAGGTCACGTAGGAGGATCTTTAAGTGTCATAGATATACTATCTTCGGTATATGCTTTGAAAGAAAAGTATGACTTTGAATTCGTTCTAAGTAAAGGTCATTGCTTACTAGCTTGGCTAGTTACTCTTATCCGAATAGGAGAACTTGACAAAAGTATTTTGGAATCATTTTATTTAGATAATTCGTCATTTGGTGGTCATCCAAAGAAAGGTAGTTCGTCTTCCATTACTTGGTCTACTGGCTCATTAGGTCATGGTCTCTCAATAACATTAGGGAAAGCATTTGCTTCACCTAATAAGAATTTCATCTGTGTACTGGGAGATGGTGAAACTAATGAAGGTTCAGTTTGGGAAGCATTAATGTTCATGTCTCAGCACAAGTTAACTAATGTACTTGTTATAATAGATAATAATAAGCAGGAGTCTTTAACATTTACTGATGATATATTGTCCATAGAAAATCTAAATGATAGGTTAAAAGGCTTTGGGTTAAAAGCGTTGCGTATAGATGGTCATGATCATGAGCAAATATTAGATAATTTGCTAAGTTATTTCACAGATCGTGATGTGGACAATGTCCCAAAAGTAATAATAGCGGATACCATTAAAGGGAAAGGGATATCATTTATGGAAAAAGTACCTAAATGGCATCACCGTAAACTTACACCTGAAGAGCATACACTTGCTATAGAAGAACTAACTAATTGCAAGGTATAGCTATTATTTATGCGAAATTCATTTGCCACTACTCTAACTGAAATTGCTAGGAATGATCCAAAAGTAATACTTCTCGCTGGCGATATTGGTTTTAGAATATTTGATAAATTTATAGAAGAGTTTCCAGATAGATTTATAAACTGTGGAATAGCAGAACAGAATATGGTTAGCGTTGCTGCAGGTATGGCATCTGCGGGGAGAAGGCCAATTGTTTATACAATCATCCCTTTTCTTATAATGAGGTCTTTTGAACAAATAAGAGTTGACATAGGTATCAATCAACAAGGTGTTGTTCTTGTAGGCGTTGGAGGAGGATTGGCATATGACAAATTAGGTTCAACACACCATGCTTATGAGGATATAGCCTTAATGAGAACCATTCCTTCCATGAAAATATTTACTCCCATTGATCCAGAAGATGTCTCTAATTGTTTTATTCAAAGTTACAATTTAGCAAAAAGCGATATACCTTCTTATATCCGACTTTCTAAAGGTGGTGAACCTAACATAACAAGGATAAAAGAAGTATCTAGCAACATTAAATTTCTTAAGTCTAGCAATATAACATCAAACCTCTTCATAACTCATGGTTCTATATCTTCACTTGTAGTTGATGCTTTAGAAGATAATAAATACAGTAATGTATCCGTTATATCAATTTCAGAGCTTTCCAAAGATAGTCTTCTGAAGCTTACAAATCTTTTGATTGAAAACTTACAACTTCTAAAGCAAGTTTCAATTGTTGAAGAAACATTTCCTACAGGAGGACTTCACGAAGCTCTTTCCTCAATTCTTATGAAAGAGAATGTTCCCCTTGGCATAAAACACATATGCTTGGATCATCGCTATATTTTTGATATAAATAATAGAGTCTCGTTGTTGTCAAAGTATGGAATTGAGAAATCTATTATTCAAGAAATTGCTTTAAAGAAATGAAAATATTAATTACAGGAGCAAGTGGACTTGTTGGAAGGGCATGCCAACGAATTGCATTCTCAGAAAACCACTCACTTTCTATAGTTAGTTCAAAGAGTCCAATAAATATAGAAACTAACTATTATGCAAGAATAGAACAGATAGATAAATCAGAAGTCTTTGATCTATTAATTCATAGTGCCTCAGCAACACCTAACAATTCGAAATTTGATGAAATAAAGTCAATCAATAGAATAATTGATCAAGACTTATGCGATTTAATTAAAAGAGCTTCTGTAAAACACGTGATCTACATTTCATCAATGGCAATTTACGGCAATATTGATAGTAGCAAAATTGATGAAACTCATTTACCTAATTCGCCAAATAAATATGGGGAATCAAAGTTCTATGGGGAAACTATTACTGCAAATACTTGTAGAGAAAGAGGTACCAAATGCTCTGTACTTAGGCTCCCTGGTGTTATATCTCAAGGAATGCCTAGTGTATTCTTTAAAAGAGCTGTAGCTAATATTGCTTGTGGAGACGCTACAACAATAAGGTCAAACGATTCACTATTTAATAACTGTGTATATGTTGATGATATATACGACACTTGCATATCACTCTATAAAAATCAAAATGAAAGCAGTTTGGTTTTAAATCAGCATTCTAAGGACATTGTTAGGCTATATGATTTACTGAACTATATAGGGAAATCACTTAATAAATCTCCCTATATAATTGAATCTACAATGTGTAACCCTTCCTTTTTAATAGAGAATAAGAGCTATGATGAATTACTTAAGACTAGAACCGTTTATGATGCTATTGATTCCTTCTTTTCCAATTATGAGATTAGAGCAAGTGGCTCTAACCTCTAATACATTCTTCCTAAGCATTAGATTTACTAATACTTAATTATGAAAACTTATTCATCGCTACTGCATCTTCAAGCAAAACATCTAATTAAATAGTTTATAAAGAGAAATACAATGACAATTATAGAAAATCACTCTTCACTATCATTAGACATTGCGTCTAAAGGTTATTGCATTTTTGATATAGAGAATACCGATAATTACAATGCTTTAAATGATGTTTTAAAGGATTCTCTTCAACAAGATAATCTTCAGGAATTACATAGTTGTATTAATACACAGGATGTCAATGCAAGCAGGCTTAAGGCATATAGATCCCTTAATATTTTAAGTAATTGGGAGGAATTATATTTTTCATTAGCCAAAAATAAGATTGAACACTTCCTTGGTCCAGACTTGGCAATACAATCAAAACTTAATTTATCTATTCAGATGCCTAAAGATTCAACTTCTGTCTTGCAACTGCATACTGATGCACTCTCAGGTCAATCTATATTTGAATTAGTTTTATGGGTTCCTTTTACTCCTGCATTTGATTCTAATGCCATGTATATATTTAGGCCTGAGATCTCTAAGATCATGTTATCTGATATGCCAAAACTAGAAAAAGAGGGAATGAGTAGTCTTTTTAATAAATATGAGAAAGAAGCAACTTTTATAAAGATAGATCCTGGCAAGGCCCTTCTTTTTTCTCCAACAATGTTTCATGGGAACATATTAAATATTACTAAATCAACAAGAGTAAGTATAAATTGCCGATTTAAAAATATTTTTACTCACGAAGCTTCTTCAGGCGAACGTAGACTAGGCTCATTTTACAAAGTTCTTAAAATGTCAGAAGTGACAAAATTAGGACTATCATATAGAGATGATTTAGTAAGTTTTTTATGAATGTATTTGGTTACGTAACTTCTAGACAATTTAGTAATTTTGTCCTACCTGTACCTGCTCAAAATGCTTGCCTAAGGGAATATGCAAGATCTATTGATGCCACATATACCCTGCCGCCTTTAGAACATTATTTTGATAATTGCTATATGCAATTATTTACAGTAATTAATAGTCTTTCAGAAGCTGACATCCTTGCGATCTATTCTGTTTCAATGTTACCTGAAGATAACACAAAGTTAGAAAATATTGTTGACTTAGTTTTTAATAAAAAAGCTTCTTTCTATTTTATTCTAGAAGCTAAAAAAGTCAGTTTCTGGAGTGAATTATCACCAGTTTTATTTTCTTACAGGTTGCGTAATATTCTTGACGAAATGGAACAGCCTACTTTAAAGTTTTTAAGAGATATAAGATAGATTTTGCCTCAAGCTAATCTAATGGCTAGATATCCTAAGCCTAATCGATCAAATTTACTTAAAGTACGTTCAGAAGTTACTTCAGAAGACTGTGAAATAGCAAAGCAATTTGATTATGAATATTTTGATGGCCCTCGCCGTTTGGGTCTTGGAGGTTATAAATATATAGAGGGTTATTGGTCAGATGTTGTTACTGACTTTATTGATTTTTATAAGTTGGATTCACATTCATCAGTACTAGATGTTGGATCTGGGAAAGGTTTTATGCTTTTTGATTTCTGCAGATCTATTCCAAATCTTCGAATAAGAGGTCTTGAGTATTCAAATTATTGTATAAATAATACATTACCTATTATAAGGCCTCATATAGATAGTGGCTGTTGTTCTTCTCTACCCTATGAGAGTAATAGTTTTGATTTAGCAATAAGTATAGCTACTATTCATAATCTAGATATAAATGGAGTAAAACGCTCATTGCGTGAACTGATTAGGGTTAGCAAAAATAGTTTTATAAAGGTGAATGGATTTAGAACTAAAGAAGAGGCAGCCAAATTAAATGAATGGAATCTTGTTGCTAAGACTATTCTTCATGTTGATCAATGGCATGAGCTTTTTGACGAAGTTGGATACGATAGGGAATGGGATTTTTTTGTTCCTTGCTAAAAGGAACATATCCTCTCCGACTAAAATGACCATTATGCTTAAATCTATTCAATGAAAAAAGTACTTATAATTGGTGGTGGATTTGCAGGATGTGCAGCGTCTCACCTCATAAATAGAGACCTAAAAAACTATGAAGTCACCCTAGTAGAGAAATCTGTTTACTTAGGGGCAGGGAACAAAACCCAGTACTATGGAGGGCATCCTTATACATTTGGTCCAAGGCATTTTCTTACTCAGGATAGAGAAGTTTATGAGTATCTGAATGCATTAGTGCCAATAAGGCTTTGTCCTGAGCATGAATTTATTACTTATGTTTCATCAGATAGTAATTTTTATAATTTTCCAATTAACGAAGATGATATACCAAGCATGCCTGACAAGGAAAATATATATAAAGAGCTTAAGAGCTTAAACGATGTTTCCAGTGCACTGAACTTTGAGGAATATTGGATTGCCTCAGTAGGAAAAACTCTTTATGGCAAATTCGTTAATGATTACAATAAAAAAATGTGGTTGATAGATTGTAATAGTGAATTCGATACTTTTAAATGGTCCCCTAAAGGGATTGCATTGAAGAAGGGACCAAGAGCTGCATGGGATGTTGCGATTTCTGGATACCCCTATGACAAAAGGGGTTATGATCCCTATTTCGAAATTGCAACAGAAAATACAAAGGTTCTTTTAAATACGGATATTGAGGTTTTTGATATTCCTTCGAAAAGGGTATTTTTTGATGGTGACTGGCACTCTTTTGATCTAATAATCAACACTATTTCTCCAAGTGTGATTTTCGAAAATGTCTTTGGAGAGCTGCCTTTCATAGGGCGAGATTTACTTAAATTTGTCTTACCATCTGAATTTGTATTTCCAAAGAATGTTTATTTTATCTATTTTGCAGGGCAAGAGCCCTTTACAAGACTTGTCGAATACAAAAAATTTACTCACCACAAATCACAGCATTCATTGATAGGGATGGAAATTCCTTCACTAAATGGAAGCCATTATCCACTACCAATGAAAAAATGGCAGGCTGTCGCGGACAAATACCACAAATTACAACCAGATGGCGTTTTCTCTATTGGAAGAGCAGGATCTTATAGATATGAAGTCGATATTGATGACTGTATTAGACAAGCAATGGATCTTGTAAAAGCAATATCTTAATAAATAAAAAGCACAAAGCTACATTAATTTTATCAAGAAATGTTTATAAAGCTAAAACAATTATATAAAAAAGTTGATCATGCCTTAGTACCTCCACATGAATTTGTAAGTGAATCTTCATTTAGTCGTTTTATAAATAAATACATTCCTGATTTATTTATAAAACACCAAATAGGGAATATTGTACCGATATTCTGGTATCTCTCCACATTACTCTTTTCTCCACTTTCATATTTAATATATAAATTAATTAGTCAATTTTATAAATTCAAAATACTCAAGATAGACTTATCTCAAATCGGCTCGATACTTTGGCTTGCAACAATAGCTGCTGACTTAAAAAAGCATAAGTATAAAGGTGATATATTAGTTGCTATTCCATATTTTTATAGAAACCAAAACCAACATATAATAAGCTATGTAGAATCATCTAAATTAGCAAATTATATTTTTATAAGAAATATTTTCATGAGGTTTATTATAGCCTCAGCCTCATGGTTTAAGGACTCATCTATAGATACTAGGCATTATGAATGTTATAAAAATAATATATATTCAGAGTATTCAGATAATTTAAGTAACTCATTAAAATTTAATATTAATAATAATATAAATGATCCTGAGCTTGAAGAAGCCAGGTTGAACTTTATAGAGTATGCAGGTAAAAAAGGTGTTGTCACATTAAATTTAAGGACTTCTGAATTTTACAAAGAAAAGCGTATTTCTATTAGAAATGTCGAGCCATTAGATTACTTTGATGTATGTAGTTATTTAAATTCACAAGGGTATTCAATAGCCTTTAGCAACTCCCCTGGAACAGAATTAACAAATCTTTTAGATGAAAGCTATATATCATACAGAATATATGATAAGCGTGATAAAATTGGTCAGTTTGAAAACCTACTATCTTTAGTAGCTTGTAAGTACTTCATAGGTACATCTACTGGGGCTTCAGTTATACCTTTAATGTTTAATATACCTGTTTATTGGACCAACATGTACCTACCTATATGGGTCCCTTTGAAGTCAAATGACGTTATCATATGGAAAGATTATTTTGACTCAAATAAAATTAAGATTTCCTTTAAAGAGTTCATAGAGCTTGGTCTAGACTCACCAGAAATGATGAACTTTAATGCATTAAATAGAATTCATATTACTGTTAATTCCAACTCTAAGAAAAAACTTCTATCAGGGTTAAAGTTATTTCTAGATTTGCAAAAGGGTAATTCCAACTTCGATTCTTTGTGTTTAAATTATGATGCAGATCTTATTAAAAATTCAACTTTTCATGCTAAAGTTCGATGGTCCAGTGGATCTAAATCTTTTTATATAAATTAGACAACTTAATTACTAAAAATTTTTCATTATAGATATTAAAAGTTATTATAATGGTAATGATAATTTCTCAGAATCTTCAGCTCTGAGCAAGCCTTTAAGCAACTGCTGAAGTCTCTACGCAATCCTCTATTTCTTTGACGCTTATGAAATGAATAGTCGCGTAATAAGAAAATTGGTTTTGCAAATTTTTAAACCACTACATAATTTCCAAGCAATTTAATAAAAACCTTTAACAAATACGGGCATAAAAATGTTATCGATGTAGTGTTTAGTCATGTTTATATCTAGGAACATCTAAATTTATGCAGACCTACGGAAACCCAGACGTTACTTATGACTACTGGGCTGGTAATGCTTCAGTTACCAATCGCTCTGGTCGATTTATTGCCTCGCATGCTGCGCATACAGGGATGATCGCTTTTGGGGCAGGTTCAAACACACTTTTTGAACTTTCTCGCTTTGACTCCTCTTTACCAATGGGTGATCAAGGATTTGTATTCCTTCCTCATTTGGCCTCAGTAGGTATTGGCTTTGATGAAGCTGGGGTATGGACTGGTGCAGGTGTTGTGACTCTTGCGATACTTCACTTAATCCTTTCGATGGTTTATGGAGCAGGAGGCTTACTGCATGCTATTTATTTCCCTGATGACATGCAAAAAAGTAATGTTCCACAAGCAAGAAAGTTCAAATTGGAATGGGACAACCCAGACAATCAAACTTTTATCCTTGGACACCATTTAATATTATTCGGTCTTGCTTGTGCTTGGTTCGTTGAATGGGCACGAATTCACGGAATATATGATCCTGCTATTGGAGCAGTTAGGCAAGTTAATTACAATCTCGATTTATCAATGATTTGGGAACGACAAGTTAACTTCCTGAATATTGACAGTCTTGAAGATGTTATGGGCGGTCATGCTTTCTTAGCCTTTGCTGAGATTACAGGTGGATGTTTCCATGCAATCGCTGGTTCCACAAAATGGGAGGACAAACGATTGGGAGAATATGACAGGTTAAAAGGAGCTGGACTACTTTCAGCAGAAGCAATTCTTTCCTTCAGCCTTGCTGGTATTGGCTGGATGGCAATTGTTGCTGCTTTCTGGTGTTCACAAAACACAACTGTTTATCCTATAGAGTTTTATGGAGAGCCATTAAATCGCGCTTTTGTTATTGCACCAGCTTTTGTTGATTCTATTGATTACAGCAATGGAATTGCACCACTAGGTCATTCTGGACGTTGCTATACAGCTAATTTCCACTACATTGCTGGATTCTTTGCTTTCCAAGGACATCTTTGGCATGCCCTTCGTGCTATGGGTTATAACTTTAAAGACTTAAGGGCCAAGTTAAATCCAAGTGCAGCTTGATTTTCTATTAATTACTTGACCACTTCAGGCCCCTTATTTATAAGGGGCCCTTTTTATTTTATTTTTTATAATTAATGATTTTTTTCATTAGTATTAATAAGGTTTTCTGTAAGTTAAACTAAGAATAAATTCTTATACAAGAGAAAGTTCCCTATAAGGCAATGGTAAAGATTACTAAAGATAAAGAAGCTTCTCCAAAATTGCAAAAATTGGTGTTATTAATATTTGGATTAGGGCCCATATTCATAATGGGTTGGTTCTTAACTTCTCAGGGTTTCTTCAGTACGCCTGGCACTTAAAAGCAATCTGATTATTTATAATATTTTTAATATGTAGTAAAACTAGGTCTAAAAGGTCCAGAACTGAAAGTACATATTTTTACGCTACAGGTATTACCATCTGAATCTTCCTCTCCATCAACACTTAGGCCTGCATTTATAACTTTAAATTTTGCCTCCAATCCGGCAATACTATCAGTTATCACAATGTCTGAAGATGGGTCAAATGAAACAAGGATCTGAGTTGCATTACTTGAGTTCCCTGAACAAGTTGCACGAGTTGAATCAGAACTTAGGAGCATAGCTCTCATATTTCCAGTACCTACATCTCCTGCTGCACTCCTTGAACAACTTTCAGAGTCAAAAGAAGTCAGGGTGTCAGTAAAATTTTTCGCCCCTCCGGCTTGATCTTTTACAGCGCTACCATCTGTATTTGAATAAAAAGTTTGAGAATCAATCGTATGGCTGCCTCTCAGCCCAAAAGTATTGTTCAACTTAATATATGCGTGAGTATATGTATCATTAGCTGGCTTCGTGCCTCCTTGATTTCCAAGATTTACAAAGCCACTTGACAAATCAACTGTAACTGGAGAAGAAGGTTTCATTGTTATATGACAATTAGCAAGCGAATATGCACTGAAAATTTGATCTTCTAAAGAATCGCTTGGGTTATCGATCGTAAAAGGTTCGGCTGTACATAAGCCCATCTCGCTAATCTTTATCTCATACTTGTCAGGAGTCTTAGAACAGAATTTATCCTCAGGATCATCCCAAGTGGTTCCACAAACAGTAAATGCATCTGCCTTAGCCTCTATAGGATTAAGAAAGAGTCCTAAACATGAAAAAATTAATACCGCAGATGAAAAGTAAAATGATTTTTGTTTGAATAACTTTTTCATATTTTTAATAAATTTAAATAAGTTAATAAATTAGATCAAATATAAAAGTTCCTAATTCTAGAAAGTGACAAATGCAGGTATAAAGTCACCAGTCCATCCCCAACGCGGCTGATAAGATTCAGAGCTATTAGACTCAATTCCCATGCCACTATCAGTAATAGTAAATTTTACTTCAAGACCATTAGTAGCTTCGGTAATAACTAAATCAGTGTCTGGATTAAATACACCAACAATACGGGTATTACCAGTACAACTAGAAACTGTTTTCTCATCATCATCTGCCACAACTGCTCTCACAACTCCTACCCCAGAGACAGTTCGTTGATAGTTGTAAGTACAAGTTCTAAAATTAAATCCATTAGTGGCCATAGAATGAGTAAAGTCTTGGGCTCCTCCAGCTAGATCTTTAACAAATTTTGCGGCATCTCCAGGCTCTTGTTGAGAATGGTATGTTCCATTAGTAGTGGTATAACTTCCTTTAAGTTTGAAACTATTACCCATAACAATCATCATATGAGTATATGTAGCAGGATCAGGCCTAATTGAAGCCTGGGGAAGAGATATAGCCTGATTTAAGCTACCTAAATCCACTAAAACGCCACTGCTATCATCCAATGTAAGAGTGCAGCTAGAGGTATCTAAATGACTTCCTGATAATGGATCACTAGTGCAAATACCTATTTTATATAGAGTTATTTCGTACTTACTAGGTGTTACATAACAAGCAACATAACCACCTCCAAGAGCAGTGGCAGATGAAAAGTCAGCCGGTGTCCCTCCTCCTTCTATAGCTGTTTTACAATCTGAAATTCCGAAGGTTTCACTCCAACTTATTTCTGCTTTGGCAGCTTTAGGGCTAAGCAAACCGCTTAGTAAGCTTAAGCTTAAAAACAGGGTTCTAAACTTTTTAGATTTGAAAAAATTTTTCATAGTTGAGTTGATTAAGAAGAAAACAGTTTTTTTATATTCCACGAGCACGATTTTGGAATCCTCCAGTACTCCTTTCAAGTAGGACTTCATAACGTCGTCTTACAGGTTGAGTCATTTGAGTGACCAAGTTCTGCTTGAGGTTCTTCTTCGCAAACTTCACTGGACGCGCAGTCCACCTAAACCTTAAGCCGAAAAATGTTTCATCAGTTTTAGGCAAATCGCTATTTTTAACTGTTTTGGCACCTGAAATCTCATTAGAGACCCAAGCTTCCCAGTTAACATGAGGCGTTGCTTGCCAATTGAAGGAACCTTCTATACCACTGTTGTCTTGAGTATTTTTATAATCCCAGTTAAACCCTTTGACAAACACTGCCATCTCTGGATGATTAGGGAACCTGTAACCAGCTTCTACATCCCATCCAGGGACAACTCTTTCGGTATAAACAGTGCCGTTAACAGTAACGTTCTTTTGCTCAGTCATGGACATATACCAATTATTCCTAAGCTCCCATCCATTCTTTAAATACTCTCCACCTAGACCCAATCTGCTATGAGAATCGCTGTAGTCGGTCATGCGGTAATCCAAGAAGGCATTAGCACCCATCATTGACTCATTATTAGGACGATGCCTGATCCCCAAACCTAAGTTCGCAGTTGTTCCATCACTATTACTGGTTTTTGACAACTTGGCTTGTGAGAACAAAAGTGTTTTGATGTCTCCCTCATCATCAGTCGCCATCTCTCTAAGCTTCATCAAACTATCGAGAGAGAAGCTGGTTTCAGAATTACTTGTACCATTAATGGAAACAGTGGTTTGAGCAAAGAAAGGAATCTTCTGAATTTGCTGATTGCTATAACTATTCACCAAGCCATATCCAGCATCAGAAATCAGGCTTTTACCGTCATTAACAATTAAATCTGTATAAGCACTGCCATGCGCATTATTATTTAAAAGAGGCACGAAGCGTCCAGCATAATCTGCTCCTTTTAAAACAATCCGATCAAGTCGATCTTTTGGCTGATAAACCGTATCATTAGGTCCTATACAAGCGATTGAACGTGGATCCTCAAAAATATTGCAATCTGCAGGATGATTTACATTTGCTGGCTTTTTTATATGTATCTCTTGAAAATCTGAATTTGCATTTGAAGGTAGTGCTGAAACCTTGTGTTTAAGAGTTGGATCGCCCTGCGCAGAAGGGAAAGCTGTAAAAGCTACTAATGTCCCTAAAGCTAAAGTTGATCTTTTGCTAAATTTTTTCAATTAGAAAGTTTATGTATTATTCGTAAATTATATATATGACTTGAAAAAACAACAATTATAAAATGGCTCACAAAATTAAATTTTTCACACTTAACAATTTCTTTATTCACCCCAACGTCGTCCTATCTCAAAGCCCCAAGATTTAGCAAGCTCTACAACTTGCTCATGTCTTTCGCAAGAAGCTAACCTCTCTCTGCGACCAGGAACTTCGTCTAACGATCCCACCAATTGATTAAGATTATCTATTTTCTCTAAGAATTGGCTTAAGTCTTTTTTAGACATGGTTTGAACTTCAGTAACTTTCTATATAGCAAAAATTAGTTAAGAATTTTTCAAAAGACCTTTTACGCAATAATCTCCTGATATCAAACACTGTCTCAAGGAAATCCCAAGATTTAATCATAGGAAGCAGCGCTACTGCCATGTTAAGCTTTGATTTAAGGTTTTCTTAAGATTTTGCCGCTTATGTCTGTAAGCAAGCCTATATTGGAAAGATCAAATATTATATGTGTCAAAAAAGACAGGTTAAGGCTTGCCCATGCCCTAGTAAGCGCTATCAAGGAAATATCAATGCGAAAACAAGCCTAGTACTATTTAATTAGTAAAAGCTTTAAAGATTTAAGGCTGTTAATACAGCTAATCTATGATATGGCTCTTATTTTACAATTTGAGAGATAATTGGTTACGCAATAAAGTTGATTATGCATAATTAGAACCTTTCATCCTTATGTTCTTGCCAATCAGGAAGAACGCCTTTTAGCTTAAGACTAATTGCTCTGTCTTCTAGATCTTTTGTTTTCAATCGCCAAATATTATATATACCAAAATTACCAATAATTTCTGGTTTTAGTTCTTGCCAATGCTCATAAGAACTTGTTTTATTATCTATGATGAGTAGCAATGTATCTGACTCAGAAGGCAAATTTGTTTTAGAATCTAACCATTTTTCTCTAACTTCTAAGCGCAATCTATCTGACAAATTAACCAAAGCAACTACATCATTTGACTCATACAATATTATTTTATTTGTATAGAAATGAATCGATGGTTTTCTAATACCAACCATAGCAATAGGTTCATTATTATTTTGCTGAACCAAAAGCTCTTGTGATACTTTTCGCAAGGGTTCCTGTCTCAGGGTATCACTTAATTTCCAAAGAGGTAGCATAACAAAGAATTGAAACAAGATTAAAGGTACTTGAATAAAGAAAAGACTTCTAACCTTAGGCTTAAATATAAAATAGAGAGTAATAAAGGCCGTAATATAAAAACAAATAGCGGCTCTTAAATATAAACCACTTTCTAATAGCTCATAAGAAAGATTTGGCATCTCAGGGTCTTCAATTAAAAAAATCCATAAACCAGGTAAAGAAAGAATAACTGCCAATGACAGCATTGAAAGAAACAAGAAGATGTAGGAAGCTGACTTATATTTATTATTCCTAGTATCATTTGCAGCTAAAGCAATCATAATTGCAGCAGCTGGAGTTGCTGGCATCCAATAACTAGGAAGCTTTGTAGCAGCAAAAGTAAATAATAAAAAGACAGAAAGCATCCAGCTTCCTGAAAAAGTCAATAATGATTGGCTAGGTCTAATTAAATAAGAAGAATTAAAGTTAAAAGCAGTATAGAAAAATTGGCCTATAGAAGTAATTAGAAATGGTGTAAAAGGTAATGATGCTATTAAAAGCATCATCACAAAAAACCACCATGGCTGAGAATGACTGTTGACAACGGAAGTTAGTCTCTGAAAATTGTGATATCCAAAAAAGCTATCCCAAAAAGGTTTCCCTTCTGTAAAAAGCTCTGCTATGTACCAAGGAATGCTAACAATTAAAGTTATAAAGACTCCTTTCAACGGTCTAATTCTCTTAAATAAAGTTATACAATCTCTCTGAATACACCCAAAAATAATATAAGTCATTGCTGCTAATACTAATGCTACAGGTCCTTTCACTAATACAGCCAAGCCTAGGATTATCCAAGAAAGCCACCAAGTCTTATTTTTATTATTGGCATAAGATCTCCATCCAAGTATTAAACTAATTCCTAAAGTTGAACAAAGTAATGCATCACTAACTGCAATGCGACTCCAAATAATTACTAATGGGGAGATAGCAAATGCAATAGCTCCTACAACTGCAGTCCTTCTTGGAAAAACAATAAATTGACTAGGCCACTTCATTAGAGTGTCGCCAAGTACAAGCATTACTGCAACAGTCGAAAGAGCTGAAGGTAGACGAGCGGACCAAGTCCCCAATGGATCCCAAAGATTATTCTTTGGCAATGAATAAAAAATACCCATAAGCCAATAAATCAATGGAGGCTTATCAAATCGATTCAATCCATTGACTCTTGGAGTGAGCCAATTTCCCGTCTCGCTCATTGCTCGACTTGCAGCCGCAAATAGTGGAGGGGTTTCATCTACAAGGCCAGTGCTACCAAGATCCCAAATACATATAAGAATCCCAAGAAAAAGAATTAAATAAATTCCTTTTTTATATTGATTTTTAGAAAGAGATGTTTTCACTTAATTTCAAGGAATAGCATATTGAAATACTTCATTTATCGAATTCCTAAACCTGATTGAATCCAAGAGTTAATTCGTTTTGCAAACATCTGATAAGAAGCAGATTCATTAGCCCAGTCCCTACAATTTTGTCTTTTTATTTTATCTATATTTAATACACCTTTTTTTAAGCCCTCTATGTCATCAGAGGGAACCAACCAACCTGTCACCCCTGACTGGACCAATTCCCCAGGGCCTCCTCGCCTATAGGCAACTACAGGCACTCCACAAGCCATGGCCTCTGCAACTACATTTCCATAAGCTTCATTCCATTTAGGTGTATTAATAAGTGCTCTACAACTGCCAAGCTGGCTCTGAAACTCCTGCGTATTAAGAAAACCTTTCCATTCAATTGTTCCTTCTGGGACCAAGGACTCTATTTTAGATGCATATGCTTTGTCTTCTATCAAACCCCAAACAAATAATTTGTCTCCTAAATCAGCTGCAACTTTAGCTGCATCCTCCAATCCTTTTTCTGGCGCAACTCTCCCAGCCCATCCTAAGGGGCCTTGACCTTTTAATTGAAAATGATAATTTTTCAAATCAAATCCATTCCCTAAAACAATTGGTTGATCTATTAATTCATAATCTGATGCTTGACTAAAAGTATGAAAAGCCAATCTAGAGTGATGGGTCTTAGATAGATCTCGAACTGTTGCTTCCATCAGTTTTGAGACTCCTGCCATACTAATTAAATGAAATATTTTTGGTTCTACGAAAGGTGTTAGCCATAAAGGCAACCAGTCATAGCATAAATTTAATATTGCATCTGAATTTTTAGAAACTTTAAGAGCAACCTCCACAAGTTTTGGAAGCATTCCATTAAAAGGGATTGTAATTGGAGCATCAGGGACTTGATGCTGCCAACTTGATTGGTCAATGCCCTTAACAGTAATAATTTCAGCACCTTCGCATCCTGAGGGAAGAAAGGATCCATAAGGCGCAACTAAGACAATATGATGGCCCATTTCCAAAAGCCCCTTAATAATGGCAACCAATGTCAACTCAACACCACCACCTTTTCCACTCCCTATAAATCCAATAGGAGTGCTAATAAGAATTAACCTAAGAGGGCTAGAAGTCATCCAGAAATACCTTTAAACAAATTATTCCGACTATCTGATATTGGTTCCCATAACCTCGCTCTCTGACTAACTAAAAATACAGAAAACAATACAAATGAAACACCAATCCATTGCACCCAATCAAGTCTCTCACCTAACCAAACGCCTCCAGTAATAAGAGCAAAAACTGGAGTTAAGAATGCAAGAGTACTAAAACTTGTTAGTTCTGTTTGACTGGCAAACCAAAAAAACAATCCATATGCAAGTGCGCTTCCTAAAAAAGCAGCATAGGACATCAATCCCCAATCAAAAGCTGACCATTGGGGAAATAAAGGCCAACTTTTGTCAAAAAAATGCCAAACAGCTAAAGGGATACTTCCAAAAACCATATGCCATCCAGTTACTGCAACTGGATCACTAGCTTTGCAAGTAAAGCGAATTAATACTGTTCCTAAGGCCATTGCCAAAGCAGCTCCTAGCATCCAAAACTGCCCATTAGCCAATACATCGGATTCAGATACCCCCTTATTCATTAAGAACCAATGACTTAATAATTCCGGGGGTGTTCCTATGCAAATTATGCCTCCCAATCCAAGTACTAATCCAATCCAACCAATGGGGTTTATAGGATCACCAAAAAGGGTTCTTGCTAAAAGAGCGACTATTAATGGCTGAGAATCAATAAAAACAGATCCAAGCCCTGCTCCACTATTAACTAATCCCCTAGTTAGAAAAAATTGAAATAAGCTTCCATCTATCAAAGTGAAAACTAAAAACCAACCCAAATCAATCCTTGCAATATTTAAAGGTCTTTTCAAAATAATTACAGCAATAAGTATTGCTATCCCTGAAGGGAAAAGCCTTAAAATCGCAACAAATTCTGGTCCTGATGATTGAACTAAAGGTGCCATGGCGGCCATAGCAGATCCCCATAGAGCAAAAGGCAAAACCATTAACAACCAATTCATCTTTTCAAACATGGCGACAGGTTGGCCTGTTATTTTTAAACTTCATATGAACAAGAACTAAAGACATGATCTGGCCTTGGCGACGCAAATCAAAAAAACGAATGGCAAGAATCATTATTGATGGCCCAATTAATGGTTCTACTAGGAAGCTTGTACTTAAAGCTCTTAGACAAGTTGAAGACAGAGAGTTTCCTGCTCTATTACTTCGCATTGATAGTCCAGGGGGAACTGTCGGCGATAGCCAAGAAATTCATGCTGCTCTCCTAAGGCTGCGTGAGAAGGGCTGCCATATTGTTGCCAGCTTTGGCAATATATCAGCTTCAGGCGGCGTTTATGTAGGCGTAGCCGCAGAGAAAATTATTGCAAACCCAGGAACTATTACAGGTTCAATAGGAGTAATTCTCCGTGGCAATAACCTTTCAAAATTGCTGGAGAAGATTGGCATAAAATTTGAAACCATCAAAAGTGGTTTGTATAAGGATATTCTTTCACCCGATAGAGCCTTATCTCCTGAAGAACGTTCTCTTCTGCAATCACTTATCGATAGCAGTTACGAACAATTCGTAACTGCTGTTGCTGAAGGAAGGAAACTTAATAAAGAAGATGTAAAAAGTTTTGCAGACGGCAGGGTTTTCACAGGAACACAGGCCAAGCAATTAGGTTTAATCGATGACACTGGCGATGAAAACGATGCAAGACTGCTAGCAGCAGAACTTGCAGATCTAGATCAAAAGGTCCGACCAATTACTCTTGGTCGTCCTAAAAAGAAACTAATAGGGCTGCTGCCTGGAGGGAAAATGTTTTCTAAGCTTTTAGAGACAATAAGTATGGAACTTTCAACCAGCGGCCAAATACTTTGGCTATTTAGACAATAAGTTAAGCATTCAAGCTGCAAGAAAATGAACATTAGAGCTATACGAGGTGCTACCACATGCTTGAGCAACACATCTGATGCTATTGAGTCAGCTGTTCAAGAACTAGTCTCTGAGCTAGTCAACCAAAATAAACTTAAAGCGAAGCAAATTATTTCTGTAACTTTTTCAGTTACAAATGATCTAAATGCTTGTTTTCCTGCAGCCATGGCCAGAAAGCAACATGGCTGGGAGGAAGTAGCTCTCCTTGACTGTCAGCAAATGTATGTAAAAGGTGATCTTGCAAATTGCATTAGAATCCTTGCAATTGTAAATCTGCCTGAAGATCAAATGCCAAGACATACTTATTTAGGCGAAGCAAGTATGCTTCGTCCAGACAGGTCTGTTTAGCTACAGCATCTAGGGTGAAATTTAAATCAAAAAACAATTACTAAAAAGATCACAACTTCTTTCACAATCAAACCCTCCAAAATGTCCCAGCCTCAACGTAAATTTAATCTAAAAATTTTACGGGATAAAGTATTAACACCAGGTTTATTATTTGGTGCATTTTTAGGTGCAAGTTGTATTACAAATGCGCCTAGCATAGCCAATACTGGATTGGATTTCATGTGGGATGCAGACCCAAATTATATTAAGCTTAAGTACATACAAAGCTCTAGGCAAAGGAAGGATAGATCAACATACTTCTTTTTCCTAAGATCTAGAGATCGTAAAACTGGAATATTAAAGTTAACAATTAAAGTCCCAGACTATTTTGATGCAAATATTAAATTAAATAAGCTTAAATTCTGTCGAGCTCAGATAGGTGGATATAGAACAAGATCCAAATGTGTAGAGGACGTGCCCTCTGTTATTGAAATAAGCAAAGACCAAACTTCAATTGATATCTACCCAGACCAACCAATTCCAGTAGATAAAAATACTTACGCTTTGAGGATGAAAATATTTAATCCAAGAAGAGCAGGAATGTTCCAATTTCATGCTTATGCCCAATCTCCAGGGGCAATGCCAATATCTGGTTATGTTGGCTCTTGGAATATGGATGTCGAGTGAACTGATAAATTAGAGAATCAATAAATATTCATTCCCAATAGAAACAAGGAAGACAAATGACTAAAAGAACATTTGGAGGAACAAGTAGAAAAAGAAAACGTGTATCTGGCTTTAGAGTCAGAATGAGAACCCACACAGGCAGGAGTGTTATTAGAAGTAGAAGGAAGAAAGGAAGATCTCGGATTGCTGTCTAGGGTTAGCAAATAAAAAGATCAACCAATTCGCCGCTTAATGAGGAATTAAATAAATCAAATGGTGCTGCCTAAAGGCATGAGATTAAAAGGATATAAATCCTTTGATTACATTCACAAATCAGCAAAACGCTATAAGAGTGATTCCATGATGCTCAGAGTAACCAAAGCAAATGAGCGATTGATCAAGTCAACAATTAAAAATTCAAAATCAAACTCTTGCAGATGTGCTATTTCAATAAGTAATAAAGTCAGCAAGAAAGCTGTCATAAGAAACCGTTTAAGACGTTTGCTTCATAATCACTTGAAGAAAAGGTTGTTCCAAAAAGACGCATTTTCTAATAACTGGCTTTTACTAAGCTTGAGTCCTAAATGCTTGGACAAAAATACTGAAAATCTGCTAGAAGAATGCGACAAGCTACTTATTGAGGCAGGTTTCTGCTAATGATTAATTCTTCAGAGAAGATCTTTTTCGAAGGAGCCCCTGCTAAAGAAGACCTAATTTTGAACCTTATCGCAGGAATTACATTAATTGGGCTTCCTTTCACTTTTGGAGCTTTAGTAAGAGCCCTATGGCTCCGTTTCAAAATAACGAACAAAAGGATTTCCGTTACTGGTGGATGGCTAGGAAAAGATAAATCACAAATATCCTATAGCCAAATCAAAGAGGTTCGGGCAATCCCCAGAGGATTTGGTTCCTATGGCGATATGGTTTTAGTTTTAAAAGATGATGCAAGACTGGAGATGCGTTCCATCCCCAATTTTAGAAAGGTGGAAGATTTCATAAATGAAAAAATTAATGAAACATCTTCACGAAATTCATCCTCAGAGGTGGCCGGGTTCTGAACTTCAATTAAATTCAACAAATACTTAAGCAACTTATTATCTTTAATTACATAGTGGCATGAGCCTTCTGTCCTTTCTTATTGAACTATCGTGATCGGTTTCCTTTCTGACAATCTTCTTATACCGATTCTAGATTTCTTCTATGGCTTATTTCATAGCTATGGAATAGCAATAGTTGCGCTAACCATTGTCATTCGAATAGCTCTATTCCCTTTAAGTGCTGGATCTATAAGAAGTGCTCGACGCATGAAAATAGCTCAGCCTGTAATGCAAAAACGTCAGGCTGAGATTAAAAGTCGATATGCTAATGACCCCAAAAAGCAACAAGATGAACTAGGGAAGCTTATGGGTGAATTTGGCAGCCCATTGGCAGGATGCCTACCACTTCTAGTTCAAATGCCAATATTATTTGCATTATTTGCCACATTACGAGGATCACCTTTTGCTGATGTACCTTATCTAGTAAACCTAAAAATACTACCTCCTGAACAGATAGCAGCTGTAGAGCCAAAACCTTTCAAAAGTCCTAGGCACTCCATTTTTATTTCTGACAAAGATCACTTCCCTGTAATTGCATCACTACCTGGGGGTACAAAGATAGCTGCAGGAGACTCGGTTAATATTAAATTAGAAACATTATCAGGCGAAAAATATTCCAATGTACTTGGAAAATTTGAGAATGGTTCAAAATTCTCACCAACTTGGAAACTCACAAAAGGGGCAGATTTAGCAAGTGTTTCCGCTGATGGTACTGTTACAGCAAAGTACCCTGGAGATGCAACAGTTGAAGGCAAAATTCCAGGCCTAGCTGCTAAAAGTGGTTTCTTATTTATAAAAGCTCTGGGACAAGTAGGTTTCTATGTTGACGGAGCAATAAACTGGGACATTGCAATTCTTGTAGCAGGTTTTGGTTTAACACTGGTTATTTCACAAGTCCTTTCAGGTCAAGGGATGCCACCTAACCCTCAACAAGCAACGGCACAAAAAATCACTCCGATAATGATCACAGGGATGTTCCTATTTTTTCCTCTTCCCGCTGGAGTACTTTTATATATGGTTATTGCAAATATGTTCCAAGCCTTTCAAACATTTCTATTAAATAAAGAAGCTCTCCCCGAAAACCTACAAAAGATCCTCGATGACCAAATTAAAAATCAAGGTAAGAAGGAATTAGCTACTTCTCCAGCAATAGATTCAGAAAGACTTCCTTTTGAACCAAAAAGTAACAAACAAAACTAATTTGTACTAAAAAGTGATTCAAATTATTATTTAAATATTTATTTTCTTGATTCACTTTTAATTCAATTTATTTGATCAAGTTATGCAAAAGTGGAATGATCAGTTTGATCTGCTAATTAAATCTCGGACTCCTCTAATTCTTATTCGGAGTCGAGAAGAAGAAAGGCTGGAATCTTTAATAAAAGAGGCAACAAAAAGGCTTGCTCCACTACGTCTTGCAACATGGGATTATGTAGAAGGATTAAAAGGTATTCTCAATTCAGAAGGTCTAGGGGCAAGACAACCAATGGCTATTTTGCAATGGCTTCAGAAACTACAATCGACCTCTCCAACAATACTTCTTGCTAAAGACTTCCACCGTTTTTCTGAAGATCCAGGAATTGCAAGAATGCTTAAAAATTTATCTACTGAATTAAGGAAAACCTCTCACTCAATTATACTTTGTTCTTGGGATTGGTCTCCACCTAGCGACCTGGATGATTCACTAACTATTCTTGACCTGCCATTACCTAAAGAAGAAGAATTAAAAACTCTACTTAGTAATATTGCTAATGCGAGTGGAGCCAGCTTAGATCAAGAGTCTCTAGAAGAATTAACCCATGCATGCAGTGGACTTAGTGAAATAAGAGTAAGGCAAGTTGCAGCAAGGGCTCTTGCTCAGCGTGGGAAATTGAGCAAAGAAGACCTAACAGAAGTACTTGAAGAAAAGCGCCAAGCAGTCGCTCGCAGTGAAGTACTTGAATATTTCGAGACTCAGGCATCTCCTTCTGACATAGGTGGCTTAGATGCTCTTAAAGCATGGTTAGATCAAAGGCATTCTGCTTTTTCAGATGAAGCTCGCAAGTTTGGATTACCTTTGCCAAGGGGTGTCTTACTTATAGGGCCCCAAGGAACAGGCAAATCTTTAACCGCTAAAGCAATTGCTCATAGCTGGTCAATGCCTCTTTTACGGCTTGACGTTGGCCGACTTTTTGCTGGTTTAGTAGGAGCTAGTGAGGCTAAAACAAGAGAAACTATTAGGTATGCAGAGTCAATGTCTCCATGTGTCCTATGGATAGATGAAATCGACAAAGGGTTTGGTGGAGACGCCAGAAGCGATGGGGGTACTAGTCAAAGGGTATTGGCAAATTTATTAACTTGGATGGCCGAAAAGAAAAGTGCTGTATTTGTTGTTGCTACTGCGAATGGAATTGAAAGAATGCCTGGAGAACTTCTAAGGAAAGGACGCTTTGATGAGATTTTCTTGCTTGATCTTCCTAGTCCGCAAGAACGTTTTAAAATCTTAGAACTTCATATAAAGCAAAGACGTCCTAATCTTAATATTCCAATTGAAATAGTAGTTGATAGGACTCAAGGCTTTTCTGGAGCAGAATTGGAGCAAACAGTTATTGAAGCAATGCATTACGCTTTCTCCGAAAGAAGAGATCTTTTAGAAACAGATTTAATCCTTGCAGCAACTCAACTAATTCCTCTTTCGAAAACCGCTAAAGAACAACTTGATTTCCTAAAAGACTGGGCATCTTCAGGTAGAGCAAGACCAGCATCGCTTATGCTCAATTAGAAAAACAAGTGCTTGATCAGAGAAAGATTAGAGAAAACCCAACTCTTATAGAAAAAGGCTTAGCTCGTCGTGGCTTAAAAGTTAATTTGGCCCCTTTAACAGAAGCTAGTGAAAGACTTAAAGGACTGGAGCAGCATCGCAATTCTTTACAAGCAAAAGGGAATTTAATAGGTAAAGAAGTTGGCCAGAAAATTAAATCTGGCATTAGTCCTAATTCAGAAGAAGTTGTTTCATTACGCAGCAAAGGCAATGAATTGAAAAGAGAAATAAATGTACTTGAAGAAGAAGAAAAAGCTCTAGCCAAGTCAATTAGAAAAAGAATTCTCAATTATCCAAATATCCCTTATTCAGAATGTCCTGATGGGAAGGATGAAAATGACAACCTTCAAATACGTAATTGGGGGAATCCTCTAAAAGGTGAAGGATATAAAGAACATTGGGAAATAGCTGAAGAGCTTGGTCTACTTGATACAGAAAAATCAGTTCGAATTGCAAAAAGCCGCTTTGTAACTCTTTTCAACCATGGAGCAAGGTTAGAAAGATCACTAATTAACTTTATGCTGGATATTCATACTTCTAAGGGATATTCAGAAGTACTTCCTCCTGTTCTTGTTAACACAGCAAGTCTTGAAGGCTCTGGACAACTTCCAAAATTTGCAGAAGAAAGCTTTAAATGTTCAGAAGATGATCTTTGGCTGACTCCAACAGCAGAAGTACCTTTAACTTCTTTACATAGAAATGAAGTTATACCTTTTGAAAAACTACCAATTAAATATGTAGCGTATAGCCCTTGTTTTCGAAGAGAAGCTGGAAGCTATGGTCGAGATACTAGAGGTCTAATAAGACTACATCAGTTCAATAAAGTTGAACTTTATTGGTTCGTTGAGCCTAAAAAATCTAAAGAAGCACACCAAATCATTACTGCAGACGCAGAAGCCATTCTTCAGAAACTAGAATTACCCTATAGAGTTGTAGAGCTTTGTTCAGGAGATTTAGGATTCTCAGCTTCATGCACATATGACTTAGAAGTTTGGCTCCCTGGAGCAAATTCCTACAGAGAGATTTCTAGTTGCAGCAATTGTGATGATTTTCAAGCCAGGCGATCTTTTATTAGGACTAAGAAAGGCAATCAAACTCAACTTGTTCATACTCTCAACGCTAGCGGTTTAGCAATTGGCAGAACAATGGCAGCAATACTAGAGAATGGACAGCAATCTGATGGAACTGTCAAACTGCCAAAAGCACTAGTCCCATATTTTGGAGAGAACCAATTGACCCCTCAATAAAGATATGAATTTAATTGCCTCTATTTCTGTCTTGGCATTATTAATTTTCTTTCACGAATCAGGACACTTTCTTGCTGCAACTCTTCAAGGTATTCGGGTTAGTGGATTTTCAATAGGATTTGGCCCGGCTCTAATAAAAAAGGAATTTCAAGGAGTTACTTACTCAATTAGGGCACTCCCTTTAGGAGGCTTTGTATCATTCCCTGATGATGAACAAGAAAGTACCATATCGAAAGAAGACCCAGACCTTCTTTCTAATAGGCCGATATTTCAAAGATTATTAGTGATTTCTGCGGGTGTAATCGCAAATTTGCTGATTGCATGGCTTGCCTTATGTGGACAAGCTACTTTTATTGGGATACCCAATCAACCAGATCCAGGGGTATTAATAATAGATGTTCAAAATCAGCAATCAGCTGCACTCTCAGGACTAAAGGCTGGGGATCAGATTATAAGTATTGATGGGATCAACCTTGGTTCAGGACAAGAAGCAGTTGAAAGTATGGTCGACAAAATTAAAAATTCCCCAGGTCAAACAATCTCTATAGAAAAAGATACTAATGGTACAAAAGGGATAATAAAACTTACTCCTATAGAACATTTAGGAGTTGGCAAGATCGGAGCGCAATTACAAGTAAATATAAATGGAAGCATTAGACCTGCAAATGGTTTGACAGACATTTTTTATTACACTAATTCAAAGTTTTTTAATTTGTTATCTAAAACCATTCAAGGCTATAAAAGTCTTTTTACAGATTTTAATTCAACATCAAAACAATTAAGTGGTCCCGTCAAGATAGTTGAGCTTGGCGCTCAATTATCAGGGCAAGGCGCTTCTGGTTTAATTCTTTTTGCAGCTTTGATATCGATTAATCTCGCAGTACTTAATTCTCTACCATTCCCTTTGCTCGATGGAGGGCAATTCACTTTAATCCTTATTGAAGCATTAAGAGGCAAGCCCATTCCAGAAAAAATTCAACTTTGGTTTATGCAATCTGGATTTATAATTCTAATAGGGATAAGCATATTGCTTATCATTCGAGACACCAGTCAATTAGAAATATTTCAGCAAGTGGCCAATAAATAAGGCGTTCAGTGAGGGTAAAGGAGTAAAATCTTTTTACTACATTAAAGAGAAGGCTTACATGGCCAAAAAATCGATGATTGCGCGAGATGTTAAGCGTAAAAAACTAGTAGAGAGATATGCCTCAAAGCGTAAAAAGTTGTTAGATCAGTTTCACTCTGCAAAAGATCCTATGGAACGTTTAGAGATTCATAGAAAGATTCAGGCTCTTCCAAGAAATAGTGCGCCCTCAAGAATGAGAAACCGTTGCTGGGCAACAGGAAAACCTAGAGGGGTTTATCGTGACTTTGGGCTTTGTCGCAATCAACTGAGAGAAAGAGCTCATAAAGGTGAGCTCCCAGGTGTTGTTAAATCAAGTTAGTAAATAGGGAAATCAAAAATTACCTCTCTAATTATTTATCACATAACTTTAGTCAAAACTTAGTAGCTCCAATGAATTAGCGCTTAAAAAGGCCTTCTGGCAAACTTTTAAAATAAAAGTAATTGCATATTTAATAATCAATAAGCACCTTCAGGTGCAACAATGTCCTTAGATAAAAAGACATAAGCAAACGTGCAAGGTCAGACAACGTCGGTCTCTTTCGATGGTCGAGAAATACGGCTCACAACAGGGAGATATGCACCACAGGCTGGTGGTTCAGTATTGATTGAATGTGGTGACACAGCAGTCTTAGTAACAGCAACCCAAGGGCAAGGGAGAGAAGGAGCTGATTTCCTTCCTCTTAGTTGCGACTACGAAGAGAGGCTTTATGCGGCTGGTCGAATTCCTGGAAGTTTCATGAGGCGAGAAGGAAGACCTCCTGAAAGAGCAACTTTAATCTCAAGATTGATAGATCGTCCTCTCAGACCTCTTTTTCCCAATTGGATGAGAGATGATATCCAAGTTGTTGCTACTTGTCTTTCACTAGATGAAAGAGTGCCTGCCGATATTTTAGCTGTAACAGGCTCATCAATGGCAACACTCCTTGCTGGAATTCCATTTTATGGACCTATGGCCGCTGTTAGAGTTGGTTTATTAGGGGATGACTTTGTCTTAAATCCAAGCTTCAGAGAAATCGAGCGAGGAGACTTAGATTTAGTAGTTGCTGGAACTCCTGATGGAGTTGTAATGGTTGAAGCAGGATCTAATCAACTAACTGAACAAGATGTAATTGAGGCAATTGACTTTGGCTATGAAGCAGTTAATGAATTGATTAAAGCTCAGGAATCTATTCTGAAAGACTCAGGTCTAACTCAAATCAAACCTGAAAAGCCAGACTTGGATGAAACAGTACCTTCCTATTTAGAAAAAAACTGTACAAAACCAATTAGTGCATTATTAAAAGAATTCGATCTTTCCAAAGAAGACAGAGATTTAAAGCTTGATGAAATCAAAACTAATTGTGCAGAAAAAATTGATTCTCTTAAAGATGACAATGCAGTCAAGAAATCAATAACAACTAATACAAAACTATTAGGAATAAGCTTCAAAGCTCTTACTAAAAAACTAATGAGAGAGCAAATTATCAAAGATGGAAAAAGAGTAGATGGAAGAGCACTTGATGAAGTAAGAGAGATATCCGCCGAAGCTGGTATTCTTCCAAAACGTGTTCATGGATCTGGTCTGTTTCAAAGAGGGTTAACCCAGGTACTTTCCACAGCAACACTAGGAACACCTAGTGATGCTCAAGAAATGGATGATCTAAACCCAAGTCCCGATAAAACATATATACATCACTATAATTTCCCTCCTTACTCAGTAGGCGAAACAAGACCTATGCGTACCCCAGGACGCCGCGAAGTTGGTCATGGCGCTTTAGCGGAACGAGCAATTATCCCAGTTTTGCCTCCTAAAGAGTCCTTCCCTTATGTCTTACGAGTAGTAAGTGAGGTTTTAAGCTCAAATGGCTCTACCTCAATGGGATCTGTTTGTGGTAGCACAATTGCACTCCTTGATGCAGGAGTCCCACTTAAAGCACCTGTAAGCGGAGCTGCTATGGGCCTTATTAAGGAAGGAGAAGAAGTAAGAATACTCACTGACATTCAAGGAATTGAAGACTTTTTGGGAGATATGGATTTCAAAGTCGCAGGTACAGAAAAAGGTATTACTGCTCTTCAAATGGATATGAAAATGACAGGCCTACCTATAAAAATAATTGGAGAAGCAATAAATCAAGCGAAGCCTGCAAGAACTCATATTCTAGAAAAAATGGTTCAAGCTATTGACAAACCAAGAGAGACTCTTTCTCCTCATGCACCACGGCTTCTAAGCTTCAGAATAGACCCTGAACTTATTGGAACAGTTATTGGACCTGGTGGAAGAACTATCAAAGGTATAACTGAAAGAACAAATACAAAAATAGATATAGAAGATGGCGGAATTGTAACCATTGCATCACATGATGGAGTTGCAGCAGAAGAAGCTCAGAAGATAATTGAAGGTCTAACCAGGAAAGTTCATGAGGGAGAAGTATTTACAGGCTCAATTACAAGGATTATCCCTATTGGTGCATTTGTTGAAATCCTTCCAGGCAAAGAAGGAATGATACATATTTCTCAATTATCAGAAGCCAGAGTAGAGAAAGTTGAAGATGTTGTCAAAGTAGGTGATGAAGTAACTGTAAGGGTTAGAGAAATAGATAATCGAGGCAGAATCAATCTAACTCTAAGGGGTATTCCACAAAATGGAGACATGCAATATTATCCACAGCCAACCCCCACTCCAGTAGCACCTTTGATGTAAAGAGTAGAAACTTATTCATACTGAAAAAGAAGGGTCAATAGATAACAATTCATTTTGAATAACACTACATAACAAGTCATGATTTCTACCATGGCTTGCTATCAAACACCCCCATTGATTTATTTCTCCAGTGTTGTATTTCAAAGGTTTGTTATTTGCGTGGGTGAAACTACCTCCAGCAGCTTTTAAAACAGCTTCAGGAGCAGCCATATCCCAATCTTTAGGAGCTGTTTTAGCTGATAAAGATATATAGAAATCCGCTTCCCCTTTAAGAATTTTGGCAACTTTACAACCGACACTTCCTACTATTTGCTTCTGAGCAAAAGGAAGTGAGTTAATCAACTTCTCTAGCTTTTCGTCTCTGTGACTTCTGCTTGCTACAAGAGTCATTTCACTAATTTCTTTTCGACTACTAAAAACAGCAGGTTTTTTATTCCCAAAACGGTCCTCGCACCATGATCCTGAGCCTACCAATCCAATCCAAAGTTCTTCTAATTCAGGTATCAAAACCACTCCTAAAACAGGATTATTACCATTAACTAAAGCCAAATGCACTGCATATTCTCCGGTGCCTTGTAGGAAATCTTTGGTTCCATCTAAAGGATCTAATATCCACACCCATTGATTGTTCAAAGGCTCCCCTATCACAAGCTGTTCCTTAGCCGTTTCCTCACTAATTAACGCCCATTTTACAGATGCGAAACTTGCCTTCAAGCCTTCAATTAGCCAGCTATTAACTGCAAGGTCTGCAGCAGATACAGGTCCATCTCCTCCTTCTTGAACACTCAAAACTTCAGGGAAATCATAAGGAGGCTTTTCTCCTCTTGCATATGCCTTCAGAATATCTGCAGCGCCCCAACTCAACTCTCTAAGTTTCTCCAACAAATTATTCAAATTAACTCCATTAGGAAGTTCAACCTCTTTTTTCATGATGGATCTAGACAAAGAAGACATTTCAAAAAAAACTTTTGAGCCAAATTCTGGCGTCTTATATGTAATAGGGACACCAATAGGAAACCTTGGAGATCTTTCACCAAGAGCAAAGCATCTTCTATCAAACGTATCAGTTATCGCATGCGAAGACACTCGACATAGCGGACAACTTCTCAAAAAATTTAAAATTAAAGGAAAGCTTGTAAGTTTTCATAAGCACAATACCAAGTTAAGAATTCCAAAACTCATTAAAGAATTGGATGCTGGAGAAAGTCTTGGATTAATAAGTGATGCAGGGCTCCCAGGGATTAGCGATCCTGGAGAAGAGCTTGTTTTAGCAACAAGGCAAGCTGGACATGACGTCATTTGCATCCCAGGTCCATGTGCAGCGATTACAGCACTAGTAAGCAGCGGGCTACCTTCTCAGAGATTTTGTTTTGAAGGCTTTCTGCCATACAAACAAAAAGACAGGTCATTAATTCTTCAGAGTATTGCCAAAGAAAAAAGGACCACAATAATTTATGAATCCCCTCACAGACTATTAAAACTCTTAAAGGAATTATATGATCTCTGCGGAACAAACAGGCCATTGCAAGTTGCTCGAGAGCTTACAAAAAAGTATGAAGAGCAAATTGGGCCAACACTTGGGAATGCCCTAGAACATTTCACCAATAACCAACCTAAAGGAGAATTTACTCTTGTTTTAGGAGGAAAGCCAAATAGCGAGGAGCTGAAAAAGAAAAACAATGTCGAATTACAAGAAGAAATGAAAAGACTTTTAGACAAAGGGTTAAGCTTAAAAAATGCTTCTCGGGAATTGGCAAAGAAAACTGGCTACTCAAAAAATTTCCTTTATTCATTAATTCCTCAAAAAATAAAAAAAAATGATGATTCTCAAACCCGAACAGCAAAATGATTTTTCTTAAATATTAAAAAATGATGGCAAGAAAAATAATCCTATTAGGAGCAAGTCTTTCAAATAGCCTCTTATTAGTTTTAATGATTTGCCTAGGTTCTCAAAACTTAAGCGATAGACATAATATAAATTTAGGATTCTCTTCTACAGAAAGTTATCCTACAGGTTTTTTAGTGGGTATTTCTATTGCACTTGGGTCACTAAGTGGTGGTTTAACTGCAAGCTTAATAACGACTTCTAGAAATAAAGAATATTGATAAAAATCTATTCTATTTATCTATAGATAACAAACAATCATCTATTAATATTCTGCTAATACCTTTAGAAAGCAAATAAGAAGAAGAAAGCATAAAAACTCTAGAGTCAGGAACTTTTAGTACCTTTTGATTTCTTGAACAAAGACGTTTAGCATCACGCTGATTACTAAAAAGAGGAAGAGCAAGTCTATTTTGATCATCTTCTGACAGAAAACTCCAATCAGAGAAATCCTTAAGAGGTTTTGCCTCAAGTTCTACTTTCCTATCTATTAGCATATATACAATTTGAGGGAAAGAATATTCTTCTAGAGGTATACAAGCAACCTCTTTTTGTTCATCCCAAGAGTGTTCTTCAGTTAACGGTGCAATTTCTGTAAATACATCAACATCATGCTTTGGTGTATCAACCAGATTCTTTTGTTCGGATTTAAGCATTTCAGAAGATGACTCGTCAAAAGATTCGCAATCCTTTAGGTCCATTTCTTTTGCAATGGTCTCAGAACTTTCAATGGGCGCAGCAAAATCAGTATCTATTGAAGAAGAAAGATCCAAAGGTTTGACCTTTCGTCTTTTCCCTTTTAATTCTGAATATTCTTCTTCAGTCAATACAGTTTTCACTGTTCTAGTAACGGTACTTGGAGTACACCCATACTCCCTCGCAAGAACCGTTAAAGACTTACCAGAGAGGAAGCCTTCTAATATCTGCTTTTTTACAATTTCCGTGATTTTTCGGGCCAAAAATTTTTTAGAGAGCTAACCATACAAACCTACTTTGCCAACTCTCCTGAATGTGCAAAATGTGAAGAATGAATGCTACAGATAAAAAACCATCTCGATCAACAATTAAAAAGTTCCTACCACAAAAAGCATTCAGATGAAAAGTTACTATATAGTAACAACCTAAAGATAAACCATATCAGTTAAAATCACCTTCATAAGTCTAAGGTCTTAGAAAGTTTGAACAAAACTGCGGATAAAAAATAAAGAATTTATCCTATAGATCCAACATGGTTATATAAAAGTGATACTTAGAATTCATTTCTAGAAAAGACTTGAATGAAGTTTAGGCTTGCAAAAAATGACCAATAAACAGCAATTATATGAAAACAAGTAAATAATTAGCAATTTATAAACAGCAAGTATATAAGGTCTAAAATTTATTTAATGCCAGTTTAAAACTAAACAAATATTTTTTCTAAACTATTTTTCTTATCAAATGCAAGTCAATATTAATGAGAACAAATATTCTAAATAGATTCTGATGGAATAGAACCTCATTATAGAAAGTCTACTTTCTTTCAAGAGCAACGATGTAATTTTTGGATACTTATAATCTCTTTAGCTAATAAAATGGTATCTTTCTGCCATTTATAAATGAAATTATCTTCAGGCTTAAATTTTAATGGATTACATGACCGATAAGTCAGTAAAGTAAAAATAGTTGAAGGGATGTTGGGATTACTCTCGCTCTTAACAACTCAAGGGGCTTATAGAAAAACCCAACGCAAATCATCGAGCTCCGTTAGCTCAGCTGGATAGAGCAACTGCCTTCTAAGCAGTGGGTCTCAGGTTCGAATCCTGAACGGAGCGTTTAAAACAGAGATCTCAATTTAGAGCTCCATCGCCAAGTCTCCAGATATTAATCCCGAACGATTTAGCCTCAATTGCATTAGAAATAGACCTTGTATCAAACAGCCAGGATGGAGACCGCATTATTTTTGAAAGTTTCTCCCAGTCAAGAGTTTTAAACTCTTCCCAATCAGTTAGAACTAAAATCGCATCTGCGCCGTTTGCTGCCAATTCAACCGATTTAGAAAATTCCCATTTACCCTCAAATAAAAGATTTTGTGAATCAATTATTTGTGAGTGACCTAAATCCATTTTTATCTGATCTTGACTTACCCTAGGATCATAAATATGCAAATTGCTTCCTTCTTCTAGTAAATCTCTACAGATATTAATCGCAGGAGATTCTCTAGTATCATTAGTATTTGCTTTAAAGGCAAAGCCAAGCACAGCTATCTTTTTACCAGAAATAGTTCCAAATAGTTTCTCTACAATTATTTTTGAGATTCTTTTTTGTTGCCAGTCATTTAAATTAATAACTGTTTGCCAGTATTTTGCTGCTTGGTAAAGGCCATAATGATTACAAATATATACCAAGTTTAATATATCTTTCTTAAAGCAACTTCCCCCAAATCCTGGGCCTGGTCTGAGAAATTCCAATCCAATTCTTTTATCCATGCCAATAGCAAGAGCTACATCATTAACATCTGCCCCTGTAGACTCACACAATGCAGAAATAGAATTAATAGAACTAATTCGTTGAGCAAGAAATGCATTCGCAGTTAATTTAGAAAGCTCAGAACTCCACAAATCAGTTGTAAGTATTTTTTCTTTATCGACCCAATTTAAATACACATCTATAAGTAAGTTGATTGCATCCTGATCTTCTCCTCCTATCAATACTCTATCTGGATTCTCTAAATCATTTATTGCAGTTCCTTCTGCTAGAAATTCTGGATTAGATAAAATTGAGAATTTCTTATCATTAGATGTGTTAAGGACATGTGCTTCTAAAATATTCTTAATTGTCTGTGCAGTTTTGACAGGCAATGTACTTTTCTCTACTACAATTGTTTTACCAACTGCATATTTTGATATTTGTCTAGCTGATGCTTCAATCCATTTTAAATCGCTTGCCTGGCCTGCTCCTATACCTTTTTTCTTAACAGGTGTATTTACTGATATAAATATCATATCTGCCAATGCAATATTTTCTTCAATTACAGTAGAAAAGTGAAGATTACGACCTCTACAGTTTTTAACGATTTCCGCTAATCCAGGCTCATATATAGGCAAGTTGGAGAAATCAGAATCATTCCAATTGTTAATCCTAGCCTGATTAATATCAACAACATTAACTTGAATTTCTGGACACTTGTCAGCAATAACTGCCATAGTAGGTCCTCCTACATATCCAGCCCCAATACAACAAATATTGTTGATTTTTTCCAACATAATTTATAATTCTCCTTTAAAATAATCAATTGTTAGATTAAGTCCTTGATCAAGATTAATTAGTGGTTCCCAATCAAGCTCCCTCTTTGCAAGGTTTATATCTGGCTTTCGTCTCATGGGGTCGTCCTTAGGGAGAGAAAAGGTAATAAAATCATAAGTGGCGTTTATCTTTTTGCTAATAATTCTGGACAATTCTAAGATTGTGCATTCTTGAGGATTACCAAGGTTAATAGGACCAGAACAGTTGGATAACATTAGTCTAATCAGAGCATCTACTAAATCATCCACATAACAAAAGGATCTTGTTTGTAATCCGTCGCCATAAATTGTGTGAGGCCTCTTTGCTATAGCCTGAGAAATAAAATTACTTATAACTCTTCCATCATTAGGAAGCATTCTCGGACCATAAGTATTGAAAATCCTAGCAACTCGAATTTCTAATTTGTGCTCTCGTAAATAGTCAAAACATAGGGATTCAGCTATGCGTTTACCTTCTGTATAACAACTTCGAATTTGAGTAGGATTTACAGAACCATTATAAGTCTCAGGCTGGGGGTGAATTTCAGGGTCACCATATACCTCACTAGTACTTGCAAAAAGCAATCGAGCTTTTGTCCTTCGAGCCATTCCTAACATGTTATAAGTACCTAAAAAGCTTGTTTTAGCTGTTTTAATAGGATTCTCTTGATAATGTAATGGTGAAGCAGGGCAAGCTAAATGCCATATCCTATCGACGTTAAGCTCAATCGGATTAATTACATCATGATTGATTAGTTGAAAATTAGGGTTATCTATCCAAGTTTTTATATTTTCTAAACTTCCTGTACAGAGATTATCCAAGCAAATTACTTTCTCACCACAATTCATTAGTCTATCGACTACATGCGAACCAATGAAACCAGCTCCTCCAGTAACAAGATTCTTCAAAAAGAATTATGTAGCTCTAATAAACAGAATTGTATCACTAAGATTAATTTTATTAGCATAAATGAATACAAATAATCAATTTATAAAGAGAGGTAAAAATATATTTTCTTCTAAATATATTCTACTTGCTTCTATAACCTATTGGATTATTAAGTTTCCATCTCCACGTGTCACGACACATATCTTCTATAGACCTCTTAGGATACCAATTAAGGCGTGCCTTTGACAAAGCAATATCAGCATAGGAAATAGCAATATCTCCTGGTCTCCTTGCAGCAAAAACATAAGGAACTTCACAGTTATTGACTCTCGAGAATGTATTAATGATTTCCAACACGCTAAGTCCAAAACCATTCCCCAAATTAAGAATAAGTAATTGCGCAGGTTCAGCAAATAAGCATTCTAATGCAGACTTGTGGGCTTCTGCCAAGTCTAAAACATGCACATAATCTCTAACTCCAGTGCCATCTTGTGTAGGCCAATCATTTCCAAAAACCTCTACTTGCTTGATTTGTCCTCCAGCTACGTTTGTTATATAAGGGAACAAGTTATTGGGAATACCTAAAGGGTCTTCTCCTATCCGACCTGAGGGGTGCGCCCCAACAGGATTAAAATATCTAAGACAAGCTATTCTCCAATCAAAAGGAGCACTTAACGAAAGGTCTGAAAGTATCTTTTCTACAGTTGCTTTTGATTCACCATAAGGGTTAATTGGAGAAATTAAAGAGTCCTCTTTTATCGGAACTTTATCTGTATTACCATAGATGGTTGCACTGCTACTAAATACAATTGTATAACATTTGTACTTACGCATAATCGAAAATAATGCAATAGAGCCCACGACATTTACATCCCAATATGTAAGAGGTATTTTTGTAGATTCAGATACTGACTTTAATCCAGCAAAGTGAATTACAGCGTCTATAGGCTTTCCTTCTTGAATTGCGTTACTAAAAATACTGTCTAAAAATTCTAAATTTCTTATATCTCCTTTTAAATAATTAATATTTTTATTATCAGACATTTCTTTCACACGCTTTAATGATACTTCTGAGCTATTTATAAAAGAATCAATAATCAACAAATCATAGCCAGATTCTAGCAAAGTAATGCATGTATGACTTCCTATAAAACCTGCACCACCAGTAACTAATATTCGGTTCATCTTTGATTATTGACAAATACGATTTTAAATAAATGCATCATATAACAAGTAAACACTTTTTGCAAAAAAACTAAATTAATTATTAATAGCTTAGAAAAATCATAATAAAATCCTGAATTAGAGATAAATGAATCTCTTAAGTTTGATAATGAGATAATGTTGACTATTAAATTATTTTATAGATTATAAAACTAGCTTTGGTAAAAAGAAAGATACCATTCTGCAAAACATTGAATACCATCCTCAAGAGATGTGCTAGGAGAGAAGCCTGTCCAATCTTTTAATTTCTGAGTGTCAGCAGCTGTAGCCACAACATCCCCTGGTTGCATGGGAAGCAAATCCCTTATAGCTTTAGTAGATAAAGATTTCTCTAGTAAATTAATAAAAATATCTAACTCTGTAGGTTGACTATTGCCAACATTAAAAATTCTATGCGGAGCGAAAGAAGTGCAAGGATCAGGGTTTGACTTATCAAAATTATTATTAACAGTAGCTTGCAAATAACAACATCTAAAAATACTTTCTACAACATCATCAATATAAGTGAAGTCTCTTTTCATACGGCCAAAATTAAATACTTGAATAGGGTCTCCTTCAAGTATGGCCTTAGCAAACTTCATAGGGGCCATGTCAGGCCTGCCCCAAGGTCCATATACGGTAAAAAAGCGTAACCCAGTAGCAGGTAAGTCATATAGATGACTATAGGTATGTGCCATTAATTCATTAGATTTTTTAGTGGCTGCATAAAAACTTACAGGATGATTTACTGCCTGAGTTTCATTAAAAGGAAGATTAGTATTACCTCCGTAAACAGAGCTACTTGAAGCATATATCAAGTTTTCAACTTCATAATGCCTACACATCTCTAATAAATTACAAAAGCCAACGAGATTACTCTGAACATAGGCATGAGGATTATCTAAAGAATATCTAACACCAGCCTGTGCTGCTAAATTAACTACTATACGAGGCGATTCTTTAGTAAAAATCTCTTTTATTTCATCAATATTCTCAATACCTAATTTATGAAAAACCCAATTTTTTAGGTATTCTTGAGAGCTACTCTCTATATATTGTAAGCGGGCGTATTTTAAAGAAGTATCATAATATTCATTAATATTATCTATACCAATAACCCTTTCACCCTCGCTCAATAGTTTTTTTACTAGTGCTGCTCCAATAAAACCAGCTGCACCAGTAATAAGGACAGGTCGCATGTTAAGAGAAGAAGATAATCAGGGTTTTCGGTTAGCGAATAGGCTTTAGTCTTTTCAAGATTCCTAAATAACTCTCAAAAATCTGATCATTATTAGCTTAACGCATCATAAAAGAAAAAAGAAATTTTTAAGGCAAGTATAAATATTGTATAGTAGAAATTAAAAGCAATTAGTCCAGAAACGTTGAAATGCCCTTTTCTTCAAAAGCAATAACAAGCTTCGGCAAGGACATGCTACTAAAAAAGCTAAGCAAGAACATAGCTATTATTCTTGTATTTACTCATAGCATTTGTTCATCAGTTTATAGTATAGAATCAAAAAAAAATGAAGAGGTTATAAACAATCAACCTAGCATTGATTACTTAGACAAAATACCAAAAGGAGAATATCTATTAGGGCCAGGAGATAGTATTACGATAATATTTAATAGTGCTAGCAAACTATCGACACGACAGACTGTTGATGGGGATGGGACAATCTTTACATCACGACTAAAACGTATATATGTTGAAGGCCTTAGTATAAACGAATTAACAAAGCTTCTCGAAAGAAAGTATAGCGAATTCCTAATAGAGCCAAATATATCTATTTTAGTTACTACATATAGGCCTATTAATATCTATGTCCAAGGTGAAGTTCAAAATCCAGGTGTCTATTTAATTAAAGGAGGTGAAATAAATTTAAGTCTAGGGAATGTAAATGATCCTTTTGGAGATGATTTTTTAAATCCATCAGATCTTACAGAGGATCAGAGAACACTTATTGAGAAATTTCCTGATGAGTATGATGAAAGATTTCAAAAGAAAAAAACTGTTTATGATGGTCCTGTCGCCCCTAAGCTGTTCGATGCAATTAAGAGAGCAGGAGGTATTACTCTATATTCTGATCTAAGGAGTGTGGAAGTTGTAAGGAAGCAAAGTATAAGTAATGGTGGTGGAAGAATAAGGGCTAGGCTTGACTTTCTCAGTGTTTTAGAGAATGGAGAAGGTGCTGAAAATATACGCTTACGTGATGGTGATATTATTAGGATTAATAAGAGTGAGTTAGCATTAAATGAGCAATTAAAAATAGCTACTAGAACTAATCTTCATAGCAAGTTCAACAAAGTATTTATTTCAGGCAGAGTTTACTATCCAGGGGCAAAAGTAATCAATAAATCAGCTACTTTGAATGATCTAATTGTACTAAGTGGTGGGATGAAACCACTTAAAGGTAAAGTAACATTTGTTAGGTTTCTGAGCGATGGTACATTGGAAAGAAGAAGTATAAGGTACAGAAAAAATGCGAAAGACAACACTTATCATAATCCTGTCCTAAGAAGCGGTGATATCGTTAATGTAGAAGATAGTCTAATAGCCAAAACAAGTGTTGGAATATCAGAAATTACTAATCCTTTTCTTGGTTTATATTCAACCTATAAAGTAATCGAGTCTATAACCAATTAATATTATTTGATTATTTACTTAAGGGCATCAACAATTAAGCTAGTATTTGAATCTATAAAATCCCATCCAAGCTTTTCTGTTTTATAATTAATTGAATCCCTTGTTCTCATAATTAAGCCATAGTTCCTTGATATGTTACTTCTTATCAATTGGCCTTCACTCGTATAGCCTTCTTTTAATTCACAAGTAAACCCTACATCTTCAAGCTCTTTTTTTAAAAATTCATAGGATATGAATTGTTTGTGATCAGAGGCATCTGCTCCTATTCCATTAATACCAGTATGCTTACGATATGTCTCATCAGGATGATTACCATCAGGAACTGCTATCCGCAAACTTCCCCCATTGCATAGGTGCTGGTATATAAGTCTCAATGCTTTTCTCATTTCGCTGACCGAAAGATGCTCAAAAACATGTTCTGCAACGGCATGGCTTACACGAGGTCTACCTGAAAATATTCTTTGCCAATGCTCTGTTTTAGAAATATCTAGCCAGTTTTCATTGGTTGAGTACCAACCTTCTTGAGAAGTTAGTGCCGCTCCAAGAATTAAATTGACGTTACTTTTATTAAGTAAAACAAAACGCAATTTAAGATACCTTAGTGCATACAAGAAAGTCTTATAGAAATCCCTAAAAGCTGTTCTAAGCTGGATAGGTAGAAAAAGTCTATACAGATAGCGAAAATAAGATAACAATGAATTCATTTTTTGAATACTAATCCAACTACTAGATATTAGTTTATATGGTAACAGTGCTTATGATACCTAATTGATATAAGAGCACATCTGATGATACATCTTCAAAACAACTTAGGATTAGAAGATAATCTCTGGTCTCAGCTAAGCTGGTAAATAATAATAGTAAAATTATTATTATTTATTAGATGTAAATGAGATTACTATAATATTGGGTGATAAATTATTTCAGAATAATTACACCTAATTGCCAAACTATTGCAATTATTTATTCAATAGATATCTATTAATAATAAGAAATTAACTAAACCAGTAAAAGGTAGGACAAAAGACTTACAAAATGTTAAATTGAAGCTTCAATAGCAATAAAGAAACATCATTTACATTAAGTTGCAATGGTATTGATTAATTCAGCACTATATTTCTAGGAATATATGAATAAAGATTATTCTAATTTCATTAGCTTATTTTACGATAATCCATTATATCTACCTGAATCAATGGGGCTTAGGCCAGCATTATTTCTAGATAGAGATGGTGTGATAATTAAGGATTGCCACTTCGTTTCTAATCAAGATGACGTGATTTTAGAGAAAGGTTGTAAAGATTTTTTCAAGGAAGCTAAGTCTCTAAACATACCAATAATAATTATCACAAATCAATCAGGTATATCTAGGGGTTATTTTGGGTGGGATAATTATATTGAGGTTACGAACAAAATGATCGAGTTAATAGGAGAAGAAAACTCTATAATTGGCATATATGCAAATGGCCAAGGACCAGAATCTCCTTTGCATAGCTGGAGGAAACCAAGTCCTAATATGATATTAAATTCAGCAATAACACTATCAGTTGACTTGAGTAAATCATTAATGATAGGAGATAGAATAAGTGATCTTCAATCAGCTGCAAGAGCTGGAATAAAGAGCCTAATTCATATTAAAACTGGTCATGGAAAAGATGAGAGAAGTGATATCTTGAGCCAAACAGATGGACAGCATAGATTTATCGACAAAAATAATAGGTCAGACTTAATATTAATAGATAATCTAGAATCCTTCCCTTTTTACAAACTATCTTCTTTTAATGAATGAAATGATAAATAGTGAAACTAAAGACATAATAATTATAGGAGGTGGAATGGTTGGCCTATCTTTAGCTTATCAATTAATAGAAAGGAGAATAACAAAAAGCATTACAATACTAGATAAAGAAAAAGCGCTTGGTCTTCATACATCTGGACGCAATAGTGGAGTACTACATGCAGGTATATACTATAAGCCTGGATCACTAAAAGCAAAAGTTAGTGTAGAAGGTGCAAGACGGCTTTGTGAATGGATTGAAGAAAGAAATCTTGCCATTAATAAATGCGGTAAAGTAGTAATCCCAACCAAAGCCAACCTCGATTGTCAGTTAGATCTATTAAAAGAAAGGGGAGAATTGAATGGAGCAAAAGTTGAATTATGGGACGAGAACCAATTAAAAGCTTTTATCCCACAAGCTGTGTCCAAAAGTGGGCGGGCACTATGGAGCCCTAACACAGCAGTTGTAAAGCCTCTTGAAATTATTAAATGTTTAGAAAGAGAGTTAACCTCTAAAGGAGTAACAATAAAAAAAGGTATAAAAATCATTAATGTTAATACAAAAGAAAAATTAATAACTACTTTTAATAAAGAAAATCTTTCTTATAGTTATGTATTCAATTGTGCAGGACTTGGTGCGGACAGAATCAGCAAATTATTTGACGTTGGGAATGACTATACAATCATTCCATTTAAAGGTATTTATTGGAAATTAAAGCACGAATCCTCAATAAAAATCCCATCAAATCTTTATCCAGTTCCAGACTTATCAGTACCTTTTTTAGGAGTTCACTTTACTCCAGATACTGAAAGAGTTCCATCAATATATATTGGCCCAACCGCTACACCTGCATGGGGGAGAGAAAACTATGACGGCATTAAAGGGTTAGAACCTTCGGTCGCTATTTCAAGTATTGATTTGCTTTCTAGACAGTACATCAATAATAAAGGTGGCTTTAGAGGATATGTTCACCAACAAGCTTTACAATCATTTCAACCTTTTTTTCTTAAAGCAGCTCAGGAATTGATTCCTTCAATAAGATTCAAAGATATTGAGCCTTGCTCTAAGAGGGGGATAAGATCACAACTATTCAACAAAAGAAGTATGAAATTAGAAGATGACTTTTTATGCATTAACTCTGATAACAGCTCTCATATTCTTAATGCTGTTTCCCCTGCATTTACAGCAAGTTTTGCTTTGGCTGATTTAATTATAGATAGCTCAATTTTACTAAATTAAACTAATGAAATTACCTATAAGAGCACTACTTCTAGCTGCAGGTTTTGGGACACGCCTAAGGCCACTTACTCTTAACACACCTAAATGTCTAGTAAGTATATCTAATAAGCCGCTATTACATATTTGGTTGGATAAACTAGTGAATCTAGGCTGTAAATCCACGTTAATAAATACACATTATCTATCCGATCAAGTTAATTCCTCTATAAGAGAATATGATAATAGTAAGATAAATATTTATACAACATATGAAAAGACTTTGCTTGGGACAGCAGGTACTTTAATGGTAAATAGAGATTTTTTTAGAGGTTCATTAGGGTTGATTATTCATGCAGATAATATTACAAATGATAATCTTGAGGAACTAATCGATACTCACGTCAACAAGTCAAAAGATTCTCTTCTAACAATGCTTACTTTTAAAACAGATAATCCCTCTCAATGCGGAATAGTAGAAACTAATGAAAAAGGCGTCGTCACTGCTTTCCACGAGAAAACTAAGAATCCTCCAGGATTTATTGCCAATGGTGCCATTTATGCATTTGACCAATCATTTCTAGATTTTCTAGATCAAACTCATTTCTCTGGGCAAGACATCAGTAAGGATTTACTCCCAAAGCTTTTGGGAAGGATTCAAACCTGCTACAGTCAAACTACTTTTTTAGATATTGGTTCCCCCACAACCCTTAGCAGAGCTCAAGAGCTGTGGAAAAAGGAATCTCTCAATGAGTAATAATGCCAATATCATTCAATGATTTTACAAATCAATATCTAGATGAACTTAGAAGTGTTTTTACTGAGGGAATAATTCTCTCAATAAAAGAACTCGCAAATGACCTAGAGCATGCTTGGAATAGTGGTAAAAGAGCTTATATATGTGGGAATGGCGGAAGTGCAGGAAATGCAATGCATATTGCCAATGACTTTCACTATGGTTTAGGTAGCTATAGCAAACCTTCCAGGCCTGGGATGAGGTTAATAGCTTTGCCTTCAAATCCAAGTATTGTCACATGTTTAGCAAACGATATAGGTTATGAAAATATTTACTGCCATCAATTAAAAGTACTAGCTGAGAAAGATGATCTTTTAATAGTTTTATCTGGAAGTGGAAATTCCCAAAATGTAGTTAAAGCACTTGAATATAGCAAAGAGATAAATATGAAAAGCCATGCAGTAATTGCATTCTCAGGAGGAAAGTGTAAAGATATTGCTGACAAGGTCATCCATTTACAAACAAATGATATGCAAATAGCTGAAGACTCTCAAGTCATTATCTTTCATATGTGTATGCAATGGATTGTTCAAAAAAGCTTGGCTTCTAAGTAATCGCTATAATCATATGAATACTAATCAAAGCAGTATTTGCCCTGTAATTGAATTAGATCATGCCGAAGAATACATAGGCTCTGTTGTTGGTTATGGACACTTCAACTCTGTACATACTGGACATATAAGGTATTTAAAGCATGCAAAAGAACTTGGTCAAAAATTTGTCGTTGCAATACAAAAACACTTAAGTGGTGACCCCAGAACACATTTCAGCCAACTTGAAAGAGCTGAAGGTGTAGCTCAATTAGCCATAGCAGATGCAGTAATACTTTTACCAGATAATAATCTAAAAAAATGTCTTCAAAAATTAAATCCAAAGTATCTTGTCTTAGGTAAAGAATATGAAAACTCTAATATCAATTATATAAAGGATTCTATAGAGTACTTAAAAGATGAAGGCAAAGAGGTTAAATATCACGCTGGAGATATTAATTATGCTTCATCAGACCTTTTGATTAGTTCAGAGTCTGAAATTAAATTCAAGAGGGAAGAGCAATTTATGGATGCTTTAAAAAGACAAAAAATTACTAAGAATGACATAATTACTACTGGTGAATCAATAAAGAATTCTCGCTTAATTGTCATTGGAGATTCAATAGTAGACCAATACACTGCATGTGAGCCTTTAGGAATGAGTGCTGAGGCTCCTGTAATTGTAGTTAAAGAAATGGAACAAAAAAATTTTATTGGAGGTGCAGCAATAGTTGCTTCTCATATTGCTTCACTAGGTGCTAAATGTGATTTTTTATCAGTAATTGGGAAAGATGATTCAGGGCAATGGCTGCAGAAAAAACTAGAGGAACAATCTGTAAATACTTATTTAATCGAAGACTCAACTAGACCAACTACCTTTAAGAAAAGATATGTAGTTGAAAACCAGAAGCTTTTTAGAGTAAGTAGATTAGATGATCATCATATCAACCGTAATTGCACTGATAAAATAATCAAAAAGTTATGGGCATTAGCTCCTAAAGCTAATGGAATAGTTGTTTCTGACTTTGTATATGGCGTCATTACTCCTCAAATACTAAAAGAAATCCACAAGGTGGCTAAAGCCCATGATTTGAAACTATTCGGAGATCTGCAATGTAGTAGTCAAGTAGGTGATATATCAAAAATGAAAAATTTCACGCTTTTGTGCCCTAATGAACGAGAGGCAAGAGTTTCTCTCCAAGATAAACAAAGTGGATTAGATGCTGTATGCCAAAAGCTTATGTCCGAAACGAGAAGTAAAAATATGATCATGAAACTTGGTGCCGATGGTTTCATTGCATATTCCAAAAATAAGAATGGGTCTCTTAGGATTCAAGCATTTCCTGCTCTATCAGTTAATCCAGTCGATGTAACAGGTGCCGGCGATTCTCTTTTAGCAATTATGGCAGCAGGAATGTGCAGCGATAGACCTCTTATGGAAGTAGCTGCTCTAAGCTGCTGTGGTGCTTCCTTAGTAGTTGAAAGCATGGGCAATCAACCAGTCACATTAGAATGCATAACACAAAAAGTGATAAAAATTAATCCATTTTAAAAAGGCTTACAGAAGGCTGATTCTCATTTATTAGATTTTACAAATGAACTCAATAAGTGCTATATGTTTATCTTCCTAGAAATGATTAATGAATATTTTAGTAACAGGAGGAAATGGTTACAAGGGTTCTGTACTTGTACCAAAGCTAATTGAGCTTGGTCATCGAATAATATCGATTGACTTAAACTGGTTTGGTGAATATTTAAAACCTCATCCAAATTTGAAAATTATTAAAGAAGATATAAGGAATATAGAAGACCATCATTTGAAGAATATAGATGCCGTAATTCACTTGGCTAATATTGCAAATGACCCAGCTGTTGAATTAGATCCAAGGTTAAGTTGGGAAGTAAATGTACTTGCTAGTCAACAACTTGCTGCTAAAGCTAAAAAGGCCGGAGTGAAGATATTCTTATATGCTAGCTCAGGTAGTGTCTATGGAGTTAGTGATAAGGAAAGAGTGACAGAAGACAATGATTTATTACCAATATCTGAATATAACAAGACAAAAATGGTCGCAGAAAGGATATTCCTAAGCTATAAGGATGACATGAAAGTATATTGTATAAGACCTGCAACTGTATGCGGCGTATCGCCTAGAATGAGATTAGATGTTTCTGTAAATATTTTAACTTACTCTGCTCTAAAAAATGGAGTAATAACAGTTTTTGGCGGTAAGCAGATAAGACCAAATATACATATAGATGATATATGTAATGTATATATATTTTTCCTGAAAAACTTTTCAAGAATTGAATCTGGCACATTTAATGCAGGCTTCGAAAATATCTCAATACTAGATATAGCAAATATGGTGAAAGAACAGATACCTCAATGTGAAATAAAGGTGACTCCTTCAAACGACCCGCGTTCGTATAGGCAATGTTCAGATAAATTATTAAGCATTGGTTTTAAGCCAAGCAAAGATGTAAAGACAGCTATATCAGATATAATTTCCGCTTATAAAGTGTCTAAGTTAAACACCGATTCAACTTGCTTTTCTGTAAAAAGACTCAAAGAGTTGGATATCAAGTAACTATAATCAAATAAATAGAAATGAGATTCAAGTATTCTTATTAGCAACCTAAATAATCATGACATTATTCTTAAATAATAAAAAAGATTATAAAAAGTTTTCTAAAAGCGAGATAGATATTTTTAACTATTCTTCGTTTGTAAGAACAATTAAAGATGTATATACAATATCTATCCAAAGATCATTGATGAATCAACTTCTCGAGGGAATAGAATTCAAAGGTAATATTCTTGATATTGGCGGAGGAAATCGAGCTTCATACAAAAAAACACTAGGGAATGAAGAATATACATCTGTAAATATAGATACTGAAATAGAACCTGATATCAAGATAAATGTTGGTGAAAAAATTCCTATAAAGGATAAATTATTTGCACATTGTCTAATGTTTAATTTACTAGAACATGTATATAACTGGGATGATTTATTTATTGATGCCCATAGATTATTAATTAAGGGTGGCAAGTTACATATAATAATGCCTTTTATGTACCCTATACATGGAGCTCCTCAGGATTTCAAAAGAGTTACAGAAACATATTTCGAAGAGTACTTAAAAAAAATGAACTTTGAAAACATAAAAATATATCCATTAAGCTATGGGCCATTTACAAATTCACAACTTGTTGGACTAACACATAGATATTTCAATGGGCCTCATGCTCAATTATGTGTTATTTTAGATAGGATTCTTCAATTGTATTCTAAACGTATATACTATAAATATAATAGAAGATGCCCGTTATTTTACTATGTTGAGTCTTCAAAAAAGTAATAGCATTGCAATGCCTTGATTATGACTAAGCCAATTTATTCAATATGTATATGCAATTATAATATGGCCGATACTTTGGCTGTTTCGCTTGCAAGTATTTTAAATCAAATAGATAATAAATACGAAGTAGTGGTGGTTGATGATGGTTCAAAAGATTCCTCTCTAGAAATATTACTTGATCTAAGTAAGAAAGATGAAAGACTAAGAGTAATTCCGCTTATTCGTGACTCTAGAAGAAAGCTAGGAGAAACTAGAAATGTATCTATCCGAGCAGCTAGAGGGAAATATGTAGTTCTTCATATAGATGCAGATGATATATGGGAGCCATATATTGATTCGTACATTCGTATTTATCATGAAATAGAGAAAAGATTAGATATTGAAGACTTCATGCTAAGTGGACGGCAAATTCAAATGGTAACTAAGAAATTAATGATTGAAAACCCCTACCACAATATTTATTATGGAGAAGACAGACTGCTATGGTCACGTCTTGCCGTTTTAGGCAAGCTTGTTTCTTTAGAGCACAAAGTCTTCAGAGAAAGAATAGCTTTGAAGTCTGTAAATAAAAAATTAAAAAAAATGATAACCTCTCAATGCTCTGCTCTAAATGTATCATTTACCTACTCACCTGCTCCACTAATAACACTTAAACAATATGTTTACAGAATATTTTCAAATTCAGATTGGGGGTTTAAACTATCATTTATAAATCTAATATTCTTAATTCCTTGTTTTATAAATGGAACATTCCTACAAAGCAGAAGGTTTACAAATCTATCTATTTGGGATTATAGAAAGTTGACTATGATTGACCTTTTAGAGTTAGAAGAGAAAACAAAGCTTCAATTTGGTGTTTTAAATCTAAATAATGATGAAAGGAATATATACATCAGGAGAAAATAATAAATGCAAAACATAAGTGACGAGAAATTCCTTGTTACTATTGGAATATTAAATTATAATGCTAAAGAAACTATTTATAATGCTATTAATAGTGCAATAGAACAGACATGGGGAAATAAAGAAATTATCGTTATAGATGATTGCTCTAATGACGGTAGCTATGAATTGTTATTAACAATGTCCAAAGAGTTTGGATTTAAATTGATTAGGAATAATAAAAACTATGGTCCCGCATATTCAAGAAATAGAATTATTTCACTAGCGAATGGAGAAATAATATGCTTTATGGATGATGATGATATTTCTCATTATAATAGAATAGAGTTGCAAGTTAAATCAATAGTTAATTGTGGATATCCAAAGAATAAAACTATAGTTTCAATATGCAGTATGAAAAGATCATATAAATCTGGCTATTGTAAAGAAATGAGGTGCTTAGGTACAAACAAAAGATCACCCAAAGGGATTGAACTTGCAGACTATTTATTATTTTATGAAAGAAATAAAGAAGTAGATTATGGATTTGGAGCGCCAACATGCGCTATGATGTCTACAACAGAATGTTTTAATGTAGTTGGTGGATTTGATGAAAGCTTAAGGAGAGTAGAAGATATGGATATTGCAATAAGGTTTTCTTTAAATAATTTTACTTTTACTGGGGTAGATAGCTTTCTAGTTTGTCAGAACTCAACAATTGGGAGCGACAAAACCCCTAAAATGAATTTAGATTCAGAAGTTGTCGTAATTAAAAAAAACAAGAGCTACCTTAAATCAAAGGGCATGTATCTATACAGTAGAATTTGGCCAAAGCTTAGGTATTGTCATTTCGTTGGAAATTATTATTTATTTTTTCTAAATTTTATTCTTCTTGCTTGTTTATATCCCAAAAGAACCCTAGAGCATATCGTAAGTACAGGGTTCAAAAGACTTATTCATGAAAAAAGAATAAAAAGTGGATTATAATAAACAGATTAAATGAATCCAAACTTTAAATAGATGATATATGAAAGTAATTGCAAGAAAATAGGTCTAATCTGCACGAGCCTAGATAACATGGCAGGTGGTCTTGAAAGACAAATAATTAGGACATGTCAAAGCATTGAGTCTCTTGGTTATACTGTCGTCTTATTTAGTTATGACAATGAAGATGCTCAATCATTCTACCCAATTCCTTCAACTATTAAATGGGAGAAATGTGGCTGCGGTCTTAAGCCTCACTCCTCAGCAAGTAAGTTAAAGAGGTTTAAACAGCTTAGATATTTACGTGAGAGAGTCAAAAAGAATTCAATTTCGCACTTAATAACATTTCATCATGGCCTATTCCCAAGAACATTTGTTGCTTGTCTTTTCCTAGGAGTTAAGCTAATAGTTTCTGAAAGAAATGCTCTCTCAAATTATAACTATATTAGTCTTCCTAAATTTAATTCTGGTTATCTCTCATTATTTTTAAGTCATAAAATCACAGTACAATTAAAAACATATATATCGGACTATCCAAAACAACTAAGAAATAAAATAGTAGTAATTCCCAATTTTATAAAAGATCCATTACCAGAATATATAGCTCCTAATATAGAGTCTAAGAATATTGCAATGATGGGAAGACTATGTGCTCAGAAGAATTTCAGGCCACTTCTTGATCAACTGAGTGAAAGAGAAAATGAATTTGAAGGCTTAAAAGTATACATTGCGGGTGAAGGATCAGAACGAGAAGAATTTGAAGATAAATACTCTAAACTTATTCATAACTCAAAACTAGTCCTTTTAGGGAATATAGCTAATATCGATCAATTTCTAATGCAATCAGCAATATTCTGTTTTCCATCCTTGTGGGAAGGATATCCAAATTCACTTGTAGAAGCTATAAGATTAGGTCTACCTATTCTTACAAGTAAAAGGATGTCTAGACTAAATGAATTTGTAGAGAATGGAGTAAATGGTCTTATTGTAGATGATAGAGACTTGCTAGATTCAACAATCTACTTGCTCAAAAATCCTGATTTACTTCGCAAAATGAGTTTTGAAAGCTATAAGAAATACCAAGTTTTATGCCTTCAAGCGCCCCAAGGTAAATGGGCCGAAGTATTAAAGTCAAGACAATAGAATTACTTTGAATAAAAGTCTTGCTACATGTGCATTTACGACCTTTAATGCTCAAAACACTATTGAGAGAGCTATTCATTCGGCTTTAAAACAAACCTACAAAAATATTGAAATTCTAGTAGTAGATGATTGCTCTAATGATAATACTTTGGAAAAGGTATATGAGATTCTTTCCAAGACTAAAGTACCAAATAGAGTTATAGCTCACAATACTAATAAAGGTGTAGGTGCTTCTAGAAATACATTATTAGTAAATTCAAGGGGAGAGTTTATAGTTTTCTTTGATGATGATGACTACAGTTATCCTAAAAGAGTGGAAGATCAAATAAAGGAAATTAAAGAGTACGAAACAATCTCCCATTATTCAACTAATTCAGACAAGACAACATTGTGTTATACAAATAGGCGTATAATATATACAGAGGGAAGTTATTCAATTTGTAAGTCTATTAAGACTGACCAAAAAAATAAAAGCACTTTAGATTATGCCTTGGCTTTGCTTTCAGCAAAAGCATTCCCAGCAAAAGGCAGGCCTGGAAGTACAGCTACATGTACGCTATGTGCTAGAAAAGATACACTTGAAAATATTGGAGGATTCAATGAAGCTCTTAGGAGGTACGAAGATCTGGACATAGCAATTAAAGCCCTAAGGTTTAATATACATTTGTCAAGCACAAACAGCTTACTAGTCGATCAGTATTACACAAATACAATTGATAAAAAGAAACAAGAGAAGTACGAATTAATTCTAATAGAGTCATACAAAAATTGGCTTGAAGAAAAATCATTATATTATTTTGCCAAAAATTACTCAAAATTTAAGCATTGCATATTATCTCTAAAACCATTTTTATCATCATTTTATCTATCAATATTAATCATTAATTACCCATGCAATTCATTGTATAAGTTCTCATCAGCAATAAGATCAATTTCATTTACTATTATTAATAAACTAAAAACCTTTAAAGCAACAATTATGGTAAAGTGATTAGATCAAGTCAAGTTATCGATAGGAAGAGAATGGCTAAAAAAATAATTGCAATGGATTTAAGGTATGCAGAAGTTCCAAATACAGGTCTAACTAGATTTGCTTGTAATTTATTCTATAAGGTAATAAATTCAGAAAGATTAAATAACCAAGATTTTTTATTATTACTCCCTCCTAAAAAATTATCATATCATCTTAATAGTATCATTAATGCTATAGACAAGTCTAAAGTCAAAATCATCTACTGGAACAAATCAAGAAAAATACTATGGAAAATTCCATTCTTATTATTTGATCCTTATTTGTTTAGATTGCTAAAACAAAATAAGGTTCAATTATTTGTCTGTCCTTTCATAGATCCTCCAATTCTACCAGGTATAAAAGTAGTTAGTACAATCCATGATTTAACCTTTATAAAGGTTAAGAATTTCTTTCCTAAGTATTCTTTTATAAAAAAAATAATATCTGAGATAAGGATACTTATAACAATATTTACCTCCAATTATATTTTAACAGTTTCATTAGCTACAAAAAGACAGCTAATTTCTAAATATAAAGCTCTTAATATTTTTATTGGTAAAAAGCTTTCAAACATTACAATTATACCTAATGCAATTTCCCACATAGTATCAAGTAAGGAGTCAAATTCCATTAATATTGGCAACGCTATTCTTGATTTAGAATTTATATTGTATGTAGGAGATAGAAGGCCACATAAGAATATTAAATATTTAATAGAGCTTGTTAAAAGCCTCCATTATTTAGGGCACTCTAAAATATTTCTTGTAATAGCTGGTTCAACAGAGTATGAAAATATATCTCTTTCAAAAATGATCAAAGAAAATTCTGATTTTGTCATCGAAGTAATCAGTCCTAATGATTCTGAGTTGAATTGCTTATACACCAAATGTAAATGCTTCTGTCTACTTTCTTTATCAGAGGGGTTTGGAATACCAGTTTTAGAAGCAGCCGCTCATGGAGCCAAGGTAGTAGTTAGCAATATCGCGTCACTTGTGGAAATAGCTCCTATAAATAGCCTTATTCTAGATTTGAACACAAAAGATTTAAACCCTAAGCTATTTAAGGAATACCTTATGAATGAAAAGAGGCCTAATGCTGAATCCGTGATTGATTATTGGACTTGGGATAGGTCTGCTGATATTATGTGTGAGTTTATAACAAATCTAAAGGACGAATGAATAGTTATTTGTTTCATAATTGTTTATCCTTACAGGATAGTACTAAAAATATAGATATTGCTATAATACTTAAAGAGTACAGAGGTTAATATGACAAGTGATAGCAAGGATAGCAACGAATCATCAAATCAAAGTTCTTCTGAAGTTTATAGAGAGCTTGTAGATATAAAGGAATTATTTAAATCAATATTCAGACAAAAAATTGTATGTATTTCTGTTTTTGGAGTGGTTACTTTATATAGTTTCTTTTCAGCAATTACGCGAAAACCCACTTGGGAAGGAGAGTTTCAAGTAGTTCTGGTTGACAGCTCTGGGACTGAATTGGCAGGACCTACTAGATTTGGTGGATTAGGAGGAGGTGTTCTTTCTGGTAAAAGAACTATCTTCACAGAGATGAAGATTCTTGAAAGCCCAATGGTACTTCTACCTGTATTTAATTTTTATAAAGATCAAAAATCACTATTATCTGTTAATAAAGAACAAGATCTTTCAGGCATAAAGTATAGGAAATGGATTAAAAAGATTCGAATAAAGAAAGAAGATGATACATCTGTTTTGACAGTTACATATAGAGATGTCGAAAAAGGCTTAGTTCTTCCAGTTATAAAAAAACTTGCTGGTACTTACCAGGCATATTCAGGGAGAGATAAAAAAAGAGGCTTCGCAAAGACTTTAAAATACTTAGACGAACAAATAGATATATACAAGGCTAAAAGTGAAGCTTCTCTTTCAGCATCACAGATTTTCGGGATGGAAAATGATTTAAGCCCTCTGATGCCCAATGAAGCCCCTGGAGATCGTGATATTAGAGAATATAAATTTCAAGGTCGCACAGACAGTTCTTTTGCTGAATTAAATCCTGAATATCAAAGGCTAAAAGCAGCTTGGGATGTTAAAAGAATAGAAAAGCAACTCAAGATACTAGACGCATCAAAAGATATTAATGAAACTTCCTTATACTTTATAGGTCAAGCAAGGGGACTAACTGAATTCGGTAATTTTTCTAGTAGATTAAGTAAATTAGATGTAATGCTTGCTTCTTACAGCTCTAGGTTTAAACCTAACGACATTGCTATAAGAAATGTTCAAAGAGAGAGAAATATTTTAATAACTGAATTTATAACCTCCATGCGACAATACTTAGAGGCCAAGCTATTTGATGCAAAATCCAGACTTGCTTCTGCAGAAAGACCTAAAGGGGTATTAATAAAACATAGAGCTTTAACAAGAGAAGCAAATAGAGATGTGACAATTCTCGCAAGTTTAGAATCAGACAGACAAAGATTGCTTTTAGATCAGGCCAAAGAATCGGCTCCATGGGAACTGATTTCTATACCTACAATGAAAGATTGGCAAGTAGGTCCAAGTAAGCGTTCAACTGTATATACAGGAGTAATTGCAGGGTTCGTAGCAGGTTGTGCATCTGCACTTGCAGCAGATAGATTAAAAGGGATTCTTTATAGTTTAAATGAAATTAATTCACTGATAAGTCCTAAATTGCTCGCCAAGCTTAGCGCTAATGCGACAAGAGATTGGGATGAAGATATTAACTTGCTAGCTAAATACTATGAAGGCAGTAATAAAAATGTAGACTCAATTTCTGTAATCCCTGTAGGGAATATAAGTAAAAAACAAATAGAACTTTTTTCAAAGAAATTTTCAGTTTCACTGAAAAATACTAAGCTTATAGTTTCAGAAGATTTTACCAATGCAGTAAATTCTAAAAAACAACTACTACTCATAGGCAATGGATTCGTAACTCGCTCTGAAATAAAAGCATTAAACCAAAAGTTGTCTCTAGTTCAAAATCCAATAACAGAATGGGTGGCAATAGAATCTGATGTTTAGATACATATAAAATTTAAAATTATTTAATTACTAATAAACTTAATATATAGAAACTGATATGGCACAAGAGTTATTCCTAATTTATCCATTCATAATGATGTCGAGTGCTGTTCTTTTTATGTCGATAAGGCTAAATAGATTTCAAGCAAACTGGGCTCTTATTCTCCAAGCTCTTTTTGCTATATTTATGAGTGATATAACAACATATTTAGTACATCCAGGCGATTATATAAACTATTTGAGTCATTTAGAAAATTGTTATTCACTTGAGGCATGCTTTGTATTCTCGCCGTATGAAGTAGGTTTTACGTTTATTTCTGGAGTATTAGGAACTATCCTAGATACATTTGGAGTAGAAAAAATTGTTCGAACTATGGGTAGAGATGTATATACATCTCATTATCTTTGGGTTGCTTTAAATAGTATAAATGTCGCTTTAATGACCATAATGTGTTATTTAGCGGGAAGAATATTTAAGAATCAAAGTATCTCTCCTGCTATTCAGGCACTGATCTTTATGTATACATTCACATCATTTCTTACTGTATCCCTTCGCTCTGGACTTGCCTTACTCATAGCGACAATAGGCCTCCTAAGTTGGATAGAAAAAGAAGATAATTTAAAGCGAACAAAACTTGGAGTGTATATATCCATTGCTTTAGCATTATCTATGCACTTCCAAGTTATACCATTTGTAGTTTTTATACTGTTTACTATTAATGGAGGGAATTACACTAATTTGGTATCAGGAATAGATTTGTTTTACTGGGGGACTAAAGGATATTTCTCTAAAGGAGTAGTAATATCGACAATTGCATTGATTATTATATTTGGTTTTACGTTTGTTTTCTTTGAACCAATAGTTAATCTTTTAGGTAAAGGGTATTACAAGTTAGACGAAAAAGCATTAGGGAAAGGAATGGGGCTAAGAACTATAGTTGATCAGGTGATAATACTGCTAGTAATTGTTCCAAGTTTTTATAAGAATAAAGTTATCGAAACTAATAAGAAATTAAAGCTTTTCATAGAATATTTTATAATCTTCAATTTTGTGACTGTAATACTTAGTTATCTCTGCACAATAATCTTAGGAATTGATGGTTTTGCTAGGCAAACTCAATACAACTTTATTGCATTTACAGTTATATTTTATGCCACCTTATATAGGTCCAAGTTAAAGAATTATAGGATTTTTGTACCCGGTGGATATGCCCTTTTTGCTTCTTATTATACTTTATTTAATGATACTTCTTTTTGGTTTTGGAATTACAAATATATATTCAACCCAGTATAAGTAGTTACAATATTTCATTAGGACATCCATCCGATATCATTTTACCTCCATCAAATTTAATTACTCTTTCACATAAATCTATTGTTGCTAGTCTATGAGCAATCATTATTATAGTCATATTTTTATTTAATCTTGCCAAAGAATTGATTACTCTTCTCTCAGTTGCATTGTCTAAAGCACTGGTTGCCTCGTCTAAGATTAAAACAGTTGCTTGCTTATATAATGCTCGTGCTAATGCGATTCTTTGACGTTGTCCTCCACTAAGTTTAACACCTCTTTCACCAACTTTTGTATTATATTTTTCTGGCAAAGTATCTACAAAATCTGATAACATTGCTATTTCAGAGACTTTCTTTATTCGATCAAAATCAATCTCATCAATATTTTTACCTAAAGCTATATTTTCCATTATTGAATCCTCTGTCAAGAAAGTAGTTTGCGGTACATGTCCAATATTGGCTCTCCATGAGCGCAATATTGCCTCGTCTTTTAAATGTGAGCCATCTATCAAAATCTTACCCTTAGAAGGCAATAACAAACCCATTAAAAGGTCTATTGTGGTAGTTTTCCCTGATCCAGTTATACCTACTAAAGCAACTCTCTGACCAAGCGGTATTGAAAGATTTAAGGACTTAATTACATCCTTCTCAGTTCCAGGGTATCGATAGCTGACATTTTTAAACTCTATTAATTCATGTAATTTCAAAGGTATTGGGTCACTATGATATTTAACCTTAGGCTGTGAAAGGACATCAACAATATCAGAAGCTGAAACTGTAGAAGCATTAAAACCTATCCAACTGCTAAAAATAATCTGTAAAAGAGGGAGAAAACGTTGGGCTGCTAACCCTAATGTACCTAAAGCTGCAATAGAAGATGTATTAGAAGTTTCAGATGATCTAAGAATAAGGGCTATAAATGCTATGAGTGTTAATCCTACTGCCTCCATTAAATACTTAGGCGAAGCTGTTAAATAAGTTGCTGAGGCACTAATTCGCCTCATTGGGAAATCATTGGTCTCATAATTATCCTTATATTTTAGATGTGCACTGTCTAATATAATATCTTTGATGGATGAAAGAGATTCCTGAGTAATTCTTATCTGATGTTTTCTAAGTTGCATTTCCCTTGCCATCAAGGATCTAACCTTATCTTTAGTATTGATACTAATTAAGTAATAAAATATAAAGATAACTACAAAGCTAACAAAGAAGATTAATGAGTCAATGTAGAGCAAAGTAAATAATATAGATATAGCTAAGATTGAGGAAGTAACTAATTGAAGAAAGTTTTTTACAAACCCACCATAGTTAGAAATATGATTAGTTAATAGGTTAAGATGTTGAGACGAAGATTGGTTAATATGCCTTTCGTAGTTCTGAGAGATAGTTTTCAGAAAAGTTTTAGTACTTAATTCACTCTCTAGAGATGCAGAAAAGAAATTGTTAGCATATAGCTGCAAAAGTCTCAATAAATTAGATAAAATCGCAAAAAAAGTAAATATAATTGTTACTGTGGTTAAGGAGTTAAGGCCTAAAATATTAGCAATAGGCTGCGTTATTGCATTTAACGACTCTGGCTGACTAAGGTTATCTGTAGTAAGACCATTAAGGAAAGGGCCAATGGCCAGAAGAGAAAATGATTCTGCTACACTAGTAATTGGAGCTATTATGAAAAGAGCTAAAAGTTCTAGTTTTCTTCTATTACTAAGAGTTTTAAAAGTAAAGTAAAGGAGATATCTCTTTGAATAATTAGAATACTTGTAGCTTAGTTCATTCATTTTCAATGATAATTTCTTGCAATCTCTTAATTGTAATATTAGCTAGAATCTAGATATTGTAAAGTACTCCTTAAGAAGGAATAAGCCTCTATGAATAGCTTTTACATTCAAACTTTTATAACTTAAATATTGCTTATTCATTGAAATATCAACTAATGCTTAGCAATTAATTATTTCATTAGGAATGCATATTAGGTTAGGGTACATTCTATACCTCTTAATCAAATAATCTACTTTTATTATCTTAGGGCCTTTAGAATTTAAAATTATTCGCAATAGTGGATTTCTTCCTGAATAATTTCTCTGAACATTATAAAAAGAGTAACCTAATTTTTTAAGGTAATCAAATGTAGCAGAGGTTCCATTTTCTATTTCTCTTTTATTAATCTCTAAAATAAATATTGGCCTTAATAAATCTACAACCCTTTTTGCTCCTATTAAAGCATTCAATTCTTCTCCTTCTATATCCATCTTTATTATAATCGATTTTGATGATATATCTGAAAGTATATCGTCCAACGTAGTTACATCTACGTTGATTTTATTCCTAGCTAAATTAGCTCCATAATCATTTTCTACTAAGGTTGCACCGGCATAGCCAGCATCATGAAAATACATCTCGCGATTAGATTTTAAGTTGCTTACCGCTTTATTTATAAGCTCTACATTTTTTATATCCGATGTGTTCAGTTGAAGAACTGCAAATGTTTTTGGATTTGCTTCTATAGCAATTACATTTGAAAACAATGTATTTACACTTAATGTAGTTGTTCCGATATTTGCACCGACATCTACAAACAAGTGAAAGTTAACATTTTTATTACGTAAGAACTCCAATGCTGTCAATATATTCTCCCTTTCATATTCACCATCAATAAGCACACTCCAAGTGATTTCATCATATAAATAGCCTATTAAATCAGGTTTATAACTTGAGATATTAAGTGCATATTTGTACAAGAATCTTATAGTAAAACCTCTATAAATCCTAAAGAACAATGCAGAAATGAATTTAGATCGCATAGTAGTTACGAATCTATAAAATAATTTTGAATAAAGTTAGTTTTATCAGATGGAGCCAAGCGGATTCGAACCGCTGACCCCCTGCATGCCATGCAGGTGCTCTACCAACTGAGCTATGGCCCCAAGTGCTTGTTATCCCTTGATATCAAGCTAGTAAAAATTTCTTTATCAAACTTGATATGTCTTTATAGTGAGTGAATAAGTGAAAATTTGCAATAAAATGCTTCATAGTGAATTATTACTAAAATGGAGATCGAGCAGAAAAGTTATTGGATCTGCACTCTAGGCTAAATCTAGAACATGAAAATTTTTGATTGTTTTTTATTTTGTGGAGAAATTGATATTCTTAGAGCACGGCTTGAGCTCTATAAAAATATAGTTTATAAATTTGTAATTGTAGAGGGGTCTGTTGATTTTCGAGGCAATCCAAAAAAGGCTATTTTAGATAATGATTTTTTATCTAAACACTCAAATATAAGGTATTTCAGGCTAAATTCTGAAGACTTTAAAGTCGATAATGCCTGGCAAAGGGAATTTACATCAAGAAATTGCTTTAAGAAAGGTCTATCGGATGCCCTTGATAATGATTTGATAATTATTTCAGATGTAGATGAAATAATTTCTCCTACGAAATTAGTCAAAGAAGCAAAAGGTATACGCGTTTATGAAATGTCTTATCATAGATTCACTCCAAACTATCAATGTATAACGGCGAATTGGAAGCATGCATGCTCATTCCCAGCAAAATATTTAAAGAATTATTCTCCTCAGGAGATGCGATTAGTATATAGAGGAATACGCTTAGGAGAAATAAAAGTTACTGACTCTTTTAAACTAATTAGGCAAGCAGGTGCACATTTAAGTTATTTTCCAATCTCAAAAGAAATTTCAATTTACCAAACAATAAAAGATAAAATTCCGAAGCATCCTGAAGATCATGTCTTAACTAAACATAGATCTTTTAAAGTGACACCAAAATACTTCTACTGCCTAACATTTCTAGGAATTGATATTTTGGGGGCAAGATTACTATGGGGCATCTCATGTCATCCTTTTATCCATTTCTCTAAAGATGAAAGATTAATACTCGATAAACATTTAAAAAATAATAAGATGAGGGCTTTGATCTCATGCAAAAGTTCTTATAATATTCTCAGCTTTGCTACATCAATAGAGAAAATAACTTGGAGACTTGTAACTATATTAGTAGCTATTTATGGATCCTCATTAAGGATATTAATCAAACTTTTCTATAATTAACCATTAATATTTATCAATCAAAATTTTAGTATTGCAAACTAAGCTTTACTCCCTGCCTTAAATTCTTAACAGCAGTCATTTGTCCTATATCTTGAAATCCTGCTGATGTACTAACATAAAAATCAATGTCCAAATGATCATTAATTATTCTTCTTAAGGCTAAAGTATAATTAGTATCTGCTAATTTAGATAGCTTTAGATTAAACTCAGGAATTAATTGCCATCTATTAGATAATTGTATATTTGCTGATGTTCCAAAAGAACTTAAGCTGCCAATTCCACTCCAGACAATCTTGGGGTTAAAGTTAATTGCAAAAGCTTCATCTATTTCCCATGTGTTAATCAACTCATAAAAACCGTACCCCTGCTTATTGTCCTGATTTCGCCCAAAGGTTATTCTTGAACCTAACCAATACGAACCATTTCTTAGGGGACTAACAAAAACAAACTTACCCCCTATCCTAGTATTATAATTATTTTTGTTCATATATAAATCAACGAATTGATTAGATTTATTTTTACCAACATCTTCAAACGAGCCAAAGCTAACTACTTCTAATTGAAAAGCATTAGAAAGTGATTGACCTAAAGAGGTAAATAAATTACCTTTATTGTCTATATTTGCCCAGATTTGCATTTTTCCTCTAGGTGGAATTAAAGCTGTGTTTACTGTCAAACCTCCTGAAGATAAATATCTTTGTCTAGAAGTAAAACGTTTTTGGGGGGAATCTATAGAGCCAGGTTTATATTTAATTGAGGTAAAATAAAGAGGTTTATTATTTGAAGGAATAGTTAACAAGGCAGTTGATGGAGTTAAACCAAAGCCATTAGTAACTTGGGTTTTTATACCTATAATTGGATTTATATGCCAATCCAGACCTAAATTATAAATAGGTACTCTAGAAAAAGTAAGCTCTGAGTCAAAGGAATTATAACCTGGTCCTAAGGTATTTAAAATTGAAGCTGTAGAGTAAAGATCTCTTCTTATTTTCCATGAAAGCCCTGAACCAAAGTAAATATTATTGCCATAAAAATTATCTTTGGATGTACCCATACTTTTTGGTAAGAATGCACTACCTAGAATTAAATTAAGATCTAAATTATTGTTTATTTGCCGAGTTATTGGCATAGAAAAAGAACCAATTAGATTCTTCTCTGATATCTCTTTCTGATCATTATTAAATATATTTCCATTAACTGCATTTCCATTTCGCACATTCCATGCTTCTAATGATCCAGCAAGAGATACATCCCACTTTTGTATTTCTAAAAGCCTGCTCTTAAAAGAAGCTCCATAAACTTCCCAATAGTTTGGGATAAGTTTAGTCTTATTAATTAAAGAATATAATGGGTCATCCGCTACAGAATAAAAAGCAGAAATCTGAACATCTTGAAAAATTCCATAATCAATTCTATATGCATAGTTTTGATTTCCTGAACCTCTATTTTCACCTTCTCCACCTGAGAATGATGAAACTGTATAAATTGAATGAGACCAATATCCTTCGTCTAACTGATGATTTGTTGGGAAAGAGTAATTAAAATACGATGGTGCTGAAAAGTCATATTCTTGAGGCTCCATAGTTAAGAGAAATTCCTGAGCCTCTTTAATGTTTTGAGGCATTATTCTAGGTTGATTGTCAAAAACAAGATATTCTTTTTTAAAATACTCTTCATCTACAGGCTCCCAAACAATTTCCTCTTCATGTGTTGGAAAGTTTTCTTTATATGAAACTTTCTCCCATATAATCGAAGAAGATCTTGGCTTAAGCTTATCAGCTTTATAATTCTCTTCTAACAATAAAAAAAGGCCTAGAAAAATAAACGCAGAAGTAACATATTTTCTATTTGCAAATAATCTCATATATCTGAGAATCCTACGAAATTTATCTCTATAGTCTTCCTGCATTGGCTATTTAAGCTTTTCTCCAAACTGCTAAAAGTTTCCCCTGTATCTTTACCATTTCTGCATCAATCTCAATAGGTTCATAAGCAGGATTAGCAGCTTCAAGTATTACCAAAGATCCTTTGCGGTAAAAATGTTTTAATGTTGTTCCTGATCCTGGAACCATAGCACTTACAACTGTCCCATTTCTTATCAGTGAAGGCTCTTGAACTGGTTCCATCAAAACAACGTCCCCATTTGCAATATAGGAATCGACCATAGAATCTCCATTAACAGTTAAAGCAAATAGCCCTCGAGTTTTAAGAACAGAACTCATATCAAGCGTTTCTTGAACATCATCAAATGTTTCAACCAATCCGCCAGCAGCAACTGCTCCAAGGACAGGAACCCCAGACAAAGCATTATCTAGAAGCTGCAATGTTCTTGCTTGCCCTTCCTTCCACGTGATCCATCCTTTTTCTTGCAAATGCCTTAAACGACTCTGTATAGGGGCAGGGGAGCGAAGCCCCATCCCATCCATCATCTGCCTAATTGAAGGACTATGTTGATGCGAAGCGATGTAATCGGATAACCAATCAAAAAGTTCCTGCTGAGCAGGCGTAAGAGTTTCTCCTCCCATTTAGCTCCTTAGCAATGCATATGTTCTACAATACATATGTACCTAAAGCAAGGCTTTTTGTAAATTTCAAAGCCCCCCAAGCAAAGCAGCAAGTAGAGCTTGTTGAACATGCAATCTATTCTCAGCTTGATCAAATATTCGACTTGCTGAGCTTTCGAGCACATCATCAGTAATTTCCTCTCCTCTATGCGCTGGCAAACAATGAAGAATTATTGATTCTTTTTCTGCTTTATCTACTAAATCTTTGTTTACAGTATATCCCTCAAAGATTTCTTTTCTTTGTGCTTGTTCACTCTCTTGTCCCATAGAAGCCCAAACGTCTGTATAAATAACATGTGCCCCACTGACAGCGTCAATAGGGTTATTTGAAACACATATTTTTAACGTAGGGTGCGCCAAAGTTTTAGCTCTTTCAACAATTGAAGGCAAAGGTTCAAAGCCTTTAGGAGAAGCTATTTGTATATTGACCCCTAGTAGAGTTCCGCAGATCATTAAAGAATTTAATACATTATTCCCATCTCCTATATACGCAAGTGTAATTCCATCCAAGCTCCCAAAGGCCTCCTTAATAGTCAAGAAATCAGCAAGAGCCTGACATGGATGCTCCAAATCTGTAAGAGCATTTATCACAGGTATTGAAGACCATTTTGCATATTCAATCAATTCATCATTGCCAAAAGTTCTTAGTGCCAATGCATCACAATATCGACTTAAAACTCTTGCAGTGTCTTTAAGAGGTTCTCCTCTAGCCAATTGAGTGGCCTGATTACTTAGATCAATTGTTTGCCCCCCCAATCTAGCCATTGCCACTTGAAAACTAACTCTTGTCCTAGTAGAAGCTTTGCTAAAGATAAGACCTAATACACGATTCCCTAAATCTATTCTCCGATCTCCGTTTTTTAATTGACTAGATAGTTGGAGAAGAGCTTTCACTTGATCTGATGTGAAGTCAGAACAAGAAATAAAGTCCTTACCTGCCAAATCAGCAAGGACTCTTGATACAGATAGGGAGTTCATGTTCATATAAACAATCTAAAATCACATTAAGAAGTGATCAAGTACATATTTGAGCAATTAAAAAACTATTTTTTTGGATTAACAGTCTCAGCAAGGAGTCCTTTTAAATCATCACCTTCAATAACTTCTTTCGCAAGAATCTTTTGAGCAATATTTTCTAACAAAGGCAAATTATGACGAAGAATACTAAGTGCACTTTCATGAGCTTCATCAACAAGACTTCTTACTTCCTTATCAATAGCTTGTGCCGTTGCATCACTTACTACTCTTCTTGGATTGTTGTTACCTCCAAGGAACTGCCCTCCTCCTTGTTTGTCATACGCTAAAGGGCCCAAGATGTCACTCATGCCATAAGTTCCAACCATCTGTTCTGCAATGTCAGTTGCTCTTTGCAAATCATTTGAAGCTCCTGTCGTAACTTTGCCAAAAACAATTTCTTCAGCAGACCTTCCTCCTAGCAATGTGGCAATTTGTCCCTTCAATTCATCTTTTGAATTCAAAAATCTTTCTTCGGTTGGGACTTGCAAGGTATATCCGAGAGCACTCATTCCCCTTGGAACAATAGAAATTTTTGAGACTTTACTACCGCCAGGCATAAGGTGCCCAACAATTGCATGGCCAACTTCGTGATAAGCGACCACTTTCTTCTCATCATCTTGAAGAACTCTACTCTTCTTCTCTAATCCAGCTACAACCCTTTCAATAGCCTCATTTAAATCTTTTTGCTCAACTGAAGTACGTTTAGCCCTTGCAGCTAATAAAGCTGCTTCGTTAACCATATTTGCCAAATCTGCTCCGGCAAAACCACTAGTGGCTTGGGCTATTGAATCTAAATCTATTTTCTCTGCAAGTTTTACTTTTTTGGTATAGATATCAAGTATTGTTTTTCTTCCTGAAAGATCTGGCCTATCAACTAATACTTGTCTATCAAATCGTCCTGGTCTTAATAATGCTGCATCCAATACCTCAGGTTGATTAGTCGCTGCTAAAACAATAACTGGTTTATCTGCAGATGAAAAACCATCCATTTCCGTAAGCAACTGATTGAGGGTTTGTTCCCTTTCATCATTACCACCCACAACTCCCATAGAGCCTGATCTACTTTTACCAATTGCATCTAATTCATCAATGAAAATAATGCATGGTGCTTTTTTCTTTGCTTGTTCAAATAAATCTCTAACTCTTGCAGCACCAGCTCCAACAAAAAGTTCAACAAACTCTGAGCCAGAAATAATGAAAAATGGAACTTCCGCTTCTCCAGCAACAGCTTTAGAAAGTAAGGTCTTGCCTGTTCCAGGAGGTCCAACTAACAAGACTCCTTTAGGAATACGGGCACCAATATCAGAATAACGTTGAGGCCTCTTTAAGAAATCAACTATTTCTGTTAATTCATCCTTAGCTTCATCAACACCTGCTACATCGTCAAAAGTAACTCTTGATTCTTCATCAGGAACATATACTTTTGCTTTGCTTTTGGTAAAGCTCAACGCACCTTGAGCTCCGCCTCCACCCATACTCCTTCGTGCAAAGAATTGAAGTACTAAAATAAAAATTAAAGGCGGTACTACCCAACTAAGAATAGTTGTAAAAATATTGGGCTTCTTAGGAGGAGCTGCAGCAAATTCGACACCTTTATTTTCTAGACGTTGAGGTAGGTCCATATCAAAAATTGGCGTAGTTGCCAATACAGATGGAGCACCTTCAGTGGGAGCAGATAATTCGTATCTGATTTGTTCCTGTGTTATATAGGCCCTCTTGACTTCTCCATCATTGACTTGATTAATAAATAAGGAATAAGGAACTCTTGGTACTTGAATATTTTGGTTAGGGAAAAAACTACTAAGAAGCAGAAGGGCTCCAAAACCAATTAAAACTAGATTTATTATGCCGAATCGCCTATTTGGCTGATTCTCATCTTGGCGAATCGGCATGGGTACAAAATTCAAAGGAATATAAAACTAACAAAGATGCGTAAATCAGAGAAAGAAAATTAGGTGTAAGAACCGAACGAGAGAAGAAAAAAAATCTACCCATAATTATCAAAAAGCATATTTAATACAAAGTCTTCCCCTGATTTATTTGAAGAGACCTCTTTCAATTTGAAAACTTGTTCCATTGAACTAAACCCAAAATCGGCCAATGGTGTCATTGCAGAAACTCCTCCTAACAATTTTGGTGATAAAAATAAGCTCAACTCTTGAACACAATTCTGCTGTATTGCTTTTGTTGCAAGTGAACTACCACATTCCCATAAGACTTGATTGCATCCTCTTTGAGCAAGAGCCTCCATAACCTTTATAGGGGTGTTTTCCTCGAGACAAAGTCTCTCTGGTCCCGATGGCAAGTTTTCTAAACACCTGGCATCACTTTCAGGCCCATAAAAAATCAAGGTTTTTGCAAGCTCGGTATTCCACAATTGAGCTTCTTTTGGAAGATCAAGGGTTGAGCTGCAGACAACTCTTAAAGGTTCTATATCAGCAATCCCTCGAGTAGTTAAAAGTGGATTATCAGATCGGACTGTTCCACCTCCAACAATTACAGCATCATTCTTGGCACGAAGAGAATGAACCCTTTTCCTGGATTTTTCTCCACTTATCCATTTACTTTTTCCATTTGACAGACCAATTCTCCCATCAAAGCTCATTGCCCATTTAAGTGTTCCCCAAGGTCTTCCAGTTCGATTACGAAAAATGAACGCCCTATTCAAAAAAGCAGCTTCCTTCTCCAGTATCCCTGTAACAACTTCAATCCCAGATTCCTTTAAAAAGGCTATTCCTTTGCCGGAGACCCTTTGATCAGGATCTTGGATTGCAACAACAACTCTTTTGATACCGGATCGAAGTATTGCATCAGTGCAAGGAGGCGTTTTACCCCTATGGCAGCATGGCTCAAGATTAACCAAAAGTGTCCCGCCTTTTGCTAATGATCCAGCTTGTTCTATAGCGCCAATTTCAGCATGAGGCTCTCCAGAGCGTAAATGAAACCCTTCACCTACAAGTCTATTCTTTTCATCTAATATCACAGCACCAACTAAAGGATTAGGACTAGTTTGACCTTCAGCCAAAGAAGCTAAATTTATTGCACGGAACATCCATGGTTCCCATATATGCGAATTTAAATTAGTTGCCATTTTCTAAATGAATTTTCTTCATTGATCGCCACTCATTAACAAGATAAGGAGGTACAGGCAATTCATTAAAACCGTCTCTCAAGGACAACCTTAATGGACGATCATTTTTGAGATCCATTAGTAAAGGTCCAAGTTCAAATTCAGCCGCAGCATCGCGATTATCTTCAAACAATTGAGGGTTCTCTAAAGTTATATCTGAAAGGTTCCAAGACTTAATACCAGATTTTACCTGTAATTTTTCGGGATGATCTAACCTTAGACTTCCTGTAAATCCTATAATCCTAAGAACCAATTCATCTTGATTTTCTGCTTTAGGATAAACAACTAATTGCCAAGTTTGATAGTCAAGATCTCTTAAACTTTCCAAGCTTCTTTGCATTTCATAATCATTTTCATTTTGAAAAAATTCTAACTTTGCTTCCGAGGGGGAAGCTACTAGTAAGAGTAATGCACAAGAAATTAATACGAGTCCAAAGTCAATAATTGACTTAATATGCTTTTGATTGGAAAGATTAATCACATTGAATACCCTCCGAATCAAGCAAGGCATCCAAAGTTATAGAAGAATTAACCAATGATTGGTATTTGGCCAAAACTCGTCGATTACGGTCTAACCATTTGGCAGGGTCAGCTGCATTGCCACCTTTAGCATCAAACCTTGGTCCTTCTGCATCCATTAATTCCAAATCATCTTGTTGTTGAATAAGCGCTATCAAAAGCTCATGTTGACGCTGCCGCCTAATAAGATCTTTATTTGTCGAATGGTTTGACTTTTCCAATGAGCCTTAAAAGAAGCAAAAAGAATCTAATCAATTAATCTATTAAAAGAGCTTTTTCATATGCTAAGAAACAATATAAATTCTGACAAAGCTTTTCTTCCAATAAATGTTGTTGGGGTTACAGCCTCAGGAGTTTTCGGTCTTCCATTGGAACTCCAACAATTAATCCTCTCAGCAAAAAATATTTCTGCTCCTAAAAGAATATTAAATAATTTCGTTGAATGGTGGGAGCATCAAGCTGCAAATGCCCCCTCTCCAGAGCTTTTCCCAAGCGATAAACCCAATGAATTAATCGAATGGTTGAAGCAACGAAATCAAAAGACAGTTTTGCTAGCAAGTGGAGACCCTCTTTGGTTTGGAATAGGAAGAGTCCTACTTAATCATTTTCCATCAGAGCAACTAATCTTCCATCCTTCACCTACTTCATTGCAACTAGCTTTTGCGCAATTAAAGAGGCCTTGGCAAGATACAAGCTGGATAAGTTTGCATGGTAGAGATGCCAGCCCTCTCTTTAATCTTTTACAACAAAGGCCTAACGCGATTGGAATACTAATAGATCCAAATAAAGGAGGTGCAAACGAAGTTCGAGAGATACTTCATTCCTCTGAACTTGAAGACCAGTATGCTTTTTGGATATTTGAAAAGTTAGGACACAAAGAAGAACGTATTTTCAGAATATTTTCCAATGAAAAGCTATCAAAGTTAGATCCATTGCATCTAGTAGTTCTTATAAAAGAAAAAAAAATTATCAAGACCAAAAAAGAGCTCCCATTATTTGGAATAGAAGATGGTTTCTATCTGCAACATGCTGATCGACCTGGACTTATGACAAAGCGAGAAGTTCGTACTCAAGTATTAGCAGATCTTGAGCTTCCAGAAACTGGTGTTATTTGGGACATAGGTGCAGGAGTAGGAACTATTGGATTGGAAGCTTTAAGGTTAAGGCCAAACTTAAAATTATTGATGATTGAAAAGCGTATTGGGGGTAAAGAGTTAATCAATGAAAATGCTAAGCGCTTATCTGTTAAGCCAGAAATAGTAATTGAAGGAGAAGCTCTTAATTTTCTAGAAAAAGAATCAATTCCTATTCATATTTCAAAACCAAATAGAGTGATTTTAGGAGGAGGGAATAGTCGTAAAGATACTCTTCTAAAAATAATTCTTAGCTTCATTCAACCTCTAGGGATAATAGTTATCCCTTTAGCAACATTGGAGCATCTTGAAAAAACAATTCTAGTTTTAAAAGAAGCTGGCTGTGATGTGAAAATCAGTCAACATCAAAACTTTAGAGGTGTTCCCTTAATGCAAGGGACTCGTCTTCTTCCAATGAATCCAGTGTTTATTATTAAAGGAAAATTAAAATAAGAATATGATTTTTTAGTTCAATATTTTTCAGGTTTTGCAACATGAGGCAATCCCCATCCCAACTTTTTGCGAAGCACTTGGAAAAACTCATGATCAGTCAAGCGAATAAATCTTACTGGATGATTACTCTTTCGAATTAGAACCCTGTCTTCTGGCCAGACATAACAACCTGCTGTGCCATCCACTACCATCATCAATCTTTCAGGTGTCGCAGGGAAAACCGTAACGGGTTCTAAATCACTAAAGACAAGTGCTCTAGAGGCCAAAGAATGAGGAGCAATAGGAGTCAGCTGCAGCACTGGGCAATCAGGTGTAATAACAGGGCCACCTGCGCTAAGAGAATAAGCAGTGGAACCTGTAGGGGTTGAAAGGATGACTCCATCAGCTGAAATGTCAACAGGAGCATGTCTACCTATAGATATTTCAAAATGGCACATACTCGTCAAAGGTTCTCTATGCAATGCCATTTCATTAAGACAAAGAGCTTCCCATCGCCTTTGTTCTCCTCTCATTACACTAACAACAAGGCTAGTTCTCTCTTCAATTTCCCATTGACTTGCAAGTACTTGTTCTAAAGCTTTATCTATATCAGGGAGATATGCCTCGGAAAGGAACCCTAAATGGCCAGTATTAATTGTAAGTATTGGCACTCCAACTGGCGCTGTCTGTCGAGCTGCAGACAATACGGTGCCATCACCTCCCAAAACAATTGCTAATTTCATTGAAGGATCAAAACCTTCGGGGACACAAGCGTTGTAACCAAGGGTTCTCATATGTTGATCTGGATTGGCAAACCCAACCATCCCTCCAGAACTGCTTACTCGTACTACTTCATATCCAGATTTCTCCAGCTTAGACTCAATGCTGAGAGCAGCCTTTAAAGCGAGCTCCTTACCATCATTCAAAATCAGTCCTAGCCTAGGCACTGACAAAAACAAGCAAATAACTTATTCACTCTAACTAATTAAAACTGTTCTAAGAATCTCAGATCACTTGTATAAAGCCTTCTAATATCATCAATACCATGTCGAACCATACAAAAACGTTCAACTCCAAGTCCTGCCGCAAATCCAGACCACCTCTCAGGATCAATTCCTAACCCCTCTAAAACAGAAGGATCAACCATCCCACACCCCATAACCTCAAGCCATTTACCTCTCCATTGAACATCAACCTCTGCTGAAGGTTCAGTAAAAGGAAAATAACTTGCTCTAAACCGCACAGGCAAATCCCCAAAGAAAGCTTTTAGAAAAGCCATAACAGTTCCGCGAAGATGGCTAAAATCCAAACCCTCATCAATTGCTAAAACTTCTACTTGATGAAAAACAGGGGAATGAGTTGCATCTACAGCATCTCGTCTATAAACCCTTCCAGGGGCAACAATCCTAACTGGAGGGGCACTATTCTCTAAACATCTAATCTGGACAGGTGATGTATGAGTTCTTAAAAGTAAGTTATTACTCAAGTAAAAAGTATCTTGCATATCTCTAGCAGGATGATCTTCTGGAATGTTTAAGGCAGCAAAATTGTAAAAATCATTCTCTATTTCAGGACCCTCATGAACTTCATAACCAAGACCACAAAAGAGATCTACGATATGTTCTGTTGTTGTCAGCAAAGGGTGTCTGTGGCCGAAAGGGGTCCCAATTGGAGGAGCAGTTACATCAATCCTTTCACTTGCGATTAATTCATCTAGTTCCTTTTTCTTTAAAGTATTTAATCTATCTGTAATAAGTAGTTGAAGTTGATTTTTCAATAAATTTGCCCTTTGTCCTATTAATGGTCTTTCCGATCCTTTTAAAGTTGCCATAGAGCCAAGAATTTTTGATAAACGCCCTTTTTTCCCAAGCAACTGAATACGCAAATTTTCTAGAGATTCCTTATCGTTTGAAAGAGTAATATCATTTGCAGCCTCCTTCTCTAACCCTTCTAGGGAATCAGTTAGTTGTTTAAGAGATTCGTTTTGACTCACAAGAAAAAGGAATTGAATACAAACTTTAGACAGACATGGGGCCTAATTTTCCTAAAGAGCACACTTCATCCATGAAACCTTTGAAAATTTTAATTAGTAATGATGATGGTGTGTTTGCGGAAGGAATAAGAACTCTGGCAATTGCAGCTGCAAGTCGAGGGCATGAAGTAACTGTGGTATGCCCTGATCAAGAGCGCTCTGCAACAGGGCATGGGCTCACATTACAAGCTCCTATTAGAGCAGAAAGAGCAGATGAGCTTTTTAATGAAGGAATTCAGGCATGGGGATGTAGCGGAACACCTGCGGACTGCGTAAAACTTGCATTGAATGAACTTCTTAAAGAAAAGCCAGATCTTATTTTATCAGGAATCAATCATGGTCCAAATTTGGGCACAGATATTTTCTGTTCTGGAACTGTCGCAGCTGCTCTTGAAGGAACTCTTGAAGGTATTCCATCTCTAGCTGTAAGCATAGCCAGTTTTCAATGGCGCAAATTCAAACTAGCTGGAGAATTAGCATTAAATATTGCTGAAAATGCAATAAACCAGAAATGGCCTAAAAAACTACTTCTCAATTTAAATATTCCTCCTTGCGATTCAGAGCAAATGGGTAAACCAGGATGGACTAGGTTATCTATTCGCCAATATCAAGAGCAATTTAGCAAACGTAAAGATCCTAGGGGCAATGCTTATTATTGGCTGGCGGGAGAAGCTGTCAAAGACCTTGAATCTGCTGGAGATGGTCCTAAAGAATGGCCTAGTGACGTATCCCAAATAGAAACGAACTCACCTTCTCTTACTCCTATACAACCAGATTTATTTTGGCGAGGTAATGTTAATGATTTACCTAAATTAAATTAATAAGATCATTTCACACGATAGATCCGCTGAAGCAGCCAAAGAGAAAAGATCAACCCAATCAAGTGTGCAAAGAGTACTTGAGTATTGCTTAGTACCGAAAGCATTTCCAAAGAAGTAATTGGATAATTCTCCATTGATCTAACCCCAGCTCCGATAGAAATACCAGGAGCCTGCATAGAGGCTTGAACAAAAAGCGCTCCTGCTAAAGATTGATATCCAACAGAGGAAAAAACCAATCCCAACAGATCAACAATTAAACCCCTTTTTAACAATCTGCTTGTCTCAGCTCTGCTAGGTCTGGCTGGGGTATTAATTGATCTACCAGCAAGTACTATCAACCAACCCTGCCAAAGGCTGTATAACAATAAGAAGAAAGCCAAAGTGGTAAGGGATAATCCTGGCCCAAGGCCCAATGCTCTCTCTGAATTTCTTGCCAAGCTGCTTCCTATATTGTTAAAAAGCAACACACCAATCACAACAACTCCAAGCACTGTTTGGAACCAAAAGCGTATCCATCCAATACGACGCATGCCTAATGCAAGCAAAGGAAAATCGGGCTGCTCAGCCATCAAAATCAATACGGCATTAAGTCAAACTTGCCACCAAAACGAGAAAATTGCACGCTCATCTTGATATCACTCTGTTCTCCACTTCAAGCTCGTCTCCCTACGGCATTAGCTCTTGGGAGCTTTGATGGCCTTCATGCTGGCCATAGAAGCGTTATAAAAACAATCACTAGCAATACAACTGCTGTTCCTACAGTTGTAAGCTTTTGGCCCCATCCACGAGAAGTCCTTTATGGAGAATCAAAGCTTCGACTTTATCTTCCCTCAGAAAAGGCTTTGTTACTTGAACACTTAGGAGTAAAGCAATTAGTTCTGGTTCCATTTGACCTTTCTTTAGCATCCTTAAGTGCAGATGAATTCTTTCATGAAATCCTCATCAAAAACCTTCAAGCAAAACAAATTTCAGTAGGAGCTAATTTCAGGTTTGGAAAAAACAGAGAAGGTGATTCTGACAAATTGATAGAACTTGGGGAAAAAGCAAATATCAAAGTCAGAGTTCTAGAGATAATTGAAGATAACCAAGGCCGTATGAGTAGCAGCAGAATTAGAGAAGCCTTAAAAGATGGTGATATAAAATTAACAAATTCTCTTTTAGGAAGAGCTTATAGCTTTGGTGGGAAAGTTGTGCCAGGGAAAGGTATCGGAAGAAAATTAGGATGGCCTACAGCAAACCTAGAGATTGATGGAAGCAAGCTGCTTCCAGGTCAGGGAGTCTATGCAGTTATGACGAGAGCATCTGATGAAAAATCTTTTAGCCCTGCAATTATGAATTTGGGACCGCAACCAACCATCAATCCTCATGCTCCATCAGCAACAGAAGTTCATGTTTTAAATAAGCAAGTAAACCTAAAAGGGAAAGATTTAATTGTTGAACCTGTAGAAAGAATAAGAACTCAAAAGAAATTCACAACTCTAAAAGATCTAAGCAATCAAATTGAATTAGACGCGAGAAAAGCTATTTCAATACTTACTCAAAGGTAGAATTAAGATGGGGAGGGATAAGCATTAGCAAGTCCCCAAACCACAAAAAAGCCTATTCCACCCAGCAAGACAACTCCCCAAATCAGCACATTGGTGCTATCAAAATCTGCCTTTTCCATAACCTAAGGAATATGCAACCATTTAAAGGTTGGCACGAAATAGATGTCTGTCACCCCTAATCCAGATCAACATGTGGCTCAGCTCATAGATGCCAACTTAGATAGAGCAAGGGAAGGGCTACGTGTAATTGAAGACTGGTGCAGATTTAGCTTAAAAAATAAAGATATGGTTATAACTTTAAAAAACTGGAGGCAACAACTAGGGAAAGAGCATTACGAAATATACAAAAACGCGAGGTCCTCAAGCTCTGATCAAAGTGCAGGGTTGAGTCATCCAGCTCAAAAGGAAAGAATTCTTCCTCAACAAATACTTTCAGCTAACTTTGCGAGAATTCAAGAAGCTTTAAGAGTCATAGAAGAATTCTCTCGCATTTCTCACCCGAAACTGTCAAAAATTTCTGCACAGATTCGTTATGAGATCTATGACTTAGAAGTAATCATATTAAAAATTTCCAACCTCAATATGCTTGATGAAAAACTTAAATCTTGCAAACTTTGCCTTATTACAAGAACTCATCCAGAACTAATTAAGACTGTTTTGTTAGCACTAAAAGCAGGCGTAACTATGATTCAATATCGATGCAAAGAAACTCCTGATAATCAAATGATTGCAGAAGCAAAAGAATTAGCTTCTATTTGCAAAAGTTACAATTCTCTTTTCTTAATAAATGATAGAGCTGACATAGCATTAGCAGTAGACGCTGATGGAGTTCATCTAGGGCAAAAAGATATGCCAATACAAACAGCAAGAAAAATAATAGGGCATCAAAAGATTATCGGATTAAGTACACATTCATTAGAAGAAATTCAAAATGCCACATCTCAAGGCTGCAACTATATCGGTATAGGCCCTATCTTTAAAACCAAGTCCAAGCAAAATGATTTATCATTAGGTATTGATTTCTTCAGCAAAATCAATCTAAAAACTAATCTCCCATGGTTTGCAATTGGTGGAATTAATAAAGATAATATTGATAAAATAAAAGAAGTTGGGATAAAACGGGTCGCCGTAATAAATGCAATTATGGGAGCAGAGGATCCTTACCTAGCTAGTAAAGAACTTTTGGGGAAGCTGAAAAAATGAACCTAATAATAAATGGAGAGCAAAAAATCATTAACGCAAATTCTCAAGTTGCGAATTTAGCAATAGTTATTAAGGAGCTAGGATTTAATCCAAAATTAATAGTAGTCGAATTCAATGGTTTAATACTAAGTCCTCAAGTTTGGGAAACCCAGGAAGTAAGAGACGGGGATATTCTTGAGATAGTTACAATTGTTGGAGGTGGGTGCTAGCTCGGTCAATCAAATCCTAAAACCAATGACTTTATTTCTTTGAATATTAAAGTTAATCACAGCAACTAGAAAACATAGAAACTTCTAAGAAAAGCGAAAACCAACTCAAATCTTAAGCATTTATAAAAAACAAGGCAAAAAAAGGCTCTTTTTTGAAATCTTTATATTTTCTTTCGCTAAAAACTCGCAATATGTCTCGTGTCAGCGGTTTCACACAGTTAAGTTACCCATACGTTTTTTATTAATTAGGTGTCTGCTTCATCTCAGCCTGAGCCTCGGTCAATGAAGTGGGAGCTCAATGGCGAATTAGCTCAAAGAGATTTATCTGAGCTTGTCAATCGATTGCTTGATGTTGAATCAAAAAGCAACAGCAATGAGCTTTCACGATTGGGAACAAAATATGACAAAGAAGATTGATCTTCCTGAATACCTCTTGCGAATTTATAATTCATAGATCAACTTTTATTTAATAAGAAAATAATTTTTTGGAACCATCAAGATCACTGTTATGGGTCAATACACCTGTGCTACTTGAAGCTCTAGAAAGGTACCAAGAAGATCGACTTGCTCATCCAATGAAATTATGGGTAGAGCAGATACTTGAGTTGAATCAAAATTAGTTTTAAAAAATCAATATTTTTTAAAAAGGTCAGATTTAATAATTCTCAAAGCTGCCATAGCAGCTCCATATCCATTATCGATATTTACTACCAACAATCCTGGGGAGCAACTCGAAAGCATACTCAGCAAAGAAGCATTGCCTCCGCCACTTACTCCATAACCAACTGATACTGGCAAACCAATTACTGGCTGTGGAATCAATCCTGCAATGACTGTTGGCAAAGAGCCCTCCATGCCCGCACAAACAATAACAACTCTTGCTTTAGTAAATCTCTCTAGCTTTCCCAATAGCCTATGTAGTCCCGCTACACCTATGTCCATCAAGCAATCTGTTTGTATTCCATGCATACGTAAAGATAATTCTGCTTCTGCTGCTACCCCCACATCACTAGTCCCACCACTAACCACTAAAACCTCTCCTAAAGATGGATCAAGATCAAGCGGAGAGCCTAATGTCAAGCAAGAGGCCTGAGAATGATATTGAACACTTTCTAAAGTATCTAATATTTTTTCAGCTTTTTTATTATCCACTCTTGTTACTAAAGCCATTTGAGAGGTAGCTTGAAATCTCCTCAAAATCTCGCAGATCTGCTCATATGATTTGTGCTGACCCCATATAGCCTCAACCATGCCTAAGCGTTTAAGTCGCTCATGATCTAGCTTAAATTCTTTTTCAATCATTGAGGAAATAATTCACCTTGAGCTTTAATTGGAAAAGGATTCGATAATGTTTCCCCAGTTAAATCCTTTGCAATTTCCTCAAAAAGTTTTTGAATCTTATCAATCTCTTCTTGTGGAATTCTTTTCCAATCTTCTCGAGTAGCCCAACTTATAAGTAAAATTGCTTCTTGTTTTTGAGGGTTCCAAAGAAGCTGTCGGCCAAGGAATCCTTTTTGTTCTTTAAGCCAAGGTTCCCAACTTTTTTTCTCAGCAGTTAACCAAGCCCTTCTTTCTTGATCACTGACTTTTAGTCGAAGGTACTCAATAACAGTAGTGTCAGTATTTTTCATATCTACCTGATTTGCAGCATATACAACTTGAGCATTTGCAAGAAAAAGAGCCAAGAAAGAAAGAAACAAAGTTAATACAATGAAGATTTTCTTCCTAAGTAATTTTACGAAAAGCATTTTTATGTTTTTTCTAACAGCACAACTGCATGACTACTAATTCCTTCTTCTCTTCCCTCTGCTCCAAGCAATTCATTTGTTGTTGCTTTCACACCCACAGAAGAAGTTTCTATTCCTAGTTTATCAGCAATATTTTGGCGCATAGCATCAATGTGAGGCTTCAATTTAGGCCTCTCTGCAATAACAACTGAATCAATATTTACCACCTTCCATCCTTCCTCTTTTATTAAACATCCAACCTTTTCTAAAAGCATCAAACTATTTGCATCTTTCCATTGAGGATCATTTGGAGGGAAATACTTTCCTATATCCCCTAAAGAAAGAGCCCCAAGCATTGCATCCATTAAGGAATGAATCAATACATCTGCATCACTATGTCCATCAAGTCCTAACCCTTCTGGGTGATGAAGCCTAACGCCGCCAATGATAAGGGGTCTATCAGTCACCAATCGATGAATGTCATAACCATTACCGATACGAAAAGGCACAGAAGTAAATCCAGATAAATCTATTCTTGTCTTATTAGATGCCTCTTTTGCAACCCATAGTTCATAAAGATCTGGTCGTCGTTCTTTTGTGCGTTGCTCTCTTTTTTCCTGTCTCCAAGTAGAAATAGCTGCATGATTCCCACTAAGTAATACCTTTGGCACATTAAGACCCCTAAATATCTCTGGGCGCGTGTAATGAGGATGTTCAAGTAAACCATCTGCATGACTCTCATCAACCAATGATTCTGCGCTACCAATAGTCCCTGGAAGCAACCTTAAGACTCCATTGATAATTGTCATGGCAGCCAATTCACCTCCAGTCAAAATAAAATCGCCTAAAGATATTTCTTCATCAGCAAGAGTTCTAATTCGCTCATCAAAGCCCTCGTAATGTCCGCAAATAAAAACTAATTGCTCATATTCTTTAGCCCATCGCCACAAATCATTTTGTGTCAACTTGTTCCCTTGTGGTGTCATCATTAACACTCTTCTCTTCGGCAAGGCTGGGATGGATTCAAAAGCTTCAAAAAAGGGTTCTGTTTTTAATACCATGCCTACACCACCTCCATATGGCTCATCATCTACTTTGTGATAGCTATCCTTTGTAAAGTTTCTAGGATTATATAAATTCAAATCAGCAATTCCTGTAGAAAAGGCTCGTCCAATGACTCCTAGTTCATTAAGACTTTGAAAAGAATCAGGGGCTAGGCTTAATACATCCAGGCGATATGCAGTCATAACTTTTATTTCTCCCCAAAACCCAACTCGGCCAACCTTGCTGGCTTACTTCTCCAATCAGGAACAACCTTTACAAAAAGCTCAAGATATACAGGTCCATTTAAGAGTTTCTGAATTTGCATTCTTGCGCCTTTGCCTATTTTCTTCAACATAGAGCCTCCTTTACCGATCAATATTCCTTTCTGACTTTTCCGTTCTACTAAAACTGTTGCCAATATGGCAATTCTTTTTTTGCTAACCCCTTTTTTCTTGCTTGCAGTCATCTCTTCAATACGATCAATGCTCACAGCAACACTATGAGGAATTTCTTCTCTTGTGTTTAGAAGAACTTGCTCACGAATAAGTTCCCGCATCAAAATTTCTTCAGGTTGATCAGAAGTGACACCTGATGGATAAAGAAGAGGACCAACTGGTAATGTGCTTGAAATCTTTTGTATTAAGCCATCGCAACCTTTGCCGTTAATTGCGCTGCAACAAAAAAAGTTCCAGCCGGTGTTATTAAAGAAGCTTATATATTCCTTTATCCTGTCTGTACGTTGATTTTCTGTAACAAGATCCCATTTATTTAAAACAATGGTTACCGGTATGTTTTGACCCTTAAGTAATTTCACAATATAAGAATCTCCACTGCCAGGAGGTTCATTGCCATCAAAAATAAGCAAAATGCTGTCAACTTCCCCTATAACTTTTTTCGAAGTATTTACTAATCTTTCCCCCAGCAAATGATGAGGCTTATGAATCCCTGGAGTATCAACAAAAACCAATTGAGCCTTATTAATAGTCAAAATCGCTCTTAATCGGTTTCGCGTTGTTTGAGCTACAGGAGAAGTAATCGCAACTTTCTCTCCTACAAATTGATTAATCAAAGTTGATTTACCAACATTAGGCCTGCCAATCAATGCCACAAAACCAGACCTGAAACCCTCTGGAGTGGGCTCTAATGTTGACATAGTCAATGACTCTCCTCACACAGTTTGCTCCCTAAAGCAAAATAACTGTATGGACAAACAAACTCCGAGTTTTGAAGAAGCAATGAATGCTGCATCTTTATGGTGCAATGCTTGGGAAGAAGGCGAACTTAGCGATGAAGTTTTAGCTGACAGAGTCGCTGAGCTTGTAGAAACTATAAATGGAGCCAGAGGGTTCTTTGTCATTAGCCTTTCAAGCAACTCACCCCTTATGGACAGACTACCTGAAGCGCTTATATTTCGATTAAGAGCAGCTGGAGATTCCGTAATTGACCTTACAATCAGGAATCTTGCAATGAGCACTGCAATGTCATTGCATCATGAAAGAGATAAAAACCTAGAGCAAAAGTATAATTCCGAACAAATTAAAAGAAGATGTATAGAGCTTTTAAGATTACTTGAGCCAAATTCAGTTAAGGAAAAAATAGAACAGCTTATACAATCAATAAGTGGTGAAGGTTGTTACGGAGATTTCCTAAAGAGATGGGGCTATGATGAAGAGCAGAAAAAAGCCATAATATCAAGTATTAATTCTATTGTGGAAAATTAAATAAATAATAAAAAAGGAGGCATTATAAGCCTCCTTTTTTATTATTTATTTATAGAAATTAAACTATTAATCTCTTCGCCCACCTCCTTGCAAGGCAATGATTAAGCGAAGTATGAATACAAATAAATTTATGTAAGTTAAATACATGCCTAACGCACCAGCAAGATACTGCTCATCGTTATACCTACGGGGCATTGTATAAAAGTCAACAAAGGCCATTGCAACAAACAACACTGTTCCAAAACCAGCAATCATCAACTCAAATCCACTACCGCCAAACATTCCAGGTACAAAAAGACCTCCAATAAACTGAATAACCATTGCAATAATTAGGCCTACAAGGCCTAATCCAACCGCGCCAGTTAATGCTTGGCCAACACTGTCAGTCATACGACTTCCAACAAATGAAGCGATAACGAAAGTGATTCCAGTAGCAAAAGCTGCTGTTCCAACTGAACCAATGCCTGCTGTACCAATTGCTATTGCAACTATCCCACTCAAAGTGAAGCCTGTTAAAAGGCTAAAGCCTGTTAAAAGAGGTAAAGCCTTTGCATTATTTGCATTATTTGCTGCACTAGTTGCCATAAAAAACAGAACCAATTCTGCAATAAATGCAACTAAAGCAAGAGGTTGAAATAATCCAGGGTTAGAAGCCAATAAGGACAATCCACTCAATACTCCAAGAGCAGTAAGGACCATTCCTCCACCCACATAAGGCAAAGCCTTATTCACGACGTTTGGACCAACTAATGAATTCGATTGAGCGTCGCGAATAGCTTGCTGAAAATTGCTACTTGCTGGCATTTTTATCCAAGTAATTACTAAATACTTTGACAGAAAAAAATAATTTTCGCGAATTATTTCGTTCGGATGTCACTAACCTTTCTCTTTTTGTGCATATGCATCAACTACTTTGTGAACTAATGGATGTCGAACAATATCTGCCGAAGATAAATGGCATATAGCAATTCCTTGTATATTTTTAAGAACTTCAATGGCTTCCACCAGTCCACTTATCTGTCCTTTAGGGAGATCAATCTGAGTAATATCTCCTGTTACAACCATCCTAGACCTTTCTCCTAATCGCGTAAGAACCATTCTCATTTGCGCCGAAGTTGTATTTTGCGCCTCATCAAGAATAATAAATGCATCTTCAAGGGTTCTTCCTCTCATATATGCCAAAGGAGCAACTTCAATGACACCTTTATCAAATAATATCGATGTTTTTTCCAATCCAAGCAAAGCATGCAGGGCGTCATAAAGAGGACGTAAATACGGGTCAACCTTTTGTTGAAGATCTCCTGGAAGAAAGCCCAATCTTTCTCCAGCCTCTACTGCTGGTCTTGTCAAAATAATTTTCTCTATTTTTCTCTCCGTAAGCATTCGAACAGCCAAAACAGTTGCAAGAAAAGTTTTTCCAGTCCCAGCAGGGCCAAGAGAAAAAGTAAGATCATTCTTCTCCATGGCATCAACATAAGCCTTTTGGCGAAGTGTCCTTGGCCTCAAGAGATGGCCTCTTTGGCTTTTCGCTAAAACCTTATCTGCAAGAGAAGCATGATCAACTTCCTTGCCTTTATCAATAGAAGTTAAAGCAGCAGTTAAGTCAGCTAAAGAAACTATTTGTCCTTCTTCCCAAACTGGTCTAATTAACTCAACCAAAGCAGCGGCTCTTTCAATTTGACTTGAACGGCCAGTAATTTCAAGTTGTAATCCTCTTAAAACAATTGATGCCCCAGTTAGATCTTCTAATTTATGAAGTGTTGACTGACCTGCACCTGCTATAGCTATAGCCGCATCTGAATCAGGCAAATCAATTGAAAACCTTCCAGAAGACTCTGCTTCTGCCATGTAAATCCTAAGCTTCCGAAGAAGCTTCTAATGTTTCTGATTCTTCTACCTTCTCTTCATTAGCTTTTTCTTCATTAGCTTTTTTATTTTTGGCTGAAGTCTTAGCCTCTGATTTCCTTAACTCTTCTTGCTTGGATTTCCCAATCAATTCTGCTGGTCGAATTGTCTTTTCAAGAAGGCCACCTTTTTCTAATAAAGAGCGAACTGCATCTGTTGGTTGAGCACCTTGACTCAATCTCAGTCTAAGTGCCTCAGTATCAAGTCTTGTTTCCTTAGTTCGCGGATTGTAAAAGCCTAATTCCTGAAGTGGACGGCCGTCTCTACGCGATGTGCTATTACAAGCAACCAGGCGAAAACTAGCTTCCCTCTTCTTGCCAAACCGCTTCAGGCGGAGCTTGATCATATTCGCTTAATTAAATTGTTGATTAAAGGCAGTGATTAAACACTTACCAAACAAACATTCTAACTTGTTGAGTGCTACAAATCTCCAAAACCTTTCTTTTTTTTATGAGGACGTTGACGCTTAGGCTTATTAATTGGCCCTCCTCCTCCTCTAGAAGCATACTGATTTGGCATCATACCAGGCATACCTCCTGGCCCACCCATCCCTGGGAATCCACCCATACCAGGCAATCCGCCACCACTAGACATTTGTTTCATAAGGCCCCTCATCTTCTGAAAGTCTGCTAACACCTTGTCTACTTCTACTGGTGTATGCCCACTCCCAAAAGCAACTCTTTTCCTTCTAGAGGGCTGAGCAGCAAGCAACTCAGGCTGGGTTTGCTCTGCATTAGTCATAGATCCAATCATTGCTTCAATGCGTTTTAGCTGATCTTCACCACTCTTTAACATTCCATCATCGATTTTATTCATTCCAGGAATCATTTTCATCAGCCCTCCTAAAGAGCCCATCCTTTTAATCAATCTCATCTGCTTAACAAAGTCAGAAAAGTCAAAAGTTGCCTCTTGAAACTTTCTTTGCATTTGCTCAGCATCAGCAATCTCAACTTCCTTCTGGGCTTTTTCAACAAGAGTTAAGACATCACCCATGCCAAGAATCCTGCCAGCCATTCTTTCTGGATGAAAAGGCTGCAAAGCTTCTACCTTTTCCCCCGTACCAATAAACTTGATAGGCTGGCCGCTTACTTTCCTAATTGAAAGAGCAGCCCCACCACGCGAATCACCATCAAGCTTCGTTAAAACAGCTCCTGTAATACCAACTTTTTCATGGAACGCTCTTGTGAGGTCTGCAGCTTCTTGACCAATCATTGAGTCAACTACTAGCAAGACTTCGTCTGGATCGACAGCTGATCGAATGCGGACCATCTCATTCATCATTTCTTCGTCTATCTGTAATCTTCCAGCTGTATCAACTATCAACGTGTCAAAATCTTCTTCCTGAGCCTTTTTCAATCCAGATGCTGCAATATCTTCAGGCTTAGATTCTTTTCCAAGACTAAAAACCTCTACATTTATCTGTTTGCCTAACGTATTTAGTTGGTCTATTGCTGCAGGCCTGTAGACATCTGCCGCAACCATTAGCGGCTTTAGACCTTTATCTTTTAAATATAAGCCTAATTTTGCAGCTGCTGTTGTCTTCCCTGCACCCTGAAGCCCTGCCATAAGTATCACGGAAGGCTTTTTTGTCGAATCAGCCAATGGAGAATTCGCACCTCCCATCACTTCTACCAATTCTTGATGAACAACTTCAATAAATTTCTGTCCTGGATTAACCCCTCTAACTACTTCTGCCCCAATAGCTTTATCACGCACTTCCTGAACAAATTGTTTAACAACGGAAAGACTTACGTCTGCTTCTAAAAGAGCACGTCGAACTTGTTTAAGTGCAATATCAACATTGTCTTCACTGATTTTATTCTCGCCTCTAAGGCCTTTTACAGCATCTTCAAAACGTGCCGAAAGCTCATCAAACATCTGATTAGAGTCTTAATCTATTTGACTTATAGCTTAGCTAAATAGCAACCATATCAAACTAAGAATCATGACCTAGTTACCACTATAGAAATCAAGCAGCTTCCATTGCCCCTTTTTTCTTCCTAAAATATATTTTACTGTTAGAGATGGAATACTTGTTTCAGATACTACATCTCCAGACTCTTTGACCCTTTGATCCCTATATGAAATTCTTGCCTTTACTGCAATCCTCTTACTTGTTTGATCTTCTATTTCTAAAGATTCCACCTTAGTCGTAATAATCTGTTTCTCTTTTAAAGATATATCTTTTAATCTTTGTTGATTGACTATTTTAACTAATGGTTCTCTAGCAACCTTATTCAAAGCATTACTTTCCTTGCCTAAAAGTATATCTGCCTTAGATTGCAACCAAACTTTTATTAGCCTAAGGATTTGCTCTTCAGAAGGCTTTGATGCAGTTAAAGGAGAGAAAGTAAGTGGAACTTTTAAATCTTGAGATTGTTTTCCCTCAGAGCTAACTTCATCATCAATAATCTTTTCGGAAGAATCATTCTTAATCTTTGATGTGCCCAAAACAGTGCTATCTGGTACTAGGGTTCTCATGGAAACCAAACTTATTAAGCCACCAGAAACAAATAACAAAATAAAAACAAACGTTCCTAAAAATAAACGGTTGCTCTTAAGAGCAAGTTTGATCATCGAAAAATTCAGATCTGGTCTTAATAAAGATGAAATTATGTATTTATAATTTTCAAAAAGGTTCTGGGCAAAGGTAAATCTTCTTACATTTTCTTTTCTCAAAAGGACATCATTTAAAGGCGAATCATCCAAATCGTCTGCAACAGAATCAAAATTAGATTCAGATTGTTTTGAATCCAAAGATTCATTTGACTGGTATTTTTCTGGAGACATTCCAGAGATCAATGATAGTCCAGCCCGAGCTATACCTAACGCACCTCTCTTTTCAATTTTATCTACATAATCTTGAACATCTCTATCAGCAAACCAGGCTTCTAAATCTACTGAATCAACATCAATGTCTCTAAATCCAGGCAATACATCCCTCAACAGCCAATTTCTAGAGTAATCGCATAAGGCCGCCAGCCTTTCTCCAGGATATTTATCTAACCATTCTTTTAGCCCCTGATCAGGACTATTTCTAAAACACTCTTCAGCTTGCTGAACATCTGCAAGTAAAAGATCTATGCAACCAAGAAGAGGCATTGAATCAAAACCTCCTTGCAGATTAAGCTTATTAATTCGCCTCTTCGCTTTTTGCAATTGTGCTGGTTTACGCCTATAGAAGCCAGATGCAACTAATGAAATAGCACAGAGAAATCCTGCATCAGGAGATCCATTTTTATACCAATGTGAATAAAGGTCTATCTGTTCTTGAACTGTTAAAAATTTCCTAATCTGTTGAAAAAAGATCTCAAAATCAGATTGATTCAACTCATCTCCCAAACGACTTAATTTCTTTCCTTCTAGTCCTCCTCTTTTCAAAACAAAACTATCAAGCAAATTAAGTCCTTCTTGATGAGAGTTTTGATCAGATAAATCTCTACTAAGTAAGTCTAGGATTCTATACGGAAGTAATGCTTCAAGTTCTTTTTCCAGATTCTGTCTGTTCTCCGGGAGTTTACCCATCCTCTGAAGTAACTGGATGCCTTCTTCTAAAAGCTCTGCAGAAGATGAATAATGCCTCTGTTCCTGCTCATGTAAAGCAGCATCTCTACAAGCTAAAGCTGCCAAAAGAGTTAAATCGGACTCTCTTCCACTACCAAGAGCAGGAGCCTGGGGAGGGCGGAGTGCTTTACGAGCTAACTTAAATGCCTCATAAGAAATATCTGCTTCCCATAAAAGTATTAAGCCTGCAACTTCTCTATTAGATGAAAATTCAAGGCCTGAAGCACCTCCTAAAAGGGCTGTTTCATAATTTTCTCGCAACTGTTTGTTGCAAAGCAAGTCGGCAGAACGGCGTAATAGTTCCGCTCGTTGCGCTATTACTTCAGGAGTAAATCCATCTTGAGGAGCGCGATCTAAGCGCAAATGGAAGAATCTAAGTACTTCCTCAGTGTCAGAAGAAGGACTTACTCCAAGTAAACGAAAATGATCGATCGGTAGTTCCAATCAACATCAAGCTATTTAGAAACAAACTTTAGACAGAACAAAGATCTCTGCAATGATTTTCCCATCGCCCTTTAAAGTCGTACATGGAGACTGTCCATTAAATGATGCAATCAACCAACGTGACCAATCAAGAAACAACCAATAATATTTCTTTAAGAAGTGCACACGCAGAGCGAGTTAGCAAACTCTCTACTCAAGAGCCTGCTCAAGTGAATCGCGAAACAGGATTGAAAATTTTTAGAGATATGACCTTAGGAAGAAGGTTTGAAGATAAATGTGCAGAAATGTATTACAGAGGCAAAATGTTTGGGTTTGTCCATCTCTACAACGGTCAAGAGGCTGTCAGCTCTGGTGTAATTTGTGCAATGCAACAAAAACATGACTGGTTCTGTAGCACCTATCGAGACCATGTTCATGCTCTAAGTGCCGGAGTCCCCGCGAGAGAGGTTATGAGCGAATTGTTTGGCAAAGAATCAGGTTGCAGTAAGGGGAGAGGAGGTTCCATGCACCTTTTTTCTAAAGAACACCATTTATTGGGAGGATATGCCTTTATTGGAGAAGGCATTCCAGTAGCCCTTGGGTCAGCCTTCACCAGTCGATATAAAAAAGAGGTTTTTAATGAAAAAGGTAGCAATTCTGTTACAGCAGCGTTTTTTGGTGACGGTACATGCAATAACGGTCAATTTTATGAGTGTTTAAACATGGCCCAACTATGGAAGTTGCCAATACTTTTTGTTGTTGAAAACAACAAATGGGCTATTGGGATGGCTCATGATCGAGCAACTAGTGATCCTGAAATTTGGAGGAAAGCAAATGCATTTGGTATGAAAGGAGAAGAAGTTGACGGGATGGATGTTCTTGCCGTGCGTGGGGCCGCTCAAAGAGCAATAGAAAGGGCTCGCGCAGGAGAAGGGCCAACTTTGCTCGAATGCCTAACCTATCGATTTAGAGGCCATTCACTGGCAGATCCCGATGAACTTAGATCAGCAGAAGAAAAAGACTTTTGGGCCAGTAGAGACCCTTTAAAGCTTCTTGAAAAAAATCTTACTGAAAAGGATTTAGTTTCTAGTAAGGAACTAAGAGCTATAGAAAAAGAAATTGATCAGGAAGTTGCAGATGCGGTTGAATTTGCAATTGGATCAGCTGATCCAAAACCCGAAGAACTCACAAAATATATATGGGCAGAAGATATTTAATTTTAAATAAAACTATCTAAAGATAAAACTTGGTATAAATGTTTTTTGCAACCACTTAAATACCACTAGGCAACTTTCTAGTTAGATTCCTTAATTTTCTTAAGGACTTTAATTCAACTTGTCTTACACGTTCCCTAGAAACTTCAAGCAAACGTCCTATTTCAGCAAGTGTATGCCTGTCGTTACCTTCGAGGCCAAACCTTAATTTAAGTACATGCTGTTCTTGCTCGCTTAAATGAGTTAACCATCTTCCAAGTTGCTCCTGATGAATACTTTGCTCAACCTTATCCAAAGGTTCTTCTACTGAACTATCAGCAATCAAATCTCCTAGGAAACTTCTTCCATCATCTCCATTAACAGGCGCATCGAGACTACTAGTCGTCAATGCTTGACGCAATATGGAATCAAGCTCTTCCACTTCTATATCCATTTCTTCAGCAATCTCAAGACGATTTGGCATTGCCCCTAATTTATGCGCCAAATCTAGGCTTACTTTTCTAATTGTTGCAAGCCTTTCGCTCAAATGAACGGGTAACCGAATTGTACGGGACTGACATGCAATCGCTCTAGTCATACTTTGCCTTATCCACCAGAAAGCATATGTAGAAAATTTATACCCTCTAGTTGGATCAAACTTTTCAACAGCACGTTCTAATCCAAGTGAACCTTCTTGAACAAGATCTAAAAGTTCCAAGCCTTTACCTTGATATTTTTTGGCAACACTCACAACAAGACGCAAGTTAGCTTTCATCATGCGTTCTTTAGCCCTTCTTCCTATTCGTATAGATCGTCTTTCATGGGATGTAAATTTCTTTGTTTTCTCATTAACCATTCCATCTTCGGTCAAATTCATCATTACTTGAACTTGATTCCCTAATTCAATTTCCTCTGCTGGAGTTAATAAAGGAACTCTTCCAATAGTTGCTAAATACCAACTAATTGGATCTGTGCTGCGTCGTTTCTGCGATTCAGCAGGCTTGGGTGCTGATGAAACCATTTTTTCTTTCCCAAACTTTTATAGTTGACTTTCCTACGGATTTCGTAAAAGAGGCCAATGCTTCCAAAACCCTTCAGATTCTTGCGTTGGAACGTAAACATTTCGCCCAAAAAACGTCATTTATCACCTCTTTATGTATCAAATTGAACCTTTTTCATTTGGATGGCCTTGAAGAGTTTTCCCAATTTTTTAGAAACAAATGCTGCATTAGTGCCTTCTTCACATTCACTAGCGGCATAAGAATGTATCAGAGCAGCAACTGCTAATAGACCATGATCAAAACTTCCTTCAGAAATCATCCCCAAAGCTCCAATACCTCCAACAAAACCTGCTAATACATCACCCAAGCCAGCACGAGCAACAAAAGAGGATGTATTAGTCAATTGCCAAATCGGGCCATTAGGGACTGCAATAACAGTGTTAGCACCTTTAAGCAAAACTCCTACGCCACTTATACGCGCTGCTAAAGACGCCGCATTAATGGGAGAAGAAATGTCAATTTCAGGGAAAAGCCGGCAAAATTCATTCGGATTTGGAGTGATCCAAGTAGGCCCTTTACGCTTGCGAAACCATTCCCAACCCTGTTGTGAGCAAGAAATCCTATTTAAAGCGTCAGCATCTAATACCAAAAGGCCTAAAAACTCTTCAAGAATTAATGCTGAATCCTCCCATTTTTCTATAGACAAACCTATACCAGGGCCAACTACCAAAGATTCAATTCGATCAAACTTAATCTTTTTAAGACATTTAATTAATTCAATTTCTTCATTGCTTTCTTCTTCAAAAACAACTTCAGGAACTTTTATCCAAGCATACTTCGAAATGCTTTTTGGTAAAAAGGCCTGCACACTTCCAGTACCACTTGCAATAGCACCCTGCAATGTCAACAAAGCAGCTCCTCGATACTTCTTGCTACCAGCAATAACTGCCAGTCTTCCACGTTCATACTTGCTTGCATTGCATTCTATTTGAGGAGCTTTCAATGAAATAATGTCATTTGACGAAATTTTCAGAGGAACATCTTTAGGCAGCAAATTTAAAACCCCGGATGGGATTCCAATATCAATTCTTTTGAGACTTCCCACATAAGGCAAAGCCATATCTTGAAGCAAGCCAACTTTAATTAAGCCAACAGTCAAAGTAGAAATAGCTCTGGCTGCACAAGTATCAAAAGTTTTACCTGTATCTGAACAAATTCCAGCTGGCACATCCAAGCTTATTAATTTGCCAGGGGTAAATTTCTCTCTTTTTTTAAACAGATTTCCTATTTCTTTAGGTAAAGGCTTAGTTTGTCCTAAGCCAAAAAAAGCCTCAATCCAAAAGCAATTTCCAGTAACATCTGGTTCGCTTTGCAACTGCGTAATACCAATAGATATGCAATAAGACAAATGGCTCTTAGTTAATGACCTCTTTATTGGGAATGGGCACCATAAAGAGACATCAACACCATCCAAGAAAAGTTCTCTTGCTACTACAAGACCATCACCACCGTTATGCCCAGGACCAACTAAAACAACAACACCACTTTCTAAAAGATTAAAATTGCTTATCAGAAAATCTTTCATTGATAATCCAACCTTCTCCATTAATGCTTCTTCGGTCATCCCATACGAAAAAAGCTTTTGCTCTATCTCTTTCATCTGTGAAGATGAGACAATTAAATGGTCAGCATCAGATTTAGGCCAGCTCAAAACTATTCCGCGTCTTAACCCACTATGGAGAAATTAATGCGGTAATGACAATTACTCCTAAAAACAAAAGAACTTCTTCTATACCCAAGAGTCAAACGGCAACAATTGGAGGGGAAGAGGTTTTAAAAAAACTAAAGGGCGTAGAAGGAGATCATTCTATTGCTGTAGGGCTTTCAGGTGGAGTCGATAGCTCGTTAACTGCTGCTCTACTTGTAGAGGCAGGCTGGAACGTTGAAGGAATAACTCTTTGGCTAATGAGCGGCAAAGGGTCTTGCTGTACAGATGGTCTAGTGGATGCTGCGGGTATATGCGAACAACTAGGAATACCTCATCATGTAATAGATGCTAGAGAAACATTTCAAAGAGAGATTATTGAATCACTCGTTAAGGGATATCAGGAAGGTATGACTCCATCACCCTGTTCAAAATGCAATAGATTTGTAAAGTTTTCTCCAATACTGGAATGGGCGGAGCAAAATCTTGGCCTAAAACGTATTGCTACCGGTCATTATGCCCGAATAAAGCATTTGCAAGAACCAATAAAAATTTCTTCTGCTAAAGAAAATCAAATAAGAAGACATCAACTATTGAGAGGTCTTGATCAAAATAAAGATCAAAGCTATTTCCTTTATGATTTGTCGCAAGAAATCTTAGAAAAAGTAATTTTTCCTCTCGGAGAGCTTAAAAAAGCAGACACAAGAAAAGAGGCCAGTCGAATTGAATTAAGGACAGCAGAAAAACCAGAGAGTCAAGACTTATGCCTAGCCGAACATCATGGATCAATGAAAGCCTTTTTAGATGAATATATATCTCCTAGAAATGGTGAAATACTTTTGTCAAATGGCCAACTTTTAGGACAGCATGATGGAATTGAACACTTCACAATTGGGCAGCGAAAAGGGCTAGGAATCGCGTGGAAAGAACCTCTCCATGTAATAGAAATTCAATCTTCTACAAATCGAGTGATAGTTGCACCTCGATCAGAAGCAAGTAGAGATAATTGCACTGTTGGATCAATTAATTGGGTATCAATAGAACCGCCTTCTAAGAAAACAATAGTAGAAGTTCAGTTGCGTTATAGAAGCAAGCCAGTATTAGCAACTTTAACTCCTATTAAGCCTTTGAAAAAAGACATTGAAAATGATCGTCCCTATCGCTGTAATCTTCAGTTTCAATCAGAACAATTTTCTATAACACCTGGTCAAGCAGCAGTCTTTTACGAAGGGGAAATTCTTCTGGGTGGAGGGATCATTGAAGGAAACTAAAATTAAGCCTTCCCCTTTAAACGAGCAATGAAACATAAAACAATTAAAAGGCTTGAGATCAAAGGGATCTCTCCCCAACGGACGTATCCACTAATTTTTTGAGAGACGTTAATATCTATAACACCTACACCTTCATTGAAAGGCTCAATGATGGATTTGATTTTCCCAGAGCTCAAAATCATAGAAGTTGGGCCTGTATTCGCAACACTAATTAAATTTCGAGCAGATTCAATACTTCTCAATTGTGCTAAAGCAAGAAACTGCCTTTGCAGAGAAATCGGATAAGGATCAAGGTTTGCTATAGCCAGAATCCATTCCGCTCCATCAAAAATTGCTTTAGCCAAATTATTACCATCACTTAATTCATAACAAATCGCCACTGCCAAAGGGCCTCCATCCCAATCAAAGAATCTAGACGCATCCCCTGGATCAACTCCACCAACAAAAGACAATCCATTCCAATTAACACCAGGTAACGATGGGAGCCATTCTCCTAAAGGAACTAATCGATGCTTATCTATTGCAGAAGAATAACTAGTACTACCTTCATTAAAAACAAGCAAAGAGCTCATTTGCTTGTTTTTAACCCTTCTAAAGCCCCCTGAAAGTAATGGCAAAGGAGATGGTGCAAGAAGATTCTGTCCTGCTGACAGTGTCCCCTCAGGAGCAACCATCCAATCTGCTCCCAAATTATCAGCTTCTTCTAAAGCATCCTGGAGAGAAATAGGCAGTCTCTTTAATTCTCTCAAAGTGAATTTCTGTCTTGTAGGAATATTTGTTTGCCAGAGTGCTATACGTTTAGAAGAAGTGAATTCATTATCAGCTAAGAGAATCCATCCAATGCAATGAGCCAATAGAAGAGAGCAAACTCCTAAAGCAAATAATCCCAACCATGGTGATCCTTTTTTAAAAGCAAATATGATTTTCCATACCCACCAGCCAAGAATTAATTGAAGTGCAGCCAAGCCTCCTGAGCCAAACCATCTTGCTAAGCCAGCCAGCCATCTATCATAAGGCAATAGACTATCGCCAAGACCAAACCAAAAAAAAGGGCTTTTAGCAAGACCTACTTCAACAAGACCCCATATCAAAGAAAGCGCAATCACATATAAGAGCTGATCCTTTGTAGAGCTATTGAGGCGCCTTTGAAAAAAAGGGATTTGCCCAATCAAACTCCAAAGAGCTACTAACAACCCTCCAAGCAATCCACAAGAAAACCAAATCAAAATTGCTATTGGTAGACTAAAAGCTATAGGGACACCAATCCAAGTCAAAGGGTGAAGATATAACAGCCATCTATAACTGAGAAGAATTGCAAACAAACCCCAAAGGAAAACTGCCGAAGGGAATGCCATAGAAGCCCAAAGGCATGCTGTAGAAATCCATATAAAAACAACTCCACCTTGAGAAAGGCCTACCCCTGCAAGCAAACCTCCAACTGTTCCAGTTAAAAAGGCAAAATATTTAGAACGACTTAGAGCTAGCATTCGACACTTTCTGCAAAAATCATTTGATTCTTATTAGTTTCAAAAAGTAAGAAATACCTTAATAACAAATCTTCTGCGAGAATCAATTCAGATGAATTACAAATTTCTGTGAAAGAGATCTTCATTAGTTTCTCAATTTTCTTGGCTTGCGTAATTGTTGCAGTTACAAGCCAAATCATTTCGCCATCAATTGTCACAGCAGAAACTAACTTTACTTCAGCTTTGAACACTGAAGCAGGTTCACTAAAAACAGAACCTGCCATCCAAAATCCAATGGAATTAGACCCAGACGATCCCAATCCCTCTCTTTTTATAATGGCAAGTAACACAAAAGCATCAGCTAATTCTCTGGGAGATTCTCTTAAAACAGAGATCACTTCCTCAGGCCTTAGAATTACAGAAATCACCATTGGCTCTGGAGATGAAGCCGCATCAGGTAAAAACGTCTCAGTAAACTACAGAGGAACTCTGGAAAACGGCAAAGAATTTGATAGTAGTTACGGAAGAGCTCCTTTTACTTTTCCTCTTGGCGCTGGAAGGGTAATCAAAGGGTGGGATGAAGGTGTTGCCGGGATGAAAGTAGGAGGGAAGAGAGAATTAACTATTCCACCTTCACTAGGCTATGGAGAGAGAGGCGCAGGGGGAGTAATTCCTCCAAATGCGACTTTAATTTTTGAAGTTGAGTTGTTAGATGTTCAATAGAAAAAAAGATTTCTATTGAATAAATCAAAAATCACTCATTAATAGAGATGGCCAAGTAATGTGGCAGAAGGTTTTTCATTTGTGACTAATGCTGCGTTTGGCGATCTCATCACTTCTAAAAAGGCTTCCGGCCCAGAAAGCTCTTGCTCATTGTGATGGACCTTGTGGAGTTTACGATCCTGCATCAGCTCGTATTTCAGCTGAAGCTGTATTGTCTATGACCAAAAAGCTCTTAGCTTTAACCCCTCCAGAAGGAAAAGATTCATCTGAATGGGCTACATATAACAATACTTTTTCCAGATTTGTTGCTGTAAAAGAAGAACAAGCTCAGGAAACAAAAAAAGAGCTCCTAATCCTTTGGACAGATTATTTTAAACCAGAGCATTTAGCTAGTTTCCCTGACCTTCATGACACTTTCTGGAAAGCCGCAAAACTTTGCAGCGCATGCAAAGTAAACATTGACCAATCAAAAACTGAGGAGTTAATGGCTGCTGTAGAGAAAGTACACCATATGTTTTGGAAATCCAAAGGTCGTTCAGATTCTTGGACTACAGCAAGCTAAAAGGGAAGATTTCAAAGGAAGCATCCTTATATCTTTATTCCTTTTATTAATTGGTTTTCGGCGGCATTGTCGTGTTGTCGGAAATTCAATGTTGCCTACATTGAAAAATGGCGATCTAATAATCTACAAGCCTTATAAATATAGAAAAGATAAAATCATTCAAGGTTCTTTAGTAGTTGTCCAGCATCCTATTCACAAAGAAACATTAATTATTAAAAGAGTTTCAAAGATAAGCTCTTCACATATAGAGATCCTCGGTGACAACAAGAAAGAAAGTATAGATAGCCGTCAATTTGGACAAATTAATAAACTACAAGTCCTAGGAATTGTTGAGAAAATAATTGCTAAATAAAATTATCTTTAAAATCTTCAAAAAATATAACTAGAAGTTTTATGAATCCAGAAAAAGCCTGTAAGGATAGAAAGCAACCCTGTGAATCTGAAAATTATAGGTAGATTATTTTTACCTGCTCTCAATGTTGCTAAAGACATTGCAGAAACAACTGCTCCCATAGCAACAATCGAACCTAAAAGGTAAAAAAACAAATATAGGGATGCTCCAAAAGGAGGAAGAGCTAACGCAGGGATTACGGCAAGAAGATGACTTGCTCCAGCCAAACCATGAAGTAACCCTAAACTTGTGGAAGCATGAGAATGCCGAGAATGTTTTCTACTTCCTCTGAAATGTAAATGAAAATGTTTATGCTTATTCCCCGAACCATGATGATGGTCATGAGTATGAATATTAAGGCCTAAAGAAGTTCTTATAGTAAGGAATCCCACCACTAAAAGAAAAACTCCCACACTTAATTCAGCAAAACTAGACATGCGTTCAATTTGAGCAAAGTCTTTAACCAATATCGCCACCGCTGACAAAATAAGAACCCCCGTCGAATGACCTAATCCCCAAGCTAAACCATTTCTCAAAGCCAATTTGGGCTTTCGAAAAGCACTTGGTGCCATTGCAATCAAATGATCGGCACCTCCCACAACATGAACTGCTCCAGCAGCAAAGCCAGTCAAGATACTAATTAACATTTCATTCGCTCACTTCATTAAGTCTACCCCATAAGAAAAGACTTTGCTTAATGTTTTCTTGAAAGAAACAACTTAATGATAAAAAGTTCTTCAATGTACTAACCAATTAATTCCTTTAATGCATTAGTTAGGTCTTTTTGTCTCATCAAAGATTCTCCGATCAAAACTGCACTAGCTCCAAAGGAAGCAACTTTTTGTAAATCTTCACGCGTAAATATTCCAGACTCACTAACTAAAAGTACATCTTGTTCTTTTAAAAGATTGGAACATTCAGTCGCAACCTTACAGGTAGTAGTTAAATCAGTTTCGAATGTTTTTAGATCTCGATTATTAATTCCAATTAAAGGAAATCCACCAAGTCTAAGCACTCTATTTAGTTCAGCTGCATCATGAACTTCAACCAATATTGACAACCCAAGACTTAATGCAATTTTGTTTAAATACATCAAATCTTGATCAGAGAGTATCGCTGCAATTAACAAAATTGCATCTGCACCTGAGGCTCTAGCCTGATAGATCTGATAAGGATGGAGAATAAAGTCCTTACAAAGCAAAGGGATGTCAATAATCTTCCTGACGTCAGCCAATACATCAAAGCCACCTTGGAAAAAAGTTTTATCTGTAAGAACAGACAAGCATGTTGCACCTCCTTTTTGATATGCAATTGCTATATCACCTGGTTTAAAATCTTCTCTAATAAGCCCTCGACTAGGACTTGCCTTCTTAATCTCAGCTATCACTGCAGGAGAAGTAACAGAATCCTTTAAAGTTTGTAAAAAATTCTTAGTGTCAGATAATTTCTCAATTTTTGCTATGAGCTTTGGCAAAGGTAATCGGTGACGAGCAAGTTCTACTTCTCGATCTTTTTCCCACACTATTTTTTCTAAAATATTTCGAGGCTCAGACTCTTCATGCGGTATCGCATATTCAAGGTTGGCTACCTTAACCTTGGGATTGGGGGGACGACGGCGAATCTCCATATGTAAATGTTTTTAAGGGTTTCTAAAGTTTTTTCATTTGCTGAACAGCTTGCTTATAAGCAACCTCAACAACTTCACTCAGAGTGGGGTGAGTATGAACTTCCAAAGCCAGATCAACCACACTCTGTTTTCTTGCTAAAGCATTAGCTACTTCTTGTATTAAATCAGCAGCATGAAGACCGTATATGTGTGCTCCAAGGATCTGACCGTTATCTTTTCTAAAAAGCAATTTCATTAATCCATCACTCTCTAATTCCGCTAAAGCCTTTGAGTTGGCTTTGAAATAACTTCGAATTATCCCAAGTGAGAAGTTCTCTTTCGCAGAAATTTCCTTCGCTTGTTCCTCAGACAATCCAACTGAACTGATTTCTGGATGGGTAAAAGTTGCTGCAGGAATGCTTCGATAATCTATCTTCCTCTTGTTCCCAAGAATATTGTCGACCGCGACTGTACCTTGTGCTGCTGCTGTATGAGCCAACATTAATTTCCCAGTAACATCTCCAACTGCCCAGAGATGAGGTAAAGGTTTGCCATCAACTAAAACTCGCATTGATTCATCAATAGGTATAAAGCCTTTATGGGTTTCAACAGACATCGACTCTAAATTTAAATCTTTGCTACTAGGGACCCTACCAGTGGCAACAAGTACTGCATCAACCTCTAATTCTTCTACAACAACTCTGGTATTTACATCCGCCAATTCTATCTTTACTGGACACCCAGGCTTGACTTTACTCGCTAGGACACCTGACTTCGCATCAATATCCCTACCGGCAATTAAATTACGCGAAGCAATTTTAGTTATATCAGGGTCAAATGTAGGCATTACTCTTTCCAACGCCTCAATCATAGTTACTTCACAACCGAGCGCTGTATAAACATCTGCAAATTCAAGTCCTATATAGCCACTACCAATAATTGCTATCCACCTTGGAAGCCACTCAAGACTAATTGCCTCATCACTTGTAAAGACTGTACGTCCATCAGTCTCAATGCCAGGGGGAACAAAAGGGTCTGAACCTGTGGCTAAAATTACATCTTTTGCAGTTAAAACTTTATCTACTCCACTACTTTCTCTCACTCCTACTCTTTGAGGACCTTCTAATCTACCTTGTCCTCTCAAAATGATTACGCCTGCTCGCTCTAAAGTTTTGGTCAAATTATTCCTAACATTAGCAACCAAGTTATTTGCATGATCTGCTATCTTTTGACGTTCAAATCGAACAGGCGCTGCATGAATACCAAACAAAGCAAGATGATCAGCATTTGCTAATTCACGAACTTTTCCACTCGCAGCCAACAAAGCCTTAGAAGGAACACATCCTCTATTCACACAGGTCCCACCCAACTCTCTAGATTCAACAATTCCTACTTTCAATCCATTCTCAGCAGCATGCTTGGCAGCATCAAAGCCACCATATCCTGCTCCAATGACAATCAAATCAAAATCGAATTTTGTTTTGCTCACATTTTTTAATTGATACTAAGAGGTCATTGTGGCCCGTAGCCTTTCTAAAAGTAGTGGAACTGCTGCAGATGCAACATTTAGAGACTCAACTTGTTGATTATGAGGCAAACTCACTGAATGAGTACAACAATCCTGAATTGTTGGATGAACACCATCTCCTTCATTACCTAAAACCAATACAGTCGGTTTCGTCCAATCAAGCTCCCAGTAAGGAGAAACTGCAAGAACATGGCATGAGTTTGGGCTATAGGTTCCGACAATTTGGAACCCTTGCTTTCTCGCTTTTTCCAACTTCTCAACAAGTTCATTAATAGAATGCTTTTCTGCACCCCCTAAACGCTGAAAAGGAAGCTTTAATACTGCTCCTGCTGAAGATCGTAAAACCTTTTGGCCCAGAGGGTCAGCACCTAAAGCAAGCCAAACCAAATCTACATCAGCTGCTAAAGCAGTCCTAAACAAAGTCCCTAAATTTCCTGGATCCTGTAAACGATCTAATGCCAAGACGAAATTACTTTGATCACTTGGTTGCGGGAGAACACTTAAAGGGAAAATTGATGCCACTCCATTTGGATTAACTGTTGTCAAAGAAGCTTGAAGAACTGACTGAGTGACAGAGTTTAATTTCACTTGGCTTGGGATTCTTTTTAAAAGTTCTAAGTTATCTTCAATCCATTCAGGTGTAGCAACTATCTCAGAAGGTCTAGCGCCCGTTTGCAAAGCTTCAAGTAACAAATGAGTCCCCTCAAGCAACAAAGATGAATATTGAATACGTCCTTTAGCACTAGATAATTCTCTTAATCTACGAACCAACGGGTTTCGTCGGCTTGAGATCAGTAGCAGCTCAGTCCTATCTATCTTTCAACTCCTCTAATCATCGTATTTTGCCTATTTATATATAGCTCTTCATAAGATTTTTTCTTCTCTTCTTTATCAATAGAATCGAAACTAAAATGTGTAAGTGGTTCACTCAGCTTTTAAGGGATCAATTCCCATGATGAAATTAATGCGGATGGGGAGACTTGAACTCCCACAGCACAAGGCCACATATACCTGAAACATGCGCGTCTACCAATTCCGCCACATCCGCAAGGAATCAAAAATTAATCATTATGAAAATAAATGATTTCAAGAAAAGTAAGCCCAGAATAATCAAATTCATAGAACAAACTAGCTTTTAATTCCTTAATAAATCTAGATAAGTGTCTAACGTATTAAATGTTCTTGCATCATCATGATATTCATGTTTTGATTCAGGGCATGCATAGTGTGTCATCAATATCAGAAGAGAGTCTTTTGCCATTTTTGAGGGTTGAAGGAAAAAATGATTTGTCAGGACAAATCAAAATAAGTGGTGCCAAGAATTCGGCATTAGTGCTAATGGCTGGAGCGCTATTGACAGAAGAAAATGTTCATTTGAACAATGTCCCTAATCTTACTGATATTGATGTGATGACAGATTTGCTCTTGCACATAGGAGCTAATGTCAACCGCAATACAAATCAAGTCCTTCTACAAGCAAATCAATCAGATCTATCTAAAAATGAACTGCCTTATGAACTTGTTCATGCCCTGAGAGCTAGCTTCGTTTGTATAGGTCCTCTACTTGCAAGACTTGGAGAAGTTAAAACACCTCTTCCTGGCGGATGCAGGATAGGCTGCCGACCTATTGACGAGCATATTCAAGGTCTAAAAGCTCTTGGGGCATCCGTAAGGATTGATAATGACACTGTTATCGCAAAAATAGTCAATTCTCGCAAAAGACTAATCGGGACAAAAATAAAGTTCAACTGCAAAAGTGTTGGTGCAACTGAGACAGTTCTTATGGCTGCGACCCTTGCAGAAGGAGAAACGATTCTCGAAAATGCTGCTCAAGAACCTGAAATTCAAGATCTTGCAAATATGTTGAACAAAATGGGTGCAAATGTACAAGGAGCTGGCACCTCACAAATAAAAATAGAAGGAGTCAGTCATCTAAAAGGATGCGTACATGATGTAATTCCTGATCGTATTGAAGCAGGGACTTTTCTGATTGCTTCAGCAATCACACGTTGTCCTCTAACCATAAGTCCTGTTATTCCTGAACATATTGGTGCTGTTATTAAAAAACTTAAGCAATGTGGCTGCTCAATTGAAAAAGCAGGAAAAGGTCTAAAAATATTCCCAGGAGAGAAAATAAGCTCCGTTGACATGTCAACAAGTCCCTTCCCAGGCTTCCCAACTGACTTACAAGCACCTTTTATGGCACTAATGAGTATTGCCACAGGAACTTCAAAAATAGAAGAGACAGTATTTGAAAGAAGAATGCAGCATGTTGGAGAGTTACAAAGGATGGGAGCTCAAATTTCGCTTTCTGAAAACACTGCTTTTATTTCAGGTGTCAATGAATTAATTGCTACTTCAATTACTGGGGGAGATCTAAGATCATCTGCTGCAATGGTATTAGCAAGTCTTAGCGCAAAAGGCACCAGCGTGATTCAAGGGTTAAATCACCTTGATAGAGGATATGAAAATTTTGAGCACAAGCTCAGCCAAGTTGGAGCAATTATCAGTAGAAGTCCAAACAAACTTAAAATAGATACAAAAAGCTCAGAAGATCTGCAAAAGTTTTCCTCTGGGACCGAAGTAGCTTAAAATCATTATATATTTCTGACATAAAACACATTTAAGGGAGCGTGGTGGAATTGGTAGACGCACCGCACTCAAAATGCGGCACCTTCGGGTTTGTCGGTTCAAGTCCGACCGCTCCCACTTTTTTGTTGGACACCTATAAAAGGCTGCCTTTAAAAATTGTCAAAGGGAATGGGTGCTGGTTATGGGATGAAACGGGCAAAAAATATCTGGACGCAGTAGCCGGCATTGCTACATGTAGTCTTGGGCATAGTGATAAAAAATTATCAAAGGTTTTAAGCCAACAACTCAGAAAAATTCAGCATGTTTCCAATTTATATAGAATCCCTGAACAAGAAGATTTGGCTCAATGGTTAGTTAATCAAAGTTGCGCAGACAGTGTGTTTTTCTGCAATAGTGGCGCTGAAGCAAACGAGGCAGCAATTAAACTAGCTCGTAAATATGGGCAGATTAAAAGAGGTATTAAACGCCCAATTATACTTTCAGCCAAATCAAGTTTCCACGGCAGAACTCTTGCAGCCTTAAGTGCTACAGGACAAACAAAATATCAAAAAGGGTTTGAACCTTTAGTAGAAGGTTTTGAATTTTTTTCTTTTAATGATTCAAATTCAGTTCAAGATCTGTATGAAAACCTTGAGAAAGATGAGCCTAGAGTTGCAGCAATTTTAATAGAGCCAATACAAGGTGAAGGAGGTCTCAATCTTGGAGATCAAAAATTCTTTTACTTTTTAAGAGACTATTGCAATAAAAATAATATTTTATTGTTGTTTGATGAAGTTCAATCCGGCATGGGAAGGACTGGGAAACTTTGGGGCTATGAACACTTCAACGTAGAACCTGATGCTTTTACCCTGGCCAAAGGATTAGGCGGAGGGCATTCCATTGGTGCTTTGTTGGTAAAAGAAAATGCAAGTATTTTTGAACCTGGAGATCATGCAAGCACCTTTGGAGGGAACCCTTTTGCCTGTAAAGCGGGCTTAACTGTTGCCAAAGAAATACAAAATCGCAACTTACTGGAGAACACATATTGTAGAGGCAATCAATTAAGAGAAGGCCTTCAGAAACTTATCAATAATTATCCTCATCATTTAGAGGAGGTAAGAGGTATTGGATTAATGCTAGGCCTAGCAATTAAAAAAAATAGCAATTTAACATCTCAAAAAATTGTAGAGCTTGCAATTAAAGAAGGCTTGCTTGTTATTGGTGCTGGTGAAAAAGTAATACGCATGCTTCCCCCTTTAATTATTACAAAAAGAGAAATTGAGACGCTACTCACAAGGCTTAATGCTTGCTTTAGAAAATTAAATAATTGAACCTAATTAATTACAAAGAAAATAATGATTTTGAAGAATTAATACCTTCATTTAAGTCAAAGGGAATGAATCTTGGACTTGACAGAATACAAAATGCCTTACAAAAAATGGGGAACCCTTGTCACAAAGTTCCTGCAATTCAAATTGCAGGGACTAACGGGAAAGGGTCTATTACCTGCTTCCTTGAAAGTTGCCTAACAAAAACTCATATTAAAACTGGATGCACTACTTCGCCTCATCTAGTTAGCTGGTGCGAAAGAATCAGAATTGATGGTCAAATGATTTCACCAGAAAAACTTCGAAAATTTGTCAATGAAGTTAAATTAATTACAAAGTCTGAGCAATTAACTCCGTTTGAACTTGTAATAGCCTCTGCATTTAATTATTTTTTTGTTAATCAAGTTGAATTAATTCTTTTAGAAGTAGGACTCGGGGGAAGATTAGATGCAACAACAGCACATCCCTGGAGACCAATTATTGCAATGGGAAAAATAAGTTTTGATCACTGTGAATATCTTGGGGAAAGTCTAGCCAAGATCACGAAAGAAAAAGCTGCTGTAATTTCTTATGGGAGTCACGTAATTAGTGCGGACCAAGAACCTGAAGTTAAGAAAATCCTCGAAGATACTGTATTAAAGAAAAACGCAAAGATTTCTTGGGTTTCTCCATTATCTAAGCAATGGGAATTAGGTATCGCTGGTGAAATTCAAAGAGAGAATGCAGCTGTTGCAAAAGCAGTATTAGAATCCCTTCCTACTTTTGGCTGGAAAATAAATAATAATCAAATCAAAAAAGGTCTTGCTTCAGCAAATTGGCCAGGAAGACTTCAAAGTACAAAATGGGAAGGTCTCCCTTTGATACTTGATGGCGCACATAACCCAGAAGCAATAAGACAACTCTCAAAAGAACGAGCTCTCTGGGTAAATCAAAGCTCAATTGTTCATTGGATAATTGGTATACAGACGAATAAGAATGCTCCTGAAATGCTACGTAATTTGTTAAAGGAAAAAGATATTGCTTGGATTGTTCAGATCCCTAACCATCAAAGCTGGAGCAAAGATCAACTTTTAAAAGCCTGTCCAGAATTGTCTCATCAATTAAGAAAAGCAGAAAGTATTCTAAAAGTTTTAGAACTTTTGAGATCAAACAATCAATGGCCAACACCTCCTCCTATAGTAACTGGCTCTCTTTATTTGATAGGTGATCTAATAAAAAACAAAATCATCACCTAATTAATTAAATCCAACCTTTTAACTTTCCTGGATTAAGTATTCCTTTGGGATCATATTCTCTTTTGGCCTTAACCTGCTCAGAATCAATTACACCAAGGCCTCCATCCTCAACAGTGATGACATGTGGATTAAATATTATTGCTCCTAACTCCTTACATTCATTTATCAATTGTTCAAGATTATCCTTTCCTTGCCATCTAACTAACGGCAATGCAGCAATTCTCTGATCACCTTGTTGCCTTACTGCTTCTAAATGCCAAAGAATATTTTGGCCCCATTTTCTACTTAAAGTATTAATTAAATCAATCTCAGGTTGAGGCAAAAGCATTTGCAGATATGTCCAATCAGAATTAACACCTCTCATATGCATAGTTGTGTGGTTCCATGTCAGCTCTCTCAAACCATTACCAACTTTCTCTTGCTCAGAACCTAAATGATAAAAATCAGCTCCTACAGATTTAGATAGTCTTTCTAAAGTACTAATTCCATCTGGCTCAACCAAAAGTAATAATCTATGCTTACCTGCAGGATTTCCGCTCCAAGTTGGAAGACTTTCAACAATTTTGTTTTCAAGCAAACTACACAAAAACAAATTAACTGCAACCTGATTACAAGTCTTAAATAGTTTTACTGCCTCATAAAAATCAGCACAATCAATAGTAACTTCCTGCCAATCAACATTAGGACAAGTGGATAATTTTAAAGAAGTAATGATTCCATTAGTCCCATATGCATGATTGAGAGCTTCAGCCGGCTTAGCATTAAGTTGGATTTTCCTAGGAGATTCTTCTAACGTCACAATTTCCAGCCCTAAAAGGTGCCCAGGATCTCTTAAAAATCCCCAACGTACAGAACCAATTCCTCCTGATCCTCCTGCTATAAAGCCAGCGACTGAAGCAGTCCTCCAAGTACTAGGAAGCAACCTCAATTGGCGTCCTTTGGAAATTAAAAATCTATTCAGATCTATTAGTAGACACCCAGCTTCAACAGTGACTTCTCCCGTCTGAGAATCAAAATTTCTTATTTGAGTTAAAGAAGTCATCAACATAACAACCCCCCCTTGAAGCGGAACACACTGTCCGTAATTACCTGTCCCTGCGCCTCTAAGAGTCAAAGGAATTTGAAAAGCTTGGCAAATCTGTGCAACTGAGATAACTGCATCAACCGAAAGTGGTCTAACGACTAGATCAGCACAACACCCCGCAAGCTCTTCTTTTAAAACAGGTGAATACTCATAGAAATCGCGAGAATATCTTTTGTGCTCAGCTGATCGAAGAAGAACCTCTAAGTTCGGGATGTTCTTTATCTCATTTACAAACTGATTAAAATCTGATCTTTCAAGCATGAGATAAAAACCCTTCTTTTAAGGAAAGATCATCTGTTTCAATCCAATGTCCATTAATCATTACTTTTCTAATTGGCGGAGTAGACATAGCACCAGCCCAACTATCTGCATCTAATAAAACAAAATCTGCAGGGCAACCTATGTCAATAATTCCATCCCATTCAAGCTGCATTATTCTGGCTGCTCCTGTTGTAAACGTCGAAAGTCCAAGCCTATTCCATGGAGCAATTTGAGCAAAAGCCATTGAGGCTGCCATTAAAGAAAGTGGATCAAAATTGCCACCAGGGTACCAGGGGTCTTGAACATTATCCCCACCAATAGCAACATTAACTCCTGCATTTTGAAGTTGCTTTATAGGTGCTATAGGACGTCGTATTGGAGATGTTTTGTCAGATCTAGCAAGCAACCAAAAATTAGTAAAGGGGAGTGCTACAACATTTATATTGAAAGAAGCAATACGTTCTGCCAATAACTTCAAGGGGTTGGAGGGAAGCAACCCCATGCTGCTTAAATGGCTACAAGTAATTGGTATATCAAGGTCTATTTGTTCAAGAACATAAATGATTTCACGTATGCCACCTCCAGGTGTCAAAGAAGTTTCATCAACGTGAATGTCAATTCCACATCCCATATCATTCGCCAAACAAAAGAAATTAATCAACAACTCTCTTAGATTAGCTTTGTGATAGGGAGGCACAATTACACCTCCAAGCAATCCTCCTTCTGCAGAAACTTGTCGAGCTAAATCTTTCCCTCTTTTAGTAGTCCAATATTCCAATGGGACCAACGCTACTAGTTGCAATTCAACAAATTCTTCCCACTCACTTTTAATATTCTTCAAAACCTCCCAAGTCTGTTGTCCTGAGGAATCAAAACTATCTACATGACTTCGAACTGCTCTAATACCATTTTTCAAGGATAGTTTCATAGATCTCTCTGCTCTATCTCGAACTTTCTGCATCGTGCGACCTTTTTGTTCTTCCAAGTTTGCCTGTAATGCATTCTGATAAGTTCCAGAAAAATTTGGGAACGATTTCCAAGTGAATGCCTTGTCAATATGAGCATGAGGCTCAATAAGTCTAGGAAGCAACAAACTCAAAGAAGATTCTTTGGAATGCTGAATTACTTCTATCTCATTTAAACAGCCATCTTTAATATGCATTCTTAATGGACAGAGCCCTTCTTCAGTTATTTGGGCTTGTAAAAGACCTTTACCACAAGCAATTAAGCTACGAGGAACCAATGCATCAATGCATTGAATATTAGGAGATGTCTTTTTTTGCGCAAACATATATATGAATCAATGGTGAATTAGGTAAATTTGTATATACGCGGCGGGCGTCGCCAAGTGGTTAAGGCAGCGGCTTGTGGCGCCGCTATTCGGGGGTTCGAATCCCCTCGCTCGCCCTTACTTAATAGAATCTTATGAAATATCACAAGCAAAAGTGATCTTTATGGAGAAAATTAAGAAAGCTATTGTTCAAACTTTAGGTCTGCATTTTCAAAGTGATACAAACTAAATCAGAAACAATAACTAGAGAATTTACAACCTCTGCAAAAAACAGAGGAAGTTATTGGATTACAACTTTTGGTTGTCAGATGAACAAAGCCGACTCTGAAAGGATGGCTGGAATTCTTCAAGCAATGGGTTACCAAAAAGCAAAAACAGAACTTTGCGCAGATCTTGTTTTATATAACACATGCACAATTCGTGATAATGCAGAGCAAAAAGTGTATAGCTATTTAGGCCGACAAGCGATAAGGAAAAAATCTTCTCCTCACTTAAAGCTTGTTGTTGCAGGATGCGTAGCTCAACAAGAAGGAGAATCCCTTTTAAGGAGAGTACCTGAACTTGACCTTGTGATGGGGCCTCAGCATGCAAATCGCTTAGAGGACCTCCTTAACCAAGTTGATAATGGTCAACAGGTTGTTGCAACAGAAGAACATTTAATACTTGAAGACTTAACCGCTGCAAGAAGAGATAGCAATATTTGCGCCTGGGTTAATGTTATATATGGCTGCAATGAAAGATGTACCTACTGCGTAGTCCCTTCGGTAAGAGGTAAAGAACAATCAAGAGAGCCTAAAGCAATAAAATTAGAAATAGAAGACCTTGCTAAAAAAGGATTTAAAGAAGTGACCTTATTAGGTCAAAATATAGATGCATATGGGCGAGACTTGCCAGGGATTTCTTCTTCAGGAAGAAGAGAAAATACTTTAACCGACCTGCTTTATTTTATACATGACATTAATGGCATTAATCGCATTCGATTTGCTACCAGTCATCCAAGATATTTCACAACGCGGCTCATTGAAGCTTGTGCAGAGCTACCAAAGTTATGCGAACACTTTCACATTCCATTCCAAAGTGGAGACAATGAAGTACTTAAAAGGATGGGAAGAGGATACACAATTGAAAAATATAGAAGAATTATCGACAAAATCAGAGAGCTGATGCCCAATTCTTCAATAAGTTCAGATGTAATAGTTGCTTTCCCAGGAGAAGATGAAAGTCAATTTCAAAATACTTTAAAAATTATTCGAGAAATTGGTTTTGATCAGGTTAATACTGCTGCATATTCACAAAGGCCTAACACTCCTGCAGCCTCATGGGCTGAACAGCTTCCAGAGTCAGTAAAAATCGACCGACTCAAAGAATTGAATTTACTAGTTGAACAAACTGCTAAGGATAAAAATACTCGGTATCATAATCAAATTGTAGAAGTCTTGGCTGAAGGTATTAATCCCAAGAACCAAGAGCAATTAATGGGCAGAACAAGAACAAATAGATTAACATTTTTTTCAAAGATTGGACCTAAAAAATACTCATACAATCCAGGAGATCTAGTTAAGGTAAAAATAAGTGAAATTAGAGCATTCTCTTTAACAGGGTCACCAATACAATGAGAATTAAATCTAATGAGAATAATTTATTTTTTCTAAGAAACTAACTTAATTCAACATGCGAAATGCAATTAAAACAGTTGGAATAGTTTTTGGAGGAGTTTCTGGAGAACATGAGGTTTCTATCAAATCTGCAAGAACTATTATTCATGCCTTAAAACATCCAATTAATATCAATAAGTTTGATGTAATAAGTATCTATATTGATAAAAAGGGGAAATGGTGGCCCAGTGAAATTGCAGAAAAGGTCTTAGAATCAGATCCTAATTTTGATAAGAATATATTCTTCAAGCAAGTTGAATTCATAGGATTAGATCACCTTCCAAAAGAAACTGAAAAAATACAGATTTGGTTCCCTGTACTTCATGGGCCAAATGGTGAAGATGGTTCTATCCAAGGATTCTTTCAACTAACAGGAAAACCATATGTAGGCTCAGGAGTCTTAGGCTCTGCCTTAGGAATGGATAAGATTGCCATGAAAGCTGCTTTCTCTGCAGCTGGACTACCACAAGTAAATTATTGCGAAATACATTCGATAGATCTATTGGACAAGAAAAGATTGTCTTACTTAATACAAAAGATTGAGACCCAATTGGGATACCCATGTTTCATAAAGCCTGCAAATCTAGGATCCTCAGTTGGCATTTCCAAAGCCTATGACAAAAAAGAGCTCCTCAATGGTTTGGATCTTGCTGCTCAGCTAGATAGTCGCATAGTTGTTGAAAAAAACATCAAAGCCAGAGAGCTTGAATGCGCTGTAATTGGAAAAAAACAGATAAAAACTTCATGCGTAGGAGAAGTTAGGTATAGCTCAGATTGGTATGACTATGACTCAAAATATTCTAAAAACTCAACTAAAACTCTAATTCCAGCTCCTATACCAGAAAAAATTTCTAAAGAGGTTCAATCATTATCTATCCTTGCATGCAAAGCAATTTCAGCAGAAGGAATTGCAAGAGTCGATTTTTTTTACGACGAGGAAAAAGATTCTTTGTGGATTAATGAAATCAATACAATGCCTGGCTTTACGGAACAAAGCATGTACCCAATGCTTTGGGATGCTTCAGGAATAGATATCTCACAACTTGTGGCAAGGTTGATAGAAAGCGCTTAAGAATAAAAGAGTTCCATTTGCATGGTGATTAAAACCACTGTTGCCAAAACAACATGATGCATGGTTTGCTTTGGTTCCCTTTACTCTTAGTTTTTGTGCTTTTAACCGCACTTGGATGGCTTGAGAGACGAAGGCAAAATCTTTATCGTTTTTGGGCAGAAGGCTCCGAACTAGCCAAACTTGACGGGTCAGGAGCCGCGCGTCTTAAGGATGGGATTATTACATGGAGCAGTTTCGAGGCAGGTAGCTTCAAAGAAAAAGATACTTTTGAAGTTAAGCGCTTAGAACTAGTTGAATTAATGGCTTTGAGCTCTGGAGAAGCACCTCTTACAAATGAGTCGCAAGGTCAATGTCGCCTTCGATTAATTGGATGTGGGAAAGAAATAGATGTTCCTTTTGCAGATGCTGAACGTGCTCGGCAATGGATGGATCAATTAATGGGGAAGGCTCGTTGCGACCTATGACATGGTCTTCAAAGCCATTTAGGAGGCCAAAGAATTCTGGAAATTTAAAAATCAAGCAAATCTGGGGAATCATCTGTTTTTTCTCAATTACAACCTTCTTAGGGGGGCTACTTGTAACGAAAGGGAGAGAACCCATTAATAGCAATCAAATCCATATCAAGGGTGCTGCAAATACTCCCAATAGAGAAATAGTTAAGGCTATGGGTATTAATTTGCCAACATCCCTTTTAGAAATAAATCCAAAACAACTAGAAAACAATCTTCAAAAGAATTTACCGATAAAAGCTGTTGCAATTAGTCGAAGGATTGCTCCACTAGGAATTGACGTACAAATTTTAGAAAGAGAGCCCATAGCTTTTGCTCTAAGGAAACAAGGCAATAATCAAGAAAAAGGAATGGTTGATAAAGAAGGTTATTGGATACCCATTATTAATGGCACTAATGAATCTTCAAACACATCAAAAGGTCTCATTATTGATGGCTGGGACCCTAGCAAAAAAGATCTGATTAAATTTCTCTTGAGAAATCAGACTAGTCTTGGCAGCCCTCTTAAAAGAGTTATTTTCAATCCAAATGGAAATATAAGCCTCCAAACAGAGTTTTTTAAATTTGTTCATCTAGGGAACAAATCAAACTTGTTAGACCAGCAATTGAAAGCAATTGCTCAATTGTCTAAGTCACTCCCAAATAAATTAACTGACACGTCCGAAATTATTCTCAACTTAAAAAATCCCTCAAAACCAAAATTGTTTTTACCAAATGAAAAAAATAATTAGAAAAAACACCTCTTCAAAGCCATGAAAATCTGGAGAAAAGTCAGTGAACTCTGATTTATCTCCTTAAAGAAAGACGAGACTTTCTTGAAAAACCCAACAGATCTCCAAAGCCAGTCATAATGCACCAAAAATCATTCATCTAAATCCCGAGTATGGTGATGGCTATGGGAAACAATTCAAACTCGTCCATTAGATCAGAGAGCATTCAACCAAGCCAGAATGCCCGCATTGAAGTAATTGGCGTAGGTGGTGGTGGCAGCAATGCTGTAAATCGAATGATTCTTAGTGATCTTCAAGGGGTCTCATACAGAGTTCTCAATACTGATGCACAAGCTTTGTTGCAATCTTCGGCTGAGAATAGAGTTCAACTTGGTCAAACATTAACTCGAGGCCTAGGAGCTGGAGGGAACCCAAGTATTGGAGAGAAAGCTGCAGAAGAATCTAGAGCAGAGCTTCAACAAGCTTTAGAAGGTGCCGATTTGGTATTTATTGCCGCTGGCATGGGTGGAGGAACAGGCACTGGAGCAGCACCAGTAGTTGCAGAAGTAGCCAAACAAAGCGGAGCCCTTACTGTCGCAATAGTTACTAAACCATTTAGTTTTGAAGGTCGCCGCAGAATGCGTCAAGCAGATGAAGGTATCGCCAAGCTCACAGAAAGTGTTGACACTTTAATTGTCATCCCTAACGATCGCCTTAAAGATGCAATTGCAGGAGCGCCCCTTCAAGAAGCATTTAAAAATGCAGATGATGTTTTACGAATGGGAGTGAAAGGCATAACCGACATAATCACTTTGCCTGGTCTTGTAAATGTGGACTTTGCGGACGTTCGCTCTGTAATGACTGAAGCTGGAACATCATTACTTGGAATAGGCATTGGATCTGGTCGTTCTAGAGCCGCCGAAGCCGCTCAAGCAGCAATAAACAGTCCTTTATTAGAAGCTGGTCGTATAGATGGAGCAAAAGGCTGCGTAGTAAATATTACAGGCGGGAAAGACATGACATTAGAAGACATGACCTCTGCTTCAGAGGTTATTTACGATGTTGTAGACCCAGAAGCAAATATTATTGTTGGCGCAGTTATTGATGAAGCTCTTGAAGGGGAAGTTCAAGTAACTGTAATTGCAACTGGTTTTGATGGGAATCAGCCTTACACCAAGCAAAAAGCAGGTGCTAAATTATCTCCTCAATCTCTATATCGACAAACACCAAACAAAGAGCCTGGAGCAAGTATCCCTGAATTCCTAAGACTTAGACAACTTAGGCGTGATCAGTAAAATCAAGGCTTTAATTTAGGTGACCCGGAATCCACGCCAGATTCAAGCATCCCTTGTGGCTGCTACCTTCCGGTCCTGACCAGATTTAGGCGTCGAAGCCGCATGGGCCCGAGTCTCCTAAAGTTTAGCAATCCAAATCTCTTAGCAAACAAGCTAAATGCTTCCTAAGGAATTAGTTCGATTTAAAGAACTTGGAAATCAAATCACAATCCTCACTGCTTGGGACAGCCTTTCTTCGGCAATTGTTGAAGCTGCAGGAGCAGATGTTGTTCTTGTAGGGGACTCACTAGCAATGTTCATTCATGGGCATACCACAACATTGCCTGTAACTCTTGAACAAATGCTCCATCACACTCAAGCTGTTGGGAGAGGTTTTTTAAGTCCAAAAAATAAGCAACCTCTAGTAGTTTGTGATCTTCCATTTCTGAGTTATCAATGTGGAGAAGATAAAGCCGTAGCGGCAGCTGGAACCTTACTGAAAAACTCTTGTGCTGCAGCTGTAAAAATCGAAGGAGCTGAACCTGAAGTCATTTCAGTTATTGAAAGGCTTATTCGAATGGGCATACCTGTAATGGGGCACCTTGGCTTAACCCCACAATCAGTTAATAATCTTGGGTATCATCGACAAGCTGAAGACGCATTGGGGCAAGAAAAGTTAGTCACTCAGGCTCTAAAAATTGAACAGGTTGGCTGCTTTTCAGTAGTCTTAGAACATGTCCCTTCAAAAGTTGCCAGTAAAGTAACTCAAATGCTCAAAATCCCTGTAATAGGAATTGGTGCAGGAGAGGAATGTGATGGTCAAGTAAGAGTAACCGCAGATTTACTAGGCCTTACAGACAAACAGCCTCCATTTGCAAAACCCCTTATAGATGGAAGGTCCTTATTTATAGAATCACTTACAAGTTGGGTTGATCAATTGAGGAATTAAGTAAAGACTCATACCACAACAACATATCAACAAGAATCTGATTACTAAGATCCATTCCATGAGGATCAGTTAAATAAAATCTATATCCTCTTTGTTTAATTAATCCCTCCTTAAGAGAGTTTGCCCAATAATTTTTTAAATTATTCAAATTAATCTCAAGCTGACTCTCATCCCAATTAAAACTACTAACAAGTTCTTTGAAATCTATTCCCTCTCTTCTACGGAGTCCAAAGATTAAAAGCTCATCTAGAGGAATTAATTGGCCTTCATTATTTAAAGTCAAAGATTTATCCAATCCATCATTCTCTTGAACCTCTAACCATTTTTTATATTTTTCTCGAGTCCTAGGCCTAGAGGACCTCACTCCCCATGGACAACTGGTAGCACCTTGTCCAAAACCCCACCATCCAGAGCCACTCCAATAAACACGATTATGGCGAGAAGCGTGCCCAGGTAGTGCATAATTAGAAATTTCATATCGAGAAAAACCTGCTTGTTTTAATTTGTCACTAGTCATCTTTGACATATCAGATGCATCATCTTCATTAGGCAAAGACAATTCCCCCCTATTTTGTCTCCATTCAAAAACAGTACCTTTCTCAATGGAAAGATCATATATCGACATATGTGGAGGTGAAATATCTAAAGCCTTCAAAAGTTGCTTTTCCCAAGAACATAAATCCTGTCCAGGTAGATTTTGAATTAAATCAAGACTCCAACTAAATAGTTTTCTTTCGTTAAAGGCTTGATTAATCCAACCACAAGCATCTAGCAAATCATTGGCAGTATGACGTCTTCCTAATTGAGCAAGAACTTTGTCATCAAAACTTTGTGCTCCTAAGCTTAATCGATTTACTCCTGCATCTAAAAAGCCTTCCAATGAAAAAGTATCAAAACTTGCAGGATCTACTTCAAAAGAAATCTCAGCACCATTTTGAAACCCAAAATGTAATCGCAAATGATCTAATAAATTTGCTACTTGGTCAGCACTTAAAATAGAAGGTGTTCCTCCACCTATATAAACAGTTGATAATGAGGCAACTTTAGGAGCTAAAGAAATCTCCCTATGTAAAAGATTCAAATATGATTTGACAGAAGAGCTACCTGGTCCATTCTCAGTTCCAGCTCTATCTCCCAAAGGGACAACTGGGAAATCACAATAGAAGCAGCGTCTATGACAAAAAGGTATATGTAAATAAGCACTTCTAGGATAATTCACAGGTTGACTTATAAATCAATACACAAAGCTATGCATATTCCTTTAAACCAATAGATTACATAAGAACAATGCTACATAAATCAAAAAAGAGGTCCCAAACTTAATGCCATGGTGGAGATACTCGTACTGATTTTATTTTTTATTACTGGTGTAGCTAGTGGTTGGCTTGGCTTTGACGCGTTTTCTCCACTAATTTTAAAAAAGTTCTCGACTTTAAGTGAAGCAAAAGAAGTTTCATCTGCAGCCAGTGGCCTTTTGGCCTTGCTAATAGGAATTATTTTTCAACAACTCAGGAAACAGTTCACTCGGCAAAATAAAACTACCCCTACAGATCTTTTAGTAAGTAGAGCTATAGGTTTAATACTTGGATTAATTATAGCTAATTTACTTCTTGCTCCAATTCTTCTACTACCTTTACCTAAAGAGATATTTCTTGCAAAGCCCATTGCAGCAGTATTTAGCAATGTTTTTTTTGGATTACTTGGTTATAATCTCGCGGAAATTCATGGCAGAACATTCCTTCGTCTTTTAAATCCAAATAGTGCTGAAGCTCTATTGGTAGCCGAAGGCATACTTACACCAGCAAGTGCCAAGATAATTGATACTAGTGTAATTATAGACGGGAGAATCAAGTCTCTCATTGACTTTGGGCTAATTGAAGGAAAAATCATAGTTGCACAACCTGTTATAGAAGAACTGCAAAAATTAGCCGATTCTAGTAATAATGAGAAAAGGTCTAAAGGAAGAAGAGGTCTAAAGATATTAAGAGATTTAAGAGAAAGTTTTGGCAAAAGACTTGTAATAAACAGCACAAAGTATGAAGGGACTGGTGTCGATGAAAAGCTTTTAAAACTAACTCAAGATACAGATGGAATTCTTATTACTGCTGACTATAATCTTTCACAAGTAGCTCAAGTAAAAGAGCTAAATGTTTTAAATCTCAGTGAGCTAGTAATAGCACTTAGGCCAGAAGTTCAACCAGGTGAAAGATTATTATTAAAAATAGTTCGCGAAGGTAAAGAAGAAAGTCAAGGTGTTGGGTATTTAGATGATGGAACAATGGTTGTAGTTGAGCGAGCAAAAGATTTGCTAGGGCAACGATTGCATGTAATTGTCACAGGTGCAATCCAGACTCCAACAGGAAGAATGGTATTCGGCAAACTTGAGAAAAATCCTCCTACCAACAAATCTGACAAAACACGAGCATCTTCTGGCTAGATGTGGCTAGGCTCGAAACCTGAACAAATTTAAACCATATGACGGCATCTGCTCCTTACTACGGCGATTCAGCCGTAATGCGAACTCCCCCCCCAGACTTGCCATCCCTTTTGCTAAAGGAACGCATTGTTTATCTAGGACTTCCTTTGTTTTCTGATGATGATGCGAAAAGACAGCTTGGGATGGATGTAACTGAACTAATTATTGCTCAATTATTATTTTTAGAATTTGATAACCCTGAAAAGCCTATTTATTTCTATATCAATTCAACAGGAACAAGTTGGCACACAGGAGATGCAATTGGATTTGAGACAGAAGCCTTTGCTATTTGCGACACTATTAGTTACATAAAACCACCCATTCATACAATCTGCATCGGCCAAGCTATGGGAACAGCCGCAGTCATTCTCTCTGGTGGATCAAAAGGACATCGTGCAGCCTTACCTCACGCATCAATTGTTCTTCACCAGCCAAGAAGTGGTGCAAGTGGTCAAGCAACTGATATACAAATTCGCGCAAAGGAGGTTATTCATAATAAACAAGCAATGCTTGAAATACTTTCAAAAAATACTGGTAAAAGTGTAAGCCAATTATCAAAGGATTCTGACAGAATGAGTTATTTGAACCCACATGAAGCAGTTGAATATGGCCTAATAGATAGGGTCTTAACTAGTAGGAAAGATTTGCCCAAAAATATTAACTAACTTTCATTACTAAAACATTAATCTCTTATCTAATTTTTCATCATGCCTATTGGTACACCAAGCGTTCCTTACAGACTCCCAGGAAGTCAATTTGAACGCTGGGTAGATATATACACAAGACTAGGTGCAGAAAGGATTCTATTCCTTGGACAAGAGGTGACTGATGGGGTGGCAAATAGCTTGGTCGCTCAAATGCTTTATTTGGACTCTGAAGATAGTACAAAACCTATCTATTTATATATCAATAGCCCAGGGGGGTCAGTTACTGCAGGGCTTGCCATATATGACACTATGAAATACGTAAAAAGTGATGTTGTAACTATTTGTGTTGGTCTTGCCGCCTCAATGGGGGCATTCCTTCTATCAGCAGGAACCAAAAACAAACGTCTAGCCTTGCCACATAGCCGTATCATGATTCATCAACCTCTGGGAGGAACATCCCAAAGACAAGCAAGTGATATTGAAATCGAAGCAAAAGAGATTCTACGAATTAAGGACATGCTCAATCGTTCAATGGCTGAGATGACAGGACAGCCTTTTGAAAAAATTGAAAAAGATACTGACAGAGATTATTTTCTTAGTGCAAAAGAAGCTAAAGACTATGGTCTTATTGACAAAGTCATTTCCCATCCAAATGAGGCTTGATTTTTAAAAAATTAAATTTTTCACCCAAGTTACTTAATTTGTTTTCATTCGGTTCAACACAAACCCTACCTAATTTTAAAAAAGTCTTTATCCCATAGCTTTCTTATTTATAATTTATTTTTCGCAAGCTCGGCCCTAATAAAGGCCTTAAAAACATCAGAATGGCTAAACTTTTTTACGACTCAGATGCAGACCTCCAACTTCTTAGCCAAAAGACAGTGGCAATTATTGGGTATGGCTCGCAAGGGCATGCACATGCACTAAATCTCAAAGATAGTGGAATTGATGTTGTTGTCGGACTATATGAAGGCAGCAGGTCAGCAAGTAAAGCTTCTTCCGATGGCCTAGAAGTAATGAGTGTTGCAGATGCCTCTGCAAAAGCAGATTGGATAATGATCCTAGTCCCTGATGAATTTCAAAGAGATATATATGCCAAAGAAGTAGCTCCACATCTTAAACCAGGAAAAATCCTCAGCTTTGCTCATGGTTTCAATATTCGTTTTGGATTAATTGAGCCACCATCATTTGTTGATGTAGTAATGATTGCCCCAAAAGGGCCTGGACATACCGTTCGTTGGGAATTTCAAAATGGCCAAGGGGTACCAGCTCTTTTTGCAATTGAACAAGATGCTTCTGGCCAGGCTAGAAGTCTTGCAATGGCATATGCAAAAGGGATTGGAGGTACAAGAGCAGGAATCCTAGAAACCAATTTCAAAGAAGAAACAGAGACTGACTTGTTTGGAGAACAAGCTGTTCTTTGTGGAGGCCTTTCTGCACTTGTAAAGGCTGGGTTTGAAACACTAGTAGAAGCAGGATATCAACCAGAACTTGCTTATTTTGAATGCCTACATGAAGTCAAGTTAATTGTAGATTTAATGGTAAAAGGTGGACTCACGGCAATGCGAGATTCAATCTCCAATACTGCTGAATATGGTGACTATGTGAGTGGACCAAGGCTCATTAACGCTGACACAAAAAAAGAAATGAAAAAGATACTAGCTGATATACAAGATGGGACCTTTGCTAAAAATTTCGTAGCTGAATGTGAAGCAGGGAAGCCAGAAATGAAAAGAATTAGAGAAGAAGATTCCTTACTGCCTATAGAGAAAGTCGGGAAAGGACTTAGAGCAATGTTTAGCTGGCTTAAAACAGACTGATCATTTCAATCTCACTAATCATTGGAGCAGTTTTAATAGATCTATTGATTGGGGACCCTAAGTTCATACCCCATCCAGTAGAAATAATGGGGTGCTTGATCAAATTTCTAAGAGAGAAGGTTGAATCATCTGTACATAAAGGCCGTTTATTTTTTAGATTTGGAGGAACTCTAATAACATTTTCTGTTATTAGTCTAAGCGCACTATGTGGTTGGATTATTGAGCAATTGCTTTTCACAAGTTTTTTCCCAATCCCACAAGCTTTATCATATTTAATTGTTATTTTTGCATTAGCAAGTTCTTTAGCAGCCAAAAGCTTAAAGAGAAGTGTTCTAGAGATAATTAATTCACTGAACAATGATTTATTTAAAGATAATCTTGAATTAGCTCAAGAAAAACTAAGTCATATTGTAGGGAGAGATGTTGATAAACTAGACAGGAATGAAATACTTCGTGCAACAGCGGAGTCAGCTAGTGAAAATGCAGTTGACGGAATATTCGCACCATTATTTTGGATGCTTATAGGAATTATTTCATGGAATATCTCAACAACATTTCCAGGTCCATTAGCTTTTGCTTGGTTTTTCAAAGCCACAAGCACTATTGATTCTATGCTTGGTTATAAAGTAGGAAATCTTAGATGGATAGGCGAGTCAGGTGCCCGCCTAGACGATATTCTTACATTTTTACCCTGCAGGTTAGTTCTTATTTCTCTACCTCTAATTAGTAATAATTGGATGAAATTATTCTATATAATAAGAAAGGCATGGAGCGAAGGCTCAAAGGACATCTCTCCCAATTCTGGTATTTCAGAAGCTATTTTTGCACACTGTGCACAAGTACAGATGGGAGGAATAAATACATATAACAAACATTCTATCGAAAAACCAATCTTGGCCAAAAATGCGCCAATTGCAAACATTCAAAACATCAAGAAGATCTTAAATCTCTCCCTTAGACTTGAAATACTTTGGATAATTATATTAATCTCATTACATCTATTACTTAGCTAAATATAAATCAATAAGCTCCTCTATCTCGTGGGAAAAGAAGTACTCCAAAAGTTCTTAAAAATATTCTCAGATCCATAATAAAACTTCTTTTCCTCACGTAAAAGAGGTCAAGCATAACTCTTCTTCTATACGTTAAATTATTACGTCCACTAACTTGCCATAGACCTGTTATTCCAGGTCTTACAGAGGCAACTTCTTTCATATATGGACCATAACGTTGTACTTCTTGCAGCACTATTGGTCTAGGTCCTACAATGCTCATATGTCCTTGAAGGACATTGAAAAATTGTGGGAGCTCATCTAAACTTGAAACTCTTAAGAAGCGACCTATTGGAGTAATCCTAGGATCATCGCGAAGCTTAAAATCCTTCTCAAACTCAGCTTTAAGAGAAGGTTCTCTTGCTAAAAGATTTTCCAACAAACTATCTGCTTCTGGATGCATTGTGCGAAACTTAATACAACCAAAAAACATATAATTACGGCCCAACCTTTCTTGAAGATAAAAAACAGGTCCTGGCGAACTTAATTTAACTAATAAACCTATTAAAATAAAAAAAGGTGCTCCAACTAAAATTACTAGTAAAGAAAAAACTATATCACCAGTCCTCTTTATAGTTCTGTCATAGCGACACTGTCTTTCCAGCAATTCTTGTGTAGAAAGATCATCTGGAGAAAGTGAGGACTTAAGAAAAGAGTGCTCAAAGAAATCTGAGTTGTTATTTTTGTCCAGCGGAGTTCTTTTCATAAAAGAATTTTACTCATGAAAACTCATTGAAAATGAATCCTCATCAAAAATCATGATTTTTTGAATTCAAAAGGATCACTTGATGAAATAGTGCATTTGTTTAAATGAGCATGCCAAGCTTTATTTAGGACAACCTCAAATTTCTTTGAGAATTCATCATGGCTAAATTTTTGCGCCCATTCGTTAATTGCTTCAGAACTCATTTGTTCCCATAATTTCTTTTCTTCAAACCAATTAATAGCTTCTATTAAAGATTGCACTTTTTGATGCTGGAAAAGTATACCTGTTGAAGATTGAATTCCTCTGGAAGCACATCTAACTGTATCCAACAAGCCTCCTTTGCCTAAAGCAATTACTGGCGCACCTGACGCCATTGCTTCCACTGGAGCTATACCAAAGTCCTCAACCCCTGCATATACATAAGCACGACATTTTTGCATCAAGTCTTCAACAATTTGTTTATTTTGATAACCCATAATTTTAACATTTGGACCTGCTATACGTTTTAAGAAAGATCTTTCAGGGCCATCACCAACTATCAGCAAAGGAAGTCCTAAAGAGTTAAATGCACGAACCACCAAATCAACTTTCTTATTGGGAACTAAACGGCAAAGGCAAAGATAATAATCATCTCTATCTTGAGTAAAAGTAAATCGATCTACATCTACAGGTGGATGAACAACTATAGATTCACGGCCCCAATACTTCAAAATTCTTCTAGCAGTAAAACGAGAGTTAGCCAACAAGCAATCCACTCTTGCACTACTTAATTGATCCCATTGTCTTAATTTATGTAATTGCCAACGAATAACTGGTCCACAGCCAATTCTTCGCAAAAAAGATCTTTGCAAATAGACCTCCATTTGATCCCATGCATATCTAACAGGAGTATGGATGTAGCTGAGATGCAACTGATCCGGAGAAGTAAGAACACCCTTAGCGACAAGATGACTACTACTAATAACTAATGGATATTCTTTTAGATCTATTTGTTCAATTGCATAAGGTAGAAGGGGTAAATAACTCTGAACATGACTAATACCAAACGGCAAGCCTTGGATACAGCTAGTATTTACAGAACGTCCAGACAACCAACTCTCAGATCTAATACTTTCAGCATCAATAAGAGCACATAGGCTTGCAGAACTTCCTAAAGACGAGATTATTTCATCTACTGCACGGACCACTTGCTCAGAACCGCCAGAAGAACGAGGAGAAAACCACTCATGAACAAGAGCTATATCTTTAGGGAAATCATGCATAAAAGTAGAGAAATAACAAAAAAAATGTAATGGGGATTTTCCTCAGGCAAAAGGCACAATATTAATAAAGCTATTTCTTAGAGCGAAAAAGAATAACAGTCCAAAAAAAGATGATAAGGATATAAGATATCTAACATAGCCTTTAGCTCTGGGCAACCTAAGGTAGGAAGCCACCATAACAAGTAGAGCTATGATTCCAATGATTAACATAGAAATCTCTGAGGTATTATTTAGATTTAAAGTTATACTATAATCATAATTAAGTAATCTCAAAGGCTTAATTTGCAACTCAGAAGAAATATGTTTATAAAACAAAATCGAGACATATACTGTAGAGAATAAAATACTATTTATTAATATGAAGGAGACAGGTTTTGTAAGCCTATTGATTGTTCTGTTAAAGCTAACAAGTAAAAGCCCAATAAAAAAGGAAGCCAGGAGTGGAATTAGTGGTATTAGAATAGCAGAGTCAATGAGATTTGGCATTAGCATCAATTTCTTTTCACCCATGACATTAACTCGTCTATGAGTTATCTAATAGGGATTAAAAATAAAATAAAACAATTCGCTCTTATAAAATAGCTTGATTTAACAATTAAAGTTTAAAATTTGATTAGGCAATAGTAATTACAACCATTCTGGGATAATTTCATTAAAATAGAAGGTTCATTATCTTCTTGAATAATATTTTAGAAACAAATCAAGCTTAAGTTAGCTAAGTTAAAGGTTGGACTTAGAACTAATAGAGTAATAAAATGAGAAAAACTCTATAGCGCAATGCATATATACTACATATTTCTAATCCTTATCGTTCTCTTAATTTCTATAGCAAGTTTCAGATTATATGTAGTTGAAAGGTTCCATCACCTTTCTTTGAATAAAAGAAAAATCAAGAAAAGAAGAAAAAAACTACTGAAAAACAAAAAAACAAATAAAATTTAGACAGATTATTGAATTTTAATGCGCATGGAAGATAATCTAAATCAAAAGAATGAAGAAGATCGCTTCGATGAGAATCTTATAGGTTCTCGCAAAGAAATTACAGGCACTTCAGACGCTAAATGGGTAGATAATAACGACAATGAGGTTACTCAAGTTTTTGGGTTTAATGAAAATGCAGAACTTGTAAACTCTAGAGCTGCAATGATTGGGTTTATAATGCTGATATTAACTGAATTGATTTTCAATGGAAAGCCAGTTACTCTTTCAATTTTCGGCATAAACTAATGATAACTCCATGCTTCTTCTGAAGCGAAGTGCTATATCATTAATTATTATTATCTGAGAAAAATGAGCAAAAAAGACTGGTTAAGCATTTTATATGTTTCTTTTGCTGTAATTATTTGGGGCACAATAGGATCTCTAATTGATTACCCTCTATTACAAAATAATGTGTATTTAGCTGGATCACTAGGCCAGTACTCCACTTTCATAATTTCAGGCATATTAACTTCAGTTGCTGCAATAATCTTATTTAAAAGAACTTTCAAGTAAGTTTTTCCTCACTAATATTTTTAATATCTATACCTTTTCATTACATCTGCTGGTTGATTTGATTTAGCAGAGTCAAAAAGGATCCATTGCCTAGTTTCCGTATCATGATCACACCCTGCTTCAGAGGAATTAAGCGCACTCAACTCAAAATGACATGCTTGATCTGCCTCAAAAGCTGATCTGTATTTGCTTTTCAAAGATAAGCTGACTAAAAGGAACGTGAACAAAATCAATAATGAAACAACAATGCCAATAACTATCTTCATAACAAAAGCTATCCCATAAGCTTAAATACTAGTACTTATTTAAACTTATGGTGGGGAAGGCTGTGATTTACTTGTCCAATCATCCAAGTGTTTTAAGTGCTATGTAACTTTAATGTTTTAACTATATATATAAAGTTCTCTCCGATCGTAAAAAGCAACAATAGCCTAATTGCTCGCATTATCTACTTAAACTCTCCCAAGAAAATCTTTTTGCCCATTTCCAGATAACCAAAAGACTGTAAAAACTAGCTTTGAGCTAACGCCTTATCTCAACTGTCACTGTGACAGTTGAGATAGCTACCTTGATCCTGCCCGTAAAAATAAACTTTAGTAATAATTATATTGTGAGGAGTTGAGATTTAGCGAAGGAGTCGAAACTAGGAAAGACTTCCTAAGCCAATCTCAAATAAAAGCCCTGCTATTAGCAGGGCTTTTATTTTTCTATTAATGTTAAAGGCATTCTACGAGCCCATTTAAGTAATCAGAGCCCTCAATCATTCTTAGAATTACTAATCAATATTCAAAAGTTTGTAAAGATCGTCAATATTAAATTAAGAACTAACGTTACGCAAAAGAATTATCTTTCTTAAATAAAATCCTTAACTTCGTCCAACGTTATAAACAAATTGCTGGAAGGCTGGAATATAAAAATACGCTGCTACTGCCAAAACAAGCAGTAGATTCAACCCTAAAACAATTGAACCTATAATAATGCGTTGCCTTTTACCTGGGGTTTTATACTCAAACCCCCCTACTTTAATAAGAACCTCTTCAGAGGGTGGGTTGGGTTGAGATTTTGAATTTGATTTAACTTTCTTCGATTTGGAATTGTTCAAGACAAGCTCTGGATCTTTTGGTTGTCTTGATTCTTCTGAAGATGGTTTTTTATTTCCCATTTAATCAACATAGCTTTGTATTATTCTATTATAAGAATTACCAGTAAAGCCAAGTTAAATTAATACATTAAAGTTAAATTAAATAATTCAAACCCTTATTGTTTTGTATTTACTCCATTTACTTTCAATTTAAAGAGCTGCATGCTATTTTTAAATCTTTTAGGTTTTCTTTATAAATTCGGCCTTTTTTCATTTTAAACATTGCCATGATTAACCTAGATTCCAATCCAAGTAATCTTGTCTCGCAAGCATAATATTCTTTAGATCGCGCAAGCAACTTAAGTTCTTCTACTTCGTCTAAAGCAATTTTACATCTATCTTTACTATCTGAGTGAAAACATTGATATGACAAAGATTGAATTGCTTGTATAGTTCCAGCTTGTATCTCGTCAAATAATAGGGAGGAGATTATTATAATAAATGTACTTATTAATAAAAAATTAATTCCTAAGTACTTATTCAGACTTGTATTTGAGTATTTCATCAAAATAATAAAGTAAGTTTATCTTGAACTTTTCTATTAAATATACTTTTTAGATTATTATTATCATTTTTCAATTCACTTAGCAACTCAAGAGCAGACAAATCAGATCCTTTAGGTACTAGGTTCAGACTAGATGCAAGTAACCCTATTATTTTAGAAGCTGAAAAACCTTTATCTCTGTAAAAAACAAGTGAATGGTCTTTATTTGTCTTGGATAATTTTCTTCCTTCAAAATCTAATAAAAGCGGAGCATGCTTATAAGAAATTGGTCCTTGGCGCAAAGCTTTAATTATTGCAAGTTGTGCAAATACTTGTTCAGCTAAATCTTGACCTCTAACAACTTCATTTATTCCTAGTGTTAATTCATCAACAACTGTTGCTAAATGATAAGCGATTAATCCATCAGCTCTTCTTACTATTATATCCCCACAAAGGAATGAAAATTCTTTTGCAACTTTAAGTCTCCAACTAGGTTTTCTATTGTTTCTGTATTCTGTAAATTTTTTTTTCTCTCTGCATTTACCAGAATATAAAAAAGGTCCATTTTGTAAATCATTTGCTTTTGAAAGCATTCTACGAGAACAGGTACATGGAAATAATTTCTCTTCACTTCTTAAAATAGAAAGTACACTGCTATAAATATTTATCCTCTCGCTTTGAAATATTGTTGGTTTATCCCAAGTAATACCTAACCAACTAAGATCATCTTTAATTTTCTCAGATGAACCTAATCGATTTCTGGGTTTATCCAGATCATCAATTCTCAAGAGAAATTTTCCAGAAAAAAGTCTTGCTCTTAGCCACGCGATCAATGCAGTGCGCAAATTTCCTAAATGAAGATCTCCTGATGGGGTTGGAGCAAAGCGACCTCTATATCCTTGCTGTCGCAAATAATCCCCATGCTCAAGCATCTTATTCAGGCTTTCAGGGGAAACATCTATGTCATCCATAAAAAGATTAGGAGCCAACAATTTATTGGCTCCTAAAATCAAGGTTGGATTCGTTCAAAATAATCTAACTGTTATTTAAAAACAGCTAAATCAACCCTGAACACGATCCTTAAAGAGTTTACCCGCAGTAAATGCAGGGACTCGCTTTGCTGGGATCTTGATTTTTTCACCAGTTTTTGGATTTAAACCCTGACGGGCTGAGCGATCACGAGGTTCAAATGAGCCAAACCCAAGAATGGAGACTTTTTTGCCTTCAACTACTGAGTCAACAATTGTTTCTATGGCAGCATCGACAACAAGTGCCACGTCTGTCTTAGTTAGCTCTGTTCGAGCTGCAACCAAATTAACTAGATCTGCTTTGTTCATTGGAAAAGTGTGTTGTAGCAGAGAGTGAAAGGCGAAAAAGCTCGTGAAGAGTTAATCATCAAACACTCGATCCCGCTTATCGTATGGAGCTAAAGCTATTGAGGCAATAGAAAAGTAAGTTGGTGCAAAGCTTTATACCAAAACTTTACGGAGAATTAACTATTGTCCATTGGGTTTCCAAGCAGTCCAAGGGAAAAGCTTTTGACTATCAGAAGAATGCGAAACTACTCCTGAAGCTAGTGATGGTCTATGTTCTGAAGGAAGCCATTGAATTAATTTAACCAAGCTGTTTTGCTGATTTGTCCAATGAAAAGTGTTTCGAGTACGAACTGCGCCAACTTGAGCATTTGCAAATGGAATTAACAAACGTCCGCAGAACAGCACATTCCAAGGCGAAGGAGCATACACAACACAGCTCCCAGGTGTTGTTCCAGGAGTCCAAAGTAATTTTAAGCCTGCAGCAGTAATAGCCTCCTCTCTAAAACTTTCAAGATTTTTTATTCCTGGGAGTAAATAAGCCTCTTGTTCTTGAATAAGCACTGGCCAACCAAATTTTTTGTTTAAATCTGATATTTTGTTATGACCATCACGACTAGTAAGAAGAATTTTAGGATTAGAGGCTTTTGAAAGCTGCTCCAAATCATTTATTACTTGGGGAGTGAGCTCAGGGCAATCAATCAAAACAGGCTCAGGCTCGCAATTCAACCACCAAGCAGCCATGCCTTGAGAAGAATTCTTGGAGGGGAACATCCATAACCAATCTCTAATTTGTTGAACAGAGTTACTCAAATCCACTGAAGAGAAACCAAAATTGAAGTTGCTAAAAATAACTATGGCATTAGCTTGTATTTAATGCTTACTGTCGAAGGGAAAAATTCAGTGGGCAAAATCAACCTTGGCACTGCTTGGCCTCTAGGAAGCTCAATAACTAAAAGAGGGGTTAATTTTTCAGTTGCCGCTCCAAATGCAAGTTACGTAGAGCTTTTATTATTTAATAATGCAAATGATTCAACGCCTAAAGAAATAGTCAAGCTTAATTCAGAGAATAAGTCTGGCGATTATTGGCATATTGAAGTTGAAGGCATAACAATCGGCTGTAATTATGCATACAGAGTTTATGGGAAGGGTGATTTAGGAGATGCCAACAAACACTGTGGAAAAATATTATTAGACCCTTGTGCCAGAGAAATATCAGGATGGGATGAATTTCAAAGAATTTCATCTAAAGAAGAAATACCTAATCTGAGCAATTGTCTAAAAGGAATTGTTTCTGAAAGAGACGAGTTCAATTTCAATGCTCACCCTAGGCCAAGACACCCTTGGCATAAAACAATTATTTATGAGTTGCATGTAGGCGGTTTTACAAGAAGTGTTTCATCTGGTTTAAAGAGTGGCAACAAAGGTACTTTCCTAGGTCTAATCGAAAAAATTCCTTATTTAAAAGATTTAGGAATTACAACTATTGAGCTGCTTCCTGTATTTGCATTTGACCCTTCAGATGCACCTTATGGAGTAGAAAATTTTTGGGGTTACAGCCCAGTTAACTGGTTTACACCCCATCAAAGTTTTATTTCAAAAGTAGATAATCTAAGTCCTCGAGATCAATTTAGAAAGCTAGTGGCTACCTGCCATGACAATGGAATAGAGATCATATTAGATGTTGTTTATAACCACACAACAGAAGGGAATGAAAATGGTCCTGTTATTAGTTGGAAAGGATTTGGGGAATCAATTTATTATCACAAAAATGAACAAGATGAATTCTTAGATGTAACTGGTTGTGGAAATACCATTGCAGCAAATCAACCGATTGTTAGGCAATTAATACTCGAATCAATCAAGTGCTGGAGCCAAGAACTTGGCGTGGATGGTTTTCGGTTTGATTTGGGGGTTGCATTAAGTAGAGGCAAAGATTTAGCTCCACTTGACTCGCCTCCAATATTTGAAGAGATTGAATCTGATCCATTGTTTAGCGAGTTAAAATTAATAAGTGAGCCATGGGATTGTGGTGGTTTATATCGCCTTTCTGACTTTCCAGCTAAAAGAGTTAGCACTTGGAACGGACATTTTAGAGATGACCTTAGAAGATTTTGGAAAGGTGATAAAGATAGTACTTGGGCCTTAAAAGATAGACTTCTAGGTAGTCCCTCAATCTACAAAAACAACAAAAACTCTGTAGAAAAATCTATTAATTTTATAACTTCACATGATGGATTTACGCTAATTGACCTAGTTAGTTTCGATAAAAAACACAATCTTTCTAATGGTGAAAGTAACCGAGATGGCGAAAATCATAACAACAGCTGGAACCATGGAGTAGAAGGACCTACCACAAATCAGAAATTAAACATGATTAGACAGAGACAACAACGCAATCTTTTATCTAGTTTGTTGTTATCTCCAGGTGTACCAATGCTTCTTATGGGAGATGAAGTGGGAAGAAGTCAAGGTGGAAATAATAATGCTTGGTGTCAAAATACTTCTATTGGATGGATGATATGGAATACAGGTAGCTGCGATAATGAATTAAAAGATTTTGTCAAAAACCTCATATCCATTAGGAAAAATCTTTCAGAATTTTTCAGCCCAGAAACTACACCAATTTCACACCCTTCTATTTCTCAAAATAATAAAAACCACTGGGTTCAATGGCATGGAGTTAAAACTAATACTCCTGATTGGGGCAGTTGGTCCCACACAATTAGCTATAGCATTAATAAAGGAGATCAAGGTTCTTTAATGTGGCTAGGGTTAAACGCATATGATCAATCAATGAAATTTCAATTACCACATCCAATCTCAGCATGGATGAAATTAATTGATACCACTTCAAATATGAATGATGGGCTCAATTCTAAAGAAATATCAAATCAAAATGAAATACACCTAGAAAGCAGAAGTCTTGTTTTACTAGCATCAAATGAATACCGCAAATCCTTAAGTGTCTAGAAATAATTTAAACAAGCGGGCGGCGGGAATCGAACCCGCATCATCAGCTTGGAAGGCTGAGGTTTTACCACTAAACTACGCCCGCACTAAAAGCAAACTGCAATCAGTCCTAATTCAATAGGTTCTGAATTTGTTTTAGTACTTATCCATTATTACCTTGTGCAGCCCCCTTTAACGAGACCAAGAAAGACTAAATTCCTCGGCAGCAGGTCACGTAGGAGGTTAATGCTTTCCTATGGATTAGGAGATGCTGGTACTGGCTTGGCTGCGACTCAACTTGGGTTCTACCTTTTTACCTTTTTCACTAGCACTGCAGGACTGCCTGCTTTTATGGCAGGTTCTTTACTAATGGTAATAAAGGTCTGGGATGCAATAAATGATCCTCTAATTGGCTGGCTAAGCGATCACACAAAATCAAAATGGGGGCCCAGGATTCCCTGGATGATAGGTGCAGCTGTACCTCTTGGGCTGAGTCTTGCGGCTATTTGGTGGGTACCTCCTGGTAATACATTTGAAAAAACTAGTTATTACATATTCATAACCGTAATTCTTATGACTGCTTATACCAGTGTGAACCTTCCTTTTGCTGCCTTAGCAACAGAAATAACTGAAGACACTTCAATAAGAACTCGACTTAACGCAGCAAGGTTTACGGGTTCTATTCTGGCTGGATTGACTGGGCTTGTTGTAGCAGCATCGCTTTTATCGTCAGGAAACAATGGCTATGTCCAAATGGGTCGAATTACCGGCTTAATAGCAACTTGCGCCACTTTGATTTCATGCTGGGGTCTCTCTCCATTTGCAAAGAAAGCAAGAAAACCAATAATTACTTCTGAACCGATAAAATTTCAATTCCAACGGATATATAACAACAAAAAATTCCTCAAAATCATTGGTCTTTATTTGCTTCTCTGGTGTGGGCTCCAATTAATGCAAACAGTTTCGCTAATTTATTTAGAGCAAGTAATGAGAGTACCAACAGAAATTTCAAAATGGATCCCTGTTCCTTTTCAACTTAGTGCACTAGTAGGTCTTCAATTCTGGAGTCTTTACTCAAACAAGAATGGCCGCATTAAGGCACTTTTCAAGGGTTCATTTATCTGGATAACTGCATGCTTAATTGCAATGATTTTACCTCCAATTTCTTCTGGTGTTGATTTTCAAAGCCTTTTAATTCTAGATAATTCCCAATCATGGAAGATGGTTATGTTATTAATAACAATCCTTTGCTTAGGATTTGGTGCTTCAACAGCATATTTAATCCCTTGGTCTTTGCTTCCAGATGCTATAGACGCTGATCCAGATAAACCTGCAGGAATTTATACAGCTTGGATGGTCTTGATTCAGAAAATTGGGATTGGAATAAGTGTCCAGTTGCTTGGTCTTTTGCTTTCGTTGTCAGGTTATCGATCATCTAATGATTGCGTTGATCTTGTTAATTGCATGGAGCAATCAGATACTGCAATAACAACCATCCGAATCTGCATGGGTCTAATACCTACATTGCTTGTAGTTCTTGGTTTATTAATAATGAAAAACTGGTCTAATCACAACAATCGCCCTTACCAGATAAACAACTTATGAAAACACCCCGTTGGCTTAAACGACTTGGCAGTAGCTGCATTATAGGAGGGCAAGCTGTCACTTCTACTACGAAAGGTCGTTTTAACAAAGCAGACTTAATTGATCAACTTATGGAAGCAGGGCCAGCAAGCTTTCTAATTGTTCTAATTACTGGAGTCTCAGCAGGTACAGTTTTTAATATCCAAGTCGCTGCTGAACTAAGTCGACAAGGTCTTGGGTCTGAAGTAGGTGGTCTTCTTGCAATTGGTTTAGCAAGAGAAATTGCTCCATTGCTGACCGCAACACTCCTTACAGGAAAAGTTGCGACAGCCTATGCTGCTCAATTAGGAACAATGAAAGTCACAGAACAGATAGATGCAATAACTATGCTAAAAACAGATCCAGTGGAATACCTGGTCGTACCAAGATTAATAGCAATGGTTGTGATGGCTCCTTTACAATGCTTATTGTTTTTCTCAGTAGCATTATGGAGTGGACAAGTCAGTAGCACGGCCTTTTACAGCATCCCTCCTAATGTTTTCTGGAATTCAGTCAAGGAATGGATCGTACTAACTGATCTCCCATTCATGCTAATCAAAGCAGTTGTTTTTGGTCTACAGATTGCTGTAATAGCATGCGGTTGGGGCCTAACTACTCGAGGTGGTGCAAAAGAAGTAGGGACGAGTACTACTGGTGCAGTAGTAATGACTCTATTAACTGTTTCATTAATGGATGTTGTTTTAACCAAAGTTCTATTTAGCTAATTCCTATGAAAAGTTCATCTCCAACTGATAACGCTGAGGTAGTAATACTTGAGCCAATGTATAGACTGCCTTTATTAATAATATTAATAGGAATATTTAGTTTAATAAGCCCCTTTCAAACATGGATAGGAATTACAATAAGTAGTTTTGGGCTATTTTTATTAATTCAATCTTTTACTCTTAGACTGAAATTTACTTCAGAAGACCTAATTGTAATGCAATTAGGGAAAGAGATAAGATGCTTCCCTTTTAAGAACTGGCTTGCATGGAGAATTTTCCTTCCTCAATTACCTGGTATTCTTTACTTCAGAGAAACTGCAAGTCCTCACCTCTTGCCAATCCTTTTTGATAGAACAATGCTAGAAACCCAATTAAAATTACGTGTTGGCTCTAAAGAGATAACACAAAAATAAAAATATCAAAACTATTCATCGCTTTCTAACAATAAATTAATGACTGAAGTAGATCCCAAATCTAAAAATGAATCCAAAGCAGATGAAGATTGTAATGAAATCCAAGTCATAAAGGAATCAGATATAGAAGGCGAGAAAAACAACTCTAAAAAGAGAATATATCCTTCAGAAAACTTATCTAAAGTTAAAAATTCAGAAAAGTTAAATAGCACAGAATTCTTCCAACTAGCTTTAAAAGATCTTGAAGAAAAACGTACAGAATTAGAATCAGATATAAAAGATCTTGAAAAAAGAAAAATTAAACTTGAAAAGGAAGTCTCTCAATCTTTCTCAGGCCAATCTGATTCAATTGCTAGACGAGTTAAAGGCTTTCAAGATTACTTGACAGGAGCTCTACAAGATTTAAGTCAATCGGTTGAGCAACTTGAACTTATTGCTCAACCAGTTGTAGTAACTCCTTCCCCTCTTGATAAAACCAATATCGAAACATCAACAGTGTCTGAAAAGGCAGAAGAAATTGCTGCAATTGCAGATACATTTAAACCAGACAAAGATCTCATACTTCAACTTTTAGGGCAATACATTGAAGGTCCAGACTATTACGCAAATCCTTGGAAATTCAGAAGAAGCTTGGATGCACAAGATGCAGAAATATTAGAAGATTGGTTCTTTAATATGGGTGGGAGAGGTGCCCAACCAAGTCTTGGGAATAGATCTAAAAACGTTCAATTGTCAGCAGCTTTGATTGCAATACTGGGAGAATTGTATGGTGATCGATTTCAAGCTCTAGTTTTAGCGAGCCAACCCGAAAGACTTGGTGAATGGCGCCGCGGACTTCAAGATGCCTTAGGCCTTAACAGAGAAGACTTTGGCCCAAATAGTGGCGTTGTACTTTTTGAGCGTGCTGAACCCCTTATTGAAAGAGCAGATCGCTTAGAAGCAGAAAACGAAGTGCCTTTAATTCTTATCGATGCTGCTGAAAGAAATATTGAGATACCTATACTTCAATTTCCTATATGGCTAGCTTTTGCAGCTACCAATGAAGAACTTTACCTTGAAGAAGAGCTGATTTAATGGACTTTTCAATTTCTACTATTGCATTATTTACGTTATTGGTTAGTTATTTACTTGGATCTCTACCAAGTGGTTATCTTGCAGGCAAATGGATATTAGGAATAGATCTTAGAGAAATAGGGTCAGGGTCTACTGGGGCAACTAATGTTTTAAGGCATGTAGGGAAGACACCTGCTTTATTTGTGTTCTTTATAGATGTTACTAAAGGTATAGGTGCTATTTTAATTGCAAAATCATTTCTTTTAGATGAAAGCTTGCAAATTGCGGCAGGGCTTGCATCACTATCAGGTCACATATGGCCAGTTTGGTTAAAAGGTAAAGGTGGAAAAGCAGTTGCCACAGGCTTAGGAGTGTTTCTTGGAATCTCTTGGCAAGTAGGTCTTGGATCTCTGGGAATATTCCTTCTAATATTAAGCATTTGGAGGATAGTTTCCTTAGCAAGCATATCTGCTGCAATAAGCCTACCTGTACTAATGCTTATTAATTCAAAAGAGACCTTTTCCATCCCATATATTGTGATCAGTTTTATTGCAATGATTTTAGTTTTGTGGAGACACAGATCTAACTTAATAAGATTGATAAAAGGGCAAGAGCCTAGAATTGGAAAATCAAATTAATTGAGAACAAATTCTATTAAAAGCATCTGAAGGGTTTTCTGAACTAGTAACTTCTCTACCTATAACTAACTTAGAGGAGCCTGCATCAATTGCCTCTAAAGGAGTCATAATCCTATTCTGATCATTAATATTCTCTCCGCAAGAACGAATGCCCGGAGTAATTAATTGAAAAGGTTCGGGAAAATCTTTTCGCAGTTTCATTACTTCTAAAGGGGAACATATGCAACCTTGAATACCTGCTGAAGAAGCTAAATTCGCTAACAAAGAGACTCTTTGATCCAAAGATTGTTGGATCCCAAGCTCTTGAACAAAATCTTTTGATCCCCAACTTGTTAAAACAGTAACCGCCAAAAGACTAGGGGGAGGCAAACCTACTTCTTTAGCTCCTTTAACTGCGGATTTATTAGCCTCTTCAATACCTTTTTTCCCTGCACATGCATGAACTGTGATCAATTCCGCACCAGTCTTTGCAGCTTGATAACAAGCACGTCCCATAGTAGTAGGAATATCATGAAATTTAAGATCTAAAAAAACCTTCTTTCCTCGATCTCTAAGCTGATTAATGATTTGAGGGCCTAGCAAAGTAAACAATTCCAAACCTACTTTGACCCAAATCAAATTAGGTAATTTTTCTATCAACATAAACACTTCAGCTCCACTCATGCCATCAAGAGCAAGAATTAATTTATCTTCAGGCTTAAAAGAAAGAGTCATTGAAAAAATGAAGTGAGTTATTAATTAGAAATCCGTCTAAAAGTCTTTTTTCCTAATTGCAATATCTTTCCGACAATATCTTTCTGATCAACGAATTCAAAGTTTGGATCGAGGATTTTCTTACCATCAATTCGAAGAGCTCCTCCTTGAATTTGCCTTCTAGCATTACTGCTACTTGAACACAAACCAATTGAGCTAAGCAAATGAAACGCCTTAGTTGGGAAATTGACATTCGATACAGATAAGACAGGTACATCTTCGACTGTTTCTTTTAACCCTGAAACAATCTTAGAAGCATCTTTCTGTGCAATTTTTGCTACAGATAAACCATGAAATTGAGCAGTTACATTCAAAGCCATAAATTTTTGAAGTTCTCTAGCGTTAAGTGTTAAGTCTCTGATCTCACAATCAGTTAGCAAGGTCAAATAGTTGTTCACTTGACTATCAGGAACCTTTTCTAACTTGGAATACATTGAAAGAGCATCCTCAGCAAGCCCTACAGTATTGCCAAGACTTTTACTCATCTTCTGAACTCCATCTAAGCCAACAAGAATTGGCAATAACAACCCAAATTGTGGCTTCTGGGAAAAGTGACGCTGCATATCTCTCCCCATCGCTACATTAAATTTTTGATCGACTCCTCCAAGCTCTACATCTGCTTGAACAGCAACAGAATCATATCCTTGAAATAAAGGATATAAAAATTCATGCAAAGCAATTGAGGTGCCCGATGTATAACGATTAGCAAATTCTTCCTTTGCAAGCATTTGGCCAACAGTTGATTTGCTAAGGAGATCAATAATTTGAACCATGTCAAAACCTTCTAACCATTCACTATTTCTTCTTACTTCTAAACGTCCCTCAGTTTCAAAATCCAACAGAGATGTCTCTTTTGATTGTCCTTTACCCAATTGATTAAGATAATTTTCTGAATTTTTCTCTACTTCTTCAGGAGATAATTGAACACGCGTTTTACTTTTACCAGTTGGATCACCTATTCGTGCAGTGAAATCACCTATTATTAAAATAGCCGTATGACCAGCATCCTGAAAAGCTCTAAGTTTTCTAAAAATAATACTGTGCCCCAAGTGAATTTCTGAACCAGTAGGATCTATACCTAGCTTTACTCTCAACGGAACATTACTCCTTGAAGCCTGTGAAAGTCTTAGAAGAAGGCTCTGGTCTTTTTCAGAGTTATTAGTCGCTAATGGGAATAAATCAGCTACCCCCCTTGCAAGCCAGTCTGGCAGAGAAGTGAGCTGCTCAAGCATAACGATTTTCTTTATGCAAGAAATGGTTTATGGACAGAATCACTATGTAAGACTATGAGTCATCAAGTTGAGATTTCATCCTATCCAAAGTTAAATTCATTTGCTCAAACATTTGATCAGGAGTCATACCAAATTGGCCCAATTGTGTTTTTAATTGTTCGACAGTCATTTTTGCCTGGAAATCCTCAGAAAGTTCAAATCGCTTCATAAAAACCTTATAGCGTTCCATTAAAGACTCCATTTTGCCAATAAACATTTTTTTTCCTTCACGGTCAAACTTTCCATAATCACCTCCCAATTTCATAAGGTTCTGATAATCAGAGAAAAGACTTCTTGCCTCTTCCTGTACTATCTCAGATTCAAAAAATGCCATATACCTGCCCTCCTATAATTAGAAGCTTTCTTGAGCCCTGAGAAAATTGGTGTGTAAACACGAAATTCTCTAATTTTGGAAGAATTTAGCTCAATTATAATTATTTTGATATGAATCAGTATTTTTTGAAAGTAGGGAACACCAAACCATCGCAATAAAATGAACTTATCAAAAAGACAAGGCGAATTATTTACAGATAAAGACTATCTAAGTCAGCGAAGCTTCCATCGTGTTGAATTGCCATTCAAGAGGGATGTAATAGAAGCATGGCAAAAAAGAATCTCCTCCTACCAAGAATCTATTTTCCAAAACATCTCTCAAACACCTTGCCAAGGATCAATGTTTGAATCAATACCAAATGACGAAGTGAGCATTCATCTAAACCCACTAAAACTAACGCCATTACCACTTAATTTCTGGCAATGGCCAAAGTCATCTCATCATGGACCTGCTATATATCTAGTAATGGATAAAATAAAAGCTCTAAATTCTCATATATTGCTTTATATAGGAGAAACTGTTGCAGCGGAAAAAAGATGGAAAGGTGAACATGATTGCAAAAATTACCTACAAGCCTATTGTGAAGCTTGTCAGAAAGCTGGATTGACAACTCAATTGAGCATTAGATTCTGGGCAGATGTTCCAAAAAAGACAAAACCCCGAAGAGATTTGGAGCAGAAACTTATTCAAAAATGGTTACCAGCTTTTAATAAAGAGACAAAAGGTTTTTGGAGCACACCTTTTACTAATGAAATTAAATAGACAAAGCAGTTAGCATTAATCAATTCCTTAACAATCAAATGCAAATCTCTTTATATCAAAAAAATCTAGCTGATTGGACAGGTTCAATAATCGCAGTTGGTCTCCTAGAAGGTCAAATTCAAGAGCAACTATCTCTTTTAGAAGAAATTTGCGACTACGATTCACTTCTCACACATGTAGAAGAAAAAGATTTTTCTGCCAAGGCTGGTGAACTCATAAAATTAGAAATTTTAGGCAAATCTCTTGAAAAGATTATTTTGATTGGCCTAGGAAAACCTGAGGCACTTTCAATTGATGATCTGCGTGAAGGTGCTGCTCTTGCCTCAAGAGCAAGCATTGGCTCCAAAGGGAAAATTGGAATCCTTTTCCCTTGGGAGCCATTTAATCCTATTAGTGCTTCTAAAGCAGTGGCTGAGGCAATGAGATTATCCATATTCAAAGATCTTCGTTTTCAAAGTGAACCAAAACCACAAAACAACCCACAATCAATTGACTTAATCGGGCTTCCTGAAAGTAATCACAACATCATCAAAGAAGTTGATCCAATTTGTTCTGGAGTAGAGCTTGCAAGAGAACTTGTAGCAGCCCCGCCAAACGAATTAACACCTGCTGCATTAGCAGAAAAAGCAGTTGAAATTGCAAAGAAGTTTAAATGGAATTACAAAATCCTGAATAGAAAAGAATGTGAAAAAGAAGGGATGGGAGCTTATCTAGCAGTCTCTCAAGGTTCTGATCTTGAGCCACAATTTATTCATCTCACCTACAAGCCAAATGGGCAGATAAAACGTCGAATAGCAATGGTAGGGAAAGGCTTAACTTTTGATTCAGGAGGATACAACCTCAAAGTTGGTGCCTCTCAAATAGAAATGATGAAATACGATATGGGAGGGAGTGCTGCGGTAATTGGCGCTGCTCGAGCAATAGGGGAATTGGCTCCAGTTGATACAGAAGTTCATTTCATTGTTGCGGCTTGTGAAAATATGGTTAATGGTTCAGCTGTGCATCCTGGAGATATCATCAAAGCCTCTAACGGAACCACTATAGAAATCAATAATACTGATGCAGAAGGAAGACTAACTCTTGCTGATGCACTGATTTACGCATGTAAGCTTGAGCCTGATGCAATAGTAGATTTAGCAACATTAACTGGTGCTTGCGTAATTGCACTTGGCGAAGAAATTGCGGGGTTATGGGTGGAAAGCGATGAACTTGCGAACGAATTAAAAGACGCCTCGAGTGCATGCGGCGAAAAGCTTTGGCGAATGCCTCTCCAAGCGTCCTATAAAGAAGGTCTTAAATCCATGCTTGCTGATATCAAAAACACTGGGCCTAGATCTGGGGGATCAATAACAGCAGCTCTCTTTTTAAAAGAATTTATTAGCAATGGGATCAAATGGGCTCATATTGATATTGCAGGGACATGTTGGACTGATAAAGATAGAGGCATTGATCCTGCAGGAGCAACTGGCTTTGGTGTACGTACGTTAGTCAATTGGGCCTGTAAATCGAACCCAGATATAGAAAAATAAGAAGTGACGATAATTTCAAGGCATCTTTTTAAGCCATTTAATACCTTCGCGTGCATTAACTCCCCAAACCTCATCTAAACGCTGATCTCTTCCACAGCTATAACGATAAAACTTATATTTAACAGAATTTCTTTGGGCAAAGTCCTGATGATAATCTTCTGCCTCCCAAAATTCATCCAATCTCTCAATTTTAACCGCTAAATTATTTGATGAAGCCGATAATTCCTCTGCTGCATTTATAAGACTATTATTTGCTAAGTCATACTGAGAATTATCTTTATAAAAAATAACTGGTCTATAAGAGTCGCCTCTATCACAGAATTGCCCCCCACCATCATAAGGGTCGATATTCCTCCAGTAAGTTTTCAATAATTCCTCAAAACTTACTTCTAAAGGGTCAAATGTAATCTTAATAGCCTCTTGATGGCCTTTATGATTCTTATAAGTAGGTTTAATTGTCTTTCCTCCAGTATAACCACTTTCAACAGACAAAACTCCTTTCAATGATTCAAAATCATGCTCTAAGCACCAAAAGCATCCTCCAGCAAACACTGCGCTATCATTTAAAGCATTTGCTTGAGGAACAAACAGCAATAAACAAATACAAATTATAGTAAGGTATAAAATTCTTAAAATAGGCTTGAAAATAAACATTATATAAATGAATCTAAAATTTCATTGGCCGCTCTATCTGTGACTCCATTTTCACCTAAATTTTCTCTTAGTTTATGATAACCTTTAAGCATTCTAGAGCGTTCAATACTATTCTTTAACAAAGGGATCGCAGCCTTGACAATTGAATTAGCTGTGAATTCTTTTTGAACAAGCTCAGGAACTAATCTTTCATTTAGCAAAAGATTCACTGGAGATATATGATCAACAGAAAAGTTTAAAAATCTTTTCGCTATAAATGCTGTCACTCTACTTACTTTATAACCTACAATTTGTGGTACTAAGTGTAAAGCTAATTCCATATTAATAGTGCCTGACTTAGCCAAAGCAAGATCTGAAACCTGAAAAATATATGACTTTAATCTATCAGTATCTTTTGCAGGAAAAACCTTGCCAATTACTCCAAAATCACTTAAAGCTTGTTCAAGATATGGCTCAAAGCTCTCTTGTCCAGCAGGTAAAAGAACAACAAGGGAAGGATCATTTGCTTGTATTAAAGCAGCCGCTTTAAGAAGTGTTGGCAGTAAATATCTAAGTTCCTGAGATCTAGAAGCAGGTAAAACTAATAAGAACTTACAGCTAGGGTCCAATCCTAATTTTTGGCATGCCTCATCTCGTTGAGGTAATTCTTTTAAATTGTCTAGCATTGGGTGCCCTACCCAACTAACCTTCCCCCCTCTAGAAGAATAAAAATCGGCTTCTTTCTTAAAAATTGCCAGTATTTTAGTGCTAAAGCCAATCAAATCGGTTGATCCACTATCACCCAATCTCCATGCCCATTCTTGAGGAGCAATATAATAAATAATTGGGAGAGAAGGAAGAAGTTTGCGCGCTTTATTCCCTAGTCTGATATTTGGACCCATGTAATCAATCAAAACAAGAGCATCTGGTGGTTGTTCGACTAATAGGCGATCAACTCTAAATTGTGCTTTTAGAGTAGGAATTAAATAAGGCAAAACTTCCCAAAACCCAATTGCTCCTATGGAAGAGGTATTTGTAATAAGCTCTGCCCCCGCATCTTGCATTCGGGAACCCCCAAGCGCAATAATCTTCAATGGTATTGATCGTCTCTTTGATTCCTTTATTAAAGCCTTGACCAAGAAACTTCCCTGCAGATCACCAGAGACTTCTCCAGTACTTATTAACAAGCGCATAATTACAATTTTTCTGCACTTAAAAAAGGCATAGGTCCTCTACGACCTTTTTCAATGGAAGCTTCAAGAAAAGAGCAGAGATCATTCGCAGCATGAAGGAGATCTCTCTCCCTAGCGATCTCTAAACCATTCTTATATACGTGTCCCGATCTGAAAATTAAATTCCAAACCTCTTGCAACTGACTAAATTCATTTGGATTATCACTATGGAGTCCTCTTCGTCTAATCCCTACACGGTTTAATCCACGAATTCTCCCTGGGTGCCCCTCAACTAGACAATAAGGTGGTACATCTCTATCAACCCTTGTCATTCCACCAACCATCGCCAAAGAACCAATATGAACAAATTGATGAATACCTAAAGAGCCTCCTATTACTGCCATATCTTCAATAACCACTTCACCGGCAACCTGAACACTGTTCGAAATAATTACCTGATTACCGACATCACATCCATGTGCAATATGTGTATAAGCCATCAATAAACTTTCATTTCCTATTTTAGTTTGTTCTCCTTCGTTAGTAGCTCGATTTACAGTTACACATTCCCTAAAAGTATTGTTATTACCTATTACGACCTCAGTTGGAGCACCTTTATATTTTAAATCTTGAGGTTCAAGACCTATGCAAGCTCCAGGGAAGATCTTATTAGATGTCCCTATTGTCACTCTTCCATCTAGAACAACATTGGGACCAATTGCAGTATTAGATCCTATTTTTACTTCTGGACCAATAACTGCCCCAGCCCCTACAACAACTCCTTTATCAAGCTCTGCCTTTGGATCGACAAATGCTGAAGGATGAACCTCTACTGAGTTAGGCCGCTGGTCTTTTAGAGAATTAATACTATCAATCATTGAATTAATCCACTAAAGAAAACATCAATTCACCTGAACAAACTAAATTGCCATCAACTTTGGCCTCTCCCTTAACTTTTCCAAAGCGTTGTCTTTTGATACTTATTAATTCACAATTTATTAGCAATTGATCGCCAGGCACTACTGGACGACGAAATCGAACACTATCTATTCCTGCAAAAACAAAAAGCCCTTTAGGTAAATCAGGTATCTGCTTGACAATTAATCCACCAACTTGAGCCATGGCCTCAACGATTAAAACACCAGGCATCAATGGTCTTCCTGGGAAATGCCCTTGAAAATGAGGCTCATTAATCGTGACATTCTTTATACCAGTAGCACTTTTACCCGGTTCATATTCCACAACACGGTCGACTAATGCAAAAGGATATCTATGAGGCAAAAGTCCCATTATCTCCTCATTTGTTAAAACAACAGGGCTAGAAGGGGAATTAGTCAAAACAAGATTTTGTTAAAGAACACTCTCTGGAAATAGATTTAGCAAGTTCAACATGAAGTGCATGAGAACCTTTGTAAACCAAAACCTGAGCTTTAGGCAACCCAACAAGAGCCAAGTCACCTATCAAGTCAAGTAGCTTATGTCGAACTGGCTCATCTTTGAATCTCAAGGGAGGATTAATCCAAGATTTGCCATCACAAACCAAGGAATTATCTAATCCACCACCTTTAATCATGCCCTTTTCCCTTAAATGATCGATTTGATCCTTAAACCCAAAAGTTCTTGCAGGAGCAATATCTTGAAGAAAAGATTGCGGAGTTAAATCCAAAGAAAACATCTGTTTACCAATAGCAGGATAGGGGAAATCAATTATTCCTATGAGCGTAACCCGATCAGAAGGTGTGGCAGTTATAACACTAGTGCCTTTATGAATTACCAACGCATTCTTAAGAACAGGCCAGAGGCTAGATGAATCCTTCAATGGAATCATTCCTACTTCCGATATAGCTTCGACCCAGCCCATAGCAGATCCATCCAAAAGCGGGACTTCATTTCCTGAAACAACTATATGCACATGAGTAAGTCCACATCCCACTAAAGCTGCTAGAAGATGCTCAACGGTTGCAAGCCTTTCAAAAGCTAAATCCAGAGTGGTACATAATTCGCTATGAACAACTTGATTGGAATTCAGTCTTACAGGTTTTTCTGATCTATTGACCCATGAAAGATGAAATCCAATATCGTCATAAGGAAGAAGAGTGACTTCTGATTCTTGACCACTATGTAAGCAAACGCCTCTACGCCTAACAGCTCCTCCTAAGGTCCATGCACCTTCGTAGTTTTTAGGCAACCATTCCAAACTAGAACTTCCATCCAAATCCAACATTATATCTCCAATCTCCTTCCAAGTCCTTACTTGCAGCCTCTATTCGCAATGGACCTACGGGAGTGTTAAAGGACAATCCACTACCAATCGAGAATCCTGAGCCTTGCTTGCCCAGAAGCTTCCCTGGATTACCAGGAACATTTTTTTGAGTATTTAAATCTGTTCCCCCATCAATAAATACATTCCCTGAAATCATTCTCCATATAGGCACTCTATATTCAGCAGAAGCTTCTCCAAAAGCTCTCGAAACAGCCAAATCGCATGAACTCCAACCTCTAATCGATCTAGATCCACCTAGACAAAAAGCCTCATAAGGCGGTAAATCCCCAACAACTGTTCCTGCTTTAAGCTGAAAAGCAAGAGTTTGAGGGCAGGAGGCTTTTTCTCCAGACTTTGGTCTACAGCCTTTATGTAATTTAAGCCATTTAATTGGTATAAAATATGAATAACTAGCTTTTGCTCGATTAAATGTTGGAGAGTTTTCTCCAATAGAAACGTATTGTTCAGATCCTAAGCTTAAGTAATTTCCAGATGTAGGATTTCTCGGATTATCTAATTTATTGTATGTCATTGCCCCTCTAACACCAAATAAAGTATTTTCCTTAGCACAATTAAATGCTATGCAAATTACATCTTTATTGGATGCAGAATTATTTGTATAATTAGCACTTACAGCACCATAAGGCCTATCTTTAGAGGAATAATCAATTGGCCTAATTTTTTGGAAATCCATTCCCCATAAAACAGCCCAAGGTGATTTCTTAAAGGGGTCACCACCATTTAAAGGTCTTGAAAAAGAAAACTTTGCACCACTTCTTTTTAGAAGAACCGAATCCCCTTCATAATCAAACCAACTTGTATTTGAATCAGAAGATTTTGCAGCTGGAACTGAACTAAATGCAGCTGCATTTATACCACTATGAGCATAATCAATATCATAAACCTTTGATGTTTCACTAGATCCAGGGACTTGATAATAATCACTTACACCAGCAATATTCCCGCCTTCTGAACTCCTAAATTCCTGAGGCACATCCCTGCTAAGAAATAATGAGGTCCGAAAAGATTTCTTATATTTATTTCCTTTAATCCAAGGATCAGCTAAAGAGAAAGTAACTAGTGCGCCATATTCTCCATAAGTAAAGTTTAAATCACTTGACCAAGATCTACCTAGCAAATTCTTCTCTTGGAGGCCAGCTGAGCCAAAAAATCCTTGCGCACCACTATAGCCAAGGCCTCCTGTAAGAGAACCTGTTCTTTGTTCAGTAATACCCAATAGTATTGTTATTTTACCAGGCTCACCAACTATTGGTTTTAGAGTAACTTTTATATCGCTAAATAATGAAAGTCCATATAATCTTTTAATATCACTTTCTAAATCATTTCTATTAAATGTTAACCCTGGCCGACTCAATAATTCTCTATCAATTACCCAACGTTTAGTTTTACCCCTAACTGGCTTACCATTTTCCCTAATTGAATTACCTTCCTCATCAAGAAAAACTACTTCTACATCTGAGATAGTACCTTCTTGAACTTTTAATTGTACTTTACCTTTAGGAGTAATTCGGTTTGGTCCTGAAATTCTTGCCAAAGAAAATCCTCTTTTTGAGTACCAATCCTTCAATTTATTCATTCGCAACTTTAGTACATTCAAATTCAAAGTCTTTCCAAAATCAGTTTTAAAAATATCCCTAATAATTGATTGAGTTAAAAGAGAGTTGCTAGGTATAATTTCTACTTCTGTAAATATAGGATTAGGCTGGACATTAACTGAAAGCTGTACTCCTAATGGTGTATCAATTGGCTGTATCTCTAAACCCGAGAACCAACCTGTAGCATAAATAGAATTTAAATCTCTTTTTAATTGCAATCTACTAACCCTGCTCCCTGGCCTAATGTTCATAGCGTCATAAGCTGCATATCTTAAACGGTCTTCATCGGGATGGTTTTCAAGTCCTTTAATAACAACTTCTGAAATTAAAACTAAAGTAGCTTCATTATCATTTTCTATTGAATCTTTCTTGGTATTTGATTCTGTAATTTCGACTGGATTATCATTTTTTCTTATAGCTTCAGCTTCCTTCTCTACAGAATCGTCTTTATCACTTGACTCAGTAATCTCGACTATATCTTCCTCTGTTTTTTTGTCTTGAGATATCTTCTCTACAGAATCTTCTTTGATATTTGACTCTACAATCTCATCGAGATTTTCCTGTGTTCTTTTGTCTTGAGATATCTTCTCTACAGAATCTTCTTTGATATTTGATTTTGCGATTTCTCTCTGAGTCTTTCCGTTATCCACATTCGACCATACAACCTCACCTAAATTGATTTTAGAATTAGGGACCTTTTCCCAATTAACTTCTGCCTTTGCTGCTCCTCCACCTAAAGGAAAGGCTAAAGCCAAGACATATGCCCCTCTGCGAAATAATCTCATTGAGCTGATGGTAGAAAATCCGTCCATTTATTTCATTAGGATAAACCCAACCAGAAATAATTTAACTGTTATTGATTTCATTCTCCTTATGAATTGAATGCTTTTATCCTGCGAAGGATCTCACTGTAACCCTCCAAGACTCCTCCCAGATCTTTTCTGAAACGATCTTTATCGAGAATTCGATCATCTTGATCGTTGGTCTTAAGGTCCCAAATTCTACATGAATCTGGACTGATTTCATCCGCAATTAATAACTGACCACTCCCGTTAAACCCCATTTCTAATTTAAAGTCAACCAACAATAGATCTAATCCTTTCATAAATTCCTTTAGGCAATCATTGACTCTTAAAGAAAGTCTCTGTATCTCTTTCCTTTGACTAGAAGACAATAAATTCAATAAATCTATTCTTTCTTCTGTTAAAAGAGGGTCCTCTAAAACATCATCTTTAAGATATAAATCCATTAAAGGACGAGAAAGTTCTGTTCCAGGAGCAATAGGTGTCTGCTTACAAAGCGAGCCACTCGCAATATTCCTAATCACAATTTCTATTGGGATTACATCAACTCTCTGCACTAACATCCAGCAATCATCTTCTAAATTTAAGAAATGGGTAGCGATACCATTTCTTTCTAACAACTTAAAAATCTCTGTAGAAATCTCGCAATTCAAGCTGCCCTTACCTTCTAATTGAGCATGCTTTTTAGCATTAAAAGCAGTCGCATCATTCTTAAAATGCACTAAAAACTCATCTGAATTATCAGTGTAATAAACTCTTTTTGCTTTGCCTTCATAAAGAAGAGCGCCATGATTAGGGGCCATTTAATCCCTGCTTGCCTTAACTGAAAGCTACTCATTTAGATGGGCAAAAAACAAGGAAACTCAGGAAACCAAGCAAAACTGTTTTTTAGAAGAGGGAATATCTTTAAATGAGGAAGCAATCGCAAGCTAAAACTCAAAAATACGGCACTCGTCCTTATGAACAACGAAGCCTCACATCCTTCAAATAGTCTGCCCTCACTTCAAAAGGTTCTTATTGTTGGAGGAGGAGGACGTGAAAATGCTCTTGCTTGGGCAATTGCAAAACACAAAAAAGTTGAAGCCGTTTATGTTGCTCCTGGGAATGGAGGTACAAAGAAACAGTCTTCCTGTCATCAATTAGCGATAGAGGAATCAAATGATGAGGAATTATTAAAGACTTGTATATCTTTAAAAATTGATTTAGTTGTAATAGGAGGAGAAAAACCTCTTGCTTCAGGCTTAGCTGACAAGTTCAGAGACGCAGGCTTGGTAGTTTTTGGACCAGGCAAAAATGGTGCTCAATTAGAAGCAAGTAAGAAATGGGCAAAAGATTTAATGGCCGAAGCAGGAATACCTACAGCAAGATATTGGGCAGCAAATAACAAACCAGAAGCTTTAGATGTGTTAGCAAAAATAAATCAACCATTGGTTGTTAAAGCTGATGGACTCGCTTCTGGTAAAGGAGTGCGAGTCTGTCAATCTATACAGGAAACTCGCGAAGCTATAGAAGAAGCCTTTGCAGGAAAATTTGGAGAAGCCGGGACCACACTTGTTCTTGAGGAATGTCTTGAAGGACCAGAAGTATCGGTTTTTGCAATCAGCGATGGAGAAAATCTTACGATCTTGCCTACAGCACAAGATCACAAAAGATTATTAGAAGGTGACAAGGGGCCAAATACCGGGGGAATGGGTGCTTATGCACCTGCCAAGGTTCTTAATTCAGAAGGAATGGATCATATCAAGGAAACAATTCTTAAGCCCACATTAGAAGCATTAAACAAAAGAAATATCAATTACCGAGGAGTTATATATGCAGGATTAATGCTTACCAACGACGGTCCAAAAGTCATTGAATATAACTGTCGTTTTGGTGATCCTGAATGCCAAGCTTTAATGCCTTTATTGGGACCTGAGTTAGCCCAATTACTTCAAGCTGCTGCTCTGGGATCTTTAAAAAAAGCCCCTTTCTTAAAAATTAGCCCTCTAATGAGCGCATGTGTCGTTGCTACAACTTCTGGCTATCCTCATAATCCAAAAAAAGGTGATTTAGTTTCAATTCAACTGGATGAAAAAAAAGATTTTCCAATTCAACTCTTTCATTCTGGTACTAAATTAAGTAAAGAAGGTAATCTTATTACTTCAGGAGGGAGAGTTCTTTCAATAGTTGCTCAAGGTGCAAACTACAATGATGCATTCAATCTTGTTTATGAGGCTATAAAAGAAGTAAACTTTGATGGAATCAATTATAGAAAAGATATTGGCCACCAAATCAGAAATATTGACTCAATATATTAATTATTAATGACTACTAACAATATCAACCAAATAGAGCCTACTCAAGAGGAGGAAAGATCTGACGATAAAACAAGTCATCCAGGTCTAAAACCCTTAATTAATAAATGGTGGGACGAATTTAGCCTTAGAGCAAAACTATTAGCTATTGCAACTTTGATTGTAAGTCTTTTAATGTCTGGCATTACATTTTTCGCCTTAAGCAGCATTCAAAGGGATGCTGGAATGAATGACACTAGATATGCAAGAGATCTAGGCTTATTGCTTTCTGGCAATGTCACTGAACTAGTGGCAAAAGGTCAAGAGAGAGAACTTTTTAATGTGGCAGAGAAATTTTGGCGGTCAAGTAGGAATATTCGATATATATTCTTCACGGATACTGAAGGAATTGTTCAATTAGGTATCCCTATAAGCGCTACTCCTAGTGATTCAAAAAGTGAGTTTCAGTTAAGGAAAAAACTTCAATTACCACAAGAGTTAAAAAAACGTCCGCAATTTCCTCTCGTAAGACAGCATTTAACTCCTCAAGGCCAGGTTACAGATGTATTTGTTGCTTTACTTTTTAAGGGTAAATATGTAGGGAATCTTGCATTAGGGGTAACTCCCAATAAAAGTGCTCTTGCTAGTGCTGCATTGACAAGAGAAATAACTATTGCCGTATTTATATCTATATGGATACTTGTAATTATTGGTGCTGTATTTAATGCTCAAACTATTACCAAGCCCATACGAGAACTTGTTTCTGGGGTAAGGGAAATTGCCAAAGGTAATTTTAAATCAAGAATTATTTTGCCAATGAGTGGAGAACTAGGAGAACTACTAGATGGTTTTAATAACATGGCTTCTCAACTTGAAGATTATGATGCTGCTAATATTGAAGAGCTAAGAGCTGCACAAGTTAAGCAACAGTCCCTAATTGCAACTATGGCAGATGGTGCCATTTTACTTAATGAAAAAGGTAAAATTGTATTAGTAAATCCAACTGCAAGAAGATTATTTAGGTGGGAAGGACGTAATTTAGAGTCTCAAGATTTACTAGATGAATTACCAGAGTTAATCGCTAATGAATTACACCCTAATATCACTTCAATATTAAATAACTTGTGTGAAAGTGACGAGTTAAGGTGTAGCACAGGCGAACCTGCAAGAACACTAAGAATTGTCTTACAATCAGTAAGAGATTCCAGTGGCTCGACCTTAAAAGGAGTCGCAATAACAATTCAAGATTTAACTAGAGAAGTTGAACTAAATGCTATTCAAAGGAGATTTATCAGTAATGTTTCACATGAACTAAGAACACCCTTATTTAACATAAAAAGTTATGTTGAAACACTTCATGATCTTGATGATAAACTTGATCATAAAGAGAAAATGGAATTCCTAGAAGTAGCGAATTCTGAAACTGATAGACTTACAAGATTAGTAAATGATGTTTTAGATTTATCAAAAATAGAAACCGCAGGCAATGTAAATTTTGAAGCAATTAATCTAGCTCCTGCCATAGATCAAACAGTCAGGACATATAGACTAAATGCTGAAGATAAGAAAGTGGAAATCTCTCAAGAAATAGAAGAAAATATGGAGCTAATACTCGGCAACTGGGATTTACTCTTACAAGTTTTAGATAATTTAATTGGCAACGCTTTAAAATTCAGTTCTGCTGGCGGCAAAATTGTTTTAAGAGCATATACTTGGCCTGATACATGTATTACTTCTTCCCCAAAGATCGACAAAAAAGATGCCCCTTCTTGCGAAATTATATATCCACTCCCAAGATTAAGAATTGAAATTGGAGACACAGGTTGCGGAATATCAGAAGATAGTCAATTAAGAATTTTCGAAAGGTTCTATAGAGTTGAAAATGATGTCCATACTGAAGTTGGGACTGGGCTTGGGCTATCCATCGTAAGAGAAATCATCGAAAAGCTTGGAAGCAATATAAGGATGGTAAGTATTCCTGGAATAGGAACAACTTTCTGGTTTGACTTACCACTAGCCATTAATGATGCGGATGAAATTCTAGTTGAATCTGAAAGAATGCGTTTAAAATGGGACCGCAAATTAGAAGAAGAGCTTACCTAATTAAGCTTATTTCTTCTCTCTTTTATCTAGAGATTTAAATACACCTGATATAGAATCCTCACCACTAATACGATGGGGAGCACCGCTAAAAATTTGCTCAAAATTAGTAAATGAATCCTTGATTTCAGGTCCTTCATTAGTAATTATAAACTCTCTAATTCTCTTGTCATGCCAAGATCCACGCATCTTAAACACATTAATAGCTCGAGCCATTTCTCCTCTTATCTCTACATACTGAAGCAATAAAATAGTATCTGTAATTGTTGATATATGAGAATCAGTAATAGAATGACTACCCATAAACTCTTCAGCTGTATTAGTAAAGAATCCCGCTATTTCTTCCTGCTTTGCATAGCCAGTAACACCTATAACAAATTGCCTGAATGCATTTAGACTTACCCCACGAGCTAGCGCAGAAAGAGAGTCAATAGCCATTCGAGATGGTTTAAATTCTGTTATTTCTGTCTTAATAATTTGAAGATGATCTTCAAGACCTGTTGATTCTGGATATGCGCAAATGATCTTTAATAACCCATCAGCTTCCATCTGTTCAAAATCAATCCCCCAACTGGTCGCGTTCCTAAGAAGCTGAGCCCTTGACTCTTCGTAAGCAAAAATAATGGCTCTTTCTTGATTGCGATATGCATCTTCTATAAATTTAGATACCAACATTGTCTTACCAGTACCTGTAGCCCCAGTAGCAAGGATAATTGAATCCTGAAAATACCCTCCACCACACATATCATCTAAATCAGGCACACCTGAACTGATTCGAATATTTGAAGAACGTTGAGTTAATCGCATTGCTCCCAATGCAAAAACAGTTATCCCCTCAGCTCCCATTGTGAAAGGAAATTCCCCTTTCATATGAGTAGTGCCTCTCAATTTCAAAACCTCTACTGTCCTTCTCCTTTTTTCAGACTCGAGTACATTCCTCAAGATCACAACATTATCTGAGACAAATTCTTCTACTCCATACCTAGCAATAGGTCCATATTCATCAATTCTCTCAGAAGTCATAACTGTAGTTACCCCTATTTCCTTAAGTCTTGCAATTAAGCGGAAAATCTCTCTTCTAACTACGTAAACAGCATCATATTGTTGAAAAACAGCAGTCATTGAATCGATCGCTACTCTCTTTGCTTTGTATTTTTTGATTGCGTAACTAATTCTTTCGATTAATCCAGACAGATCAAAATTACCTGCTACATCCTGCCCATCAGGATCAGGAGATGCATCTAAAACAAACAACTTATCTTGATTAATTAATTCCTGAAGATCCCAACCAAAGCTTCCTGCATTTCTGATTATGTCTAAGGGTGATTCTTCAAAGGTTACAAAGACTCCTGGTTCATCAAAATGGCAAATCCCATGATGCAGATACTGAAGAGAAAAAACTGTCTTTCCCGTACCAGAAGTGCCACTCACCAATGTACTGCGAGCTGTAGGCAGCCCTCCCTGACAAACATCATCAAATCCTTCGATTCCAGTTGGCAGCTTCTGAACTTGCATCTTTGGGATTGGGAAATTGCTAGAGGAAGGAATAAGAGCTGAGCTCAGAATTAAAAGCTAGTAACAAATGACATATCGGGCTTGACTTTTAAAGTGATATTTAAGATTTGCCCTCATCGGAGCTGAATTCGGAGTCAGGAGATCCAGAAAAGAAATCACTTTCAGACAATTCTTCAAAAAGCAAATCCAAACCAATCAATACTCGCTCACGATCAGAAAGGTCTCCAATTATTCTTCTGACGGGAGGGGGCAGGATTTTTGCCAAAGTTGGGGTTGCAAGTATCTTATCTTCCTCTGCTAGCTGTGGGTTTTTAAGCACATCAATTACTTTCAAAGCATATACACCTTTAAAGTCTGTTTGCAAAATTTCTCTCAATGTAGTCAAAGCTCTCATGGAATTAGGAGTATTCCCAGCAACATAAAGTTTGAGTATGTACGTTTTACGAGGACTCATTACTTAATGCTCCTAGAGAAAGACTTTAATTGATATATCTAAATCTTGACGGATTTAACCTCTAAGAGTGAGGATGTTATCTTGTCTTTCGATTGTGTTACAGGCTTAATCGGACATTTTTGAGAAATGCCTTTTTCATTTTTCAAGAATACCGAGCCTGTTCATGTCATTTGATTTCATGACCCCAAATAAAACAAAAAATTCTACTGTTGGTAACTACGCAATAGTTGAAACTTCAGGCACACAATTCTGGCTAGAAGCAGATCGCTACTATGACATTGATAGAATCAATGCAAATGTAGATGAAACGGTTACTTTAGACAAAGTTCTTTTAATCAATGACCAGAAAGGCTTTGCTATTGGCAAGCCTTACATAAAGGGAGCAAGTGTTCAATTAAAAGTTATGGCCCACAAAAGAGGGCCAAAAATAATTGTTTATAAAATGCGTCCTAAGAAAAAAACACGCACAAAGAATGGGCACAGGCAAGAGCTAACAAGAGTAATGGTTACATCCATCTCTAATGGTGAAAAGCCCAAAAAAGCCACTACTTCTGCTAAACCAAATACAAAAAAACCATCTACTGCCGTCAAATCTAGTAAAGTAGAAAAAACACCTGAATAAAACTTCTTAACTTCCTAATTTCAATGGCACATAAGAAAGGCACTGGTTCTACTAGAAATGGTAGAGATTCAAATTCAAAACGTCTTGGAGTCAAAGCCTATGGTGGCGAGAAGGTTACTGCAGGCTCAATCCTTATAAGGCAAAGAGGGACCTCTGTTTTGCCTGGAGCAAATGTAGGGCAAGGTAAAGACGACACCTTGTTTGCTCTAGTTGATGGAATAGTAAACTTTGAAACTATAAAACGAAGTCTTAAAAAACGTAAGCGTATAAGTGTTTCTCTCGCCTAAAGAAAATTTGTTTCTTTTAACTTATAAGAGCGTGCTGTAATTAAAAAAGGATGAAAAATTTCAACAAAATTACTTTGCAGAGTTAAAAAGAAATTTTCAATCATATTCTGATCATCAAAGTGAAATGGATATTCACCATTATTTCCTTTATAAAAGTACCAATTCATTAAAACAACTGATTCCTTCGATAGACATTTAGCAAAGGTTAAAAGCTGTTCTGAAGGATTAGGCAAATGTTCTAAAACATCAAAGCAAATAATAGTGTCAAAACTTACTTCACTGATGCTCGCCATATCTCTATGAACTGAAATAAATTTGCTTATTCCTAATCTTTTAGCTCGCTCGAAAACAAATTCTCTATTTTGTGGATTTAGATCAACAAAAAATACATGTTCAACTTCCTTCAAGTTTGCTGCTGCCAATGAATGCGTCCCTATACCACCGCCAAAATCTAAAACTTTTCCATGAGCAAACTTTTTCTCAAGGCGTAATGTATCAGCTATGTACTCAGAGCTGCCTAAATGCCAAGCGGCAAGATCAAAAAGATGCGCAATCCCTACATCATCTTCATAGAAACTAGTTACATCCTTTTCACTCATTGAGCCAGGGTGTAAAGAAGACATTTTATCTAACCCGCATGAAATATGATTATCAACTGCATCCAGATTCAAATTAAGGTATTCAGCTAAATGCTCTTTGAGATGAAACCCTGATTTAAGGAACTCTTCAATGTTTAAGTTATGCATAGCCCACAACGGTTGATTATCTTTAAAAGATAAACTTATATCTTTTCATCTCAATAAAAATAGCAATAACTACAAACCCTTATTAAAAAATTTCCGTGAATAGTATTGCCTTGGGCTTTTTAGTAATAAACAAACCCGCTGGCCTAACATCTCATGATTGCGTTAATCGACTAAGAAGAATATATGGAATAAAGCGCATTGGCCATGGAGGGACTCTTGACCCAGCTGTAACAGGGGTGCTTCCTATTGCTATTGGGAAGGCAACGCGATTACTTTCATTCCTTCCATCACCAAAAACATATGAAGGCACTATCAAGCTCGGTATTAGCACTAATACTGATGATCTAACAGGAGAAACTATTTCAGAGCATTCTTGGGATCAAGTAAAGGAAAACTCTATACTCAATTGTCTAAATAAATTTCAAGGTGAAATTAAACAATGTCCGCCTATTTTTTCAAGTGTTCATATCAATGGTGAACGAGCATATAAGAAAGCAAGAAGAGGAGAGTTTTTTGAACTTCCTCCCAAGCTAATAAAAATATATAGAATCAAGCTTATAAACTGGAACAAAAAAGATGGCACAATTGATCTAGAAGTTCATTGTTCTCCAGGCACTTATATTAGGTCTCTTGCTCGCGATATAGGAAAAAAGCTTGGCTGCGGAGGGGCCCTGGCAAAGCTAAACCGAACAATGGCATTAGGATTTAATATTGATCAAGCAATAGAACTGCCTGATCTTGATAAAAATAACGACCTAAATAAGCCCATGATTATTGATCCATTGAAAGCACTAAGTCATTTGCCAAGCATAAAGTTAATGACAATTGATGAGCTCTCATCTTGGAGAAAAGGTAAGCACCTAATACTTTCAAAAAGTAGGCTTAAAAATCCATTATATTTAATAGAAGATGATAAAGATATTCCCAAAACGTTCCTTACAGTTATTAATAATGAAAACCATCTTATAGGTTTAGCACGATGGCATCATGAGCCATTTAAAATAGAACCAAAGATTGTCTTTAATGCAGATGGGTAAGAATAAGTTCTTAGAAAGATTATCTAAGTGAAAAACTAATAATCTTAGTACCTTTATAAAAGTGTCGCAGAATTTCTCTATATTTTGCTCCTCTTTCAGCCAAATATTTAGCTCCCCATTGACTCATTCCTACTGCATGTCCAGATCCATTACCGTTAACTAATAGAGAATCACCATAAGTTACGTTTGGCAATTGCAACAAGTTGTTGATTATAGAAGTAGAATTTTTCCTATATATCGCATCATTCTTTATATCATTAAAAAACTCTTTATCATTCTGATTAGGAATAAATGAAGAGGGAATCATTTTAAATTTAACTAGAGTACTTTTCAAATTCAAAAGGCTTCTGATTTCCTTGCCTGAAAGATAAGTTATTCCTTTAGGACCATAAATCTTAACTCTTTTAACTCTTTGAGTACTTGATTGTTCAACAATACGGATTGCATTAAGCCCTCCTAAGTCAAAGAATAAATTCTGAAGCTCTTTTTGAGAAAAATGTTTTTGCCACTTATAATTAGGACTATCTTGATCATAATCACGAACGCTTATTAGATAAGGCCTATGTTTGCCCCAAACTGAATAACTGGATTCCGTCTCCCCTCCAGAACCACTGTGGAAAACAGCCTCTATCAATCTACCCTTATCAACTAATACCAAAGACCTAGTCCTATTAACAGCTTCTTGCGTTCTATTTGTTTCAGCCTCTACACCTAAATAAACTTGATTAGAAATATTTGAATTTAGATCATACTCACCTGTTTTCTTTAACTGACGTAATGCATAAGTTCTTGCTGCTATAGCTTGAGACTTCAGAGCTTCTATAGGCCAATCTTTTGGCATTTCACTCCCTACAACACTTTTGAGGTATTTCTCTATGCCCAAATAATTAACTACTTTTATAGTTGAATCACTATTCAAAATTCTTAGTCTTCCACCATATCTACGTTTACCTAACCAAATTCCCCTTGGGTCCCTTGTCCCAACGGACAACTCTTGACCTTTTTTAAGGCTTATCCATTGAGGAGAATCTCTGTTAAATGAATACCTCAACTTCCCATTATTCACATTTAAATGTAGCGATTTAATAGATTTCCGATTCAATCCAAGTCCTTTAACAATAAGAGGTCGCGATTGATCAGCTCTAAGGTGAATCTTCTTAGCATCCAAAACTAAAACACGAATTATTGGTTCTGACTTAGCAAACCCCCTTTCTTGCAAAACAATTGCAAGAAAAGAAATAGCCAATAAAATTTTTCTTGGCAACTTCCTCAAAACCAAGGCAATCGCGATTTTTCTAATATAAGAATCTAATTTGCCTCCTCGACAGTTTTATGTAAAGTCAAAACAAGTTAAAACATGAAAGTTTTTCTTTATTTAAAACCCTTTTGCTTTGCAGATTACATTTCTAGGAACAAGCTCAGGAGTGCCAACTAGAAGCCGCAATGTTTCTGCATTGGCTTTAAGGCTTCCTCAGCGTTCAGAGTTATGGCTATTTGACTGTGGAGAAGGTACCCAACACCAATTCCTTAGAAGCGATCTAAGAACCTCTCAGCTTAAGAAAATTTTCATCACGCATATGCATGGTGATCACATATATGGCCTCCCTGGCCTCATGGCAAGCTTGGGATTAGCAGGAAATTCCTTAGGCTTAGATCTTTATGGACCTTCAGCCTTAAAGGGTTTTCTTGATGGGATTTTAAAAAGCAGCTCGAGTAGAATTTCATATCCGATGAAAATTCATGGCTTAGAGCTCGAATCAGCAGAAAATAAAATTATTTTTGAAGATAATGATTTTCTTGTTACATGTACTCCTTTAATACATAGAGTGCCGGCATTTGCTTACAGAGTTGATGAGAAAGCAAAGCCTGGTCGTTTTGATGTAGAGAAAGCAAAAGCCTTGAGAATTCCTCCTGGGCCTATTTACTCTCAATTACAAAAAGGTCAAATTGTCAAACTGAAAGATGGTCGCATTTTTAATGGGAATGATTTTTGTGGACCACAAAGAAAAGGTGCAAGTTTTGTTTACTGCACAGACACAATGTTCGCTCAAACAGCCCTAAAACTAGCCAATGGTGCAGATTTACTAATTCATGAAGCAACTTTTTCTCATGAAGATTCAGATTTGGCTTATCAAAGACAACATTCCACTTCCACTATGGCTGCTCAAATTGCTTCTGAAGCCAATGTAGGGCAGCTGGTTCTAACACATCTAAGCCCAAGATATGCCCCAGGTAATCGCATTTCTCCCAATGATCTGTTATCCGAAGCAAAGTCGATTTTTCCTAATACCCTGCTAGCAAAGGATTTTCTTCAAATTGAAATACAAAAGCATGCAACAGTTCGTGATACCTGAGCACACTAAACCCACATCATGAAAGAATATGTTTCATCGGTTGTTTCCGTAAGTCTTTGGTGTCCTCAATGGCCTCTCTTATTTCTTCTCTGAAAAGATCATTCTCAAAATTACTGATTCTATTACCAGTAATTATCGGCCTCACTGTAAGTCCTCTTGCAGTAAATGCTTTATATCCAAGCGACCCATCTTCAGTAGATGCGCTTGATACAAGTCTTCACGGCCAAAACCTACAGAATACTGAATATGTCAAATACGACCTTTCAGGTAGAGATCTAGGTGACGCAGATTTAAGTGGTTCATATTTCAGCGTCTCCAATCTTCAAAAAGCAGATCTTCGTGGAGCAAATATGCAAAATGTAATTGCATATGCAACGCGCTTCGACAATGCTGATCTTTCAAATGCAAACTTTAGTGGTGCAGAACTATTAAAAAGTCGTTTTGATGGAGCAGTAATTGATGGTACAAATTTCACTAATGCAGTTCTAGACTTACCTCAAGTCAAATCACTGTGTGAAAGAGCTACTGGTCAAACTGCTGAGAGTCTCGAATGTGGAGGCCTAAATCAAAGTTACGTTCCTGCCTCTGAAGAACAAAATAAGTTCAATCCTGGTATTAGCTAATACATCTAAGCTAATCACAAAAAAACGGGGTCTTAAATTTAAGACCCCGTTTTTTTGTGATGTATAAATCAAAGAACCTATTGTAAAAAGCTATGGAGCTGTAATGTAATAAAAGGCAGCTGCAGCAGCTCCAACAGCAAACATTGGTACACCTACTAGCAAATGAGCAGTAGCAAAGCCTTGTCCTTTAGATCGCAAAATGTAATATCCAACACCCGCGGCCCCTGCAGCTAAAGGAATAGCAGTATGTAGAAGTGCTGCAACTGCGTGATAGTCGAAGTTCATTCTTAAATTTGAGCTTATTTGATGAGTATCTCAGCAATCGATGATGAGAACTACTCCAAACCTCAATGATGCTTTATTTCTTCATCTTCATTTATTTTCTAGAACCAAGCCTAAAAGTCAAAAAAGCTTACCCAGACTAGTTTCTTTAGAAAAGCATTCAATTTTAGCTGAAAGAAATAAAATTCTAAGCAGAGCTCACAAATCAGGGTATAGGTTTGAAGGTTCTTTAGAACGCGGATGCTTGCTATACCACCACTCCTGCATTGGCGGTTTAAATTTTGCTGAAAAAAAGGTCAATATTGTTGATATTGGTTTCGATCCTGGCTGAAGGATATCAACTGAATACGATGGGCACCGTCTTGCCGCAATGTCAGGTACAAAGCGTCTACCAATCCTCCTCCAGCTTGGCTCTTTACTCCTCCAAGCCAAGCGAGAACAAGGCCAAGGAAGTTCTTCTCTATCAAAAAGCCTGCAACAGGGACCAACAATACGATAGCTGAAATGTCCTCCCTCACTAGGATGCACGCTACCGTGTTCCATAATATTTTCTTGCTTTTTTTGGGGAAATGATTCAGGACTCACAAATAAATAACAGTAAATTTGATCAAAAAAAATCAGCCACCCATTGAGAGTGACTGATTTAAGCTTGATTAGCAAGTATTAAAAAAACTTTCTGAAAGAAACAGACAGTTAGTAAAGCTCTTCTTCGGCGTGAGTTGTAATGGTCACGTCAGAAGTTGGATAAGCGACACAAGTCAAAACAAATCCAGCTTCAAGCTGGTCATCATCCAAAAAGCTTTGATCAGATTGATCTACACTCCCAGAGGTTATTTTTCCTGCGCAAGTAGAACAAGCACCTGCTCTACATGAATAAGGGAGATCAATCCCTTGCTCCTCTGCAGCATCGAGAATGTACTGATCATCAGGGACCTCAATGGTTTGATTCAAACCCTCACTTTCGCTTACGAGGGTGACTTTATAAGAAGCCATGGGGTATACAAGAGGGGGACTTTGTGAATTGGAGGTAAAAAATATTACCTCGAGATGAACCCTTTTTACACTGTATTGGGTCAAATGTGGCTCTCAATTGTCAAAAATAACAATCAAGCCAATCAAAAAGCATTCACCTATAAGATTGACTTATCAATGGTTGCTTTTAAGGGTGATTTCTGCATAGGCGTATTAAAGCCCAGTTATCGCTGGAATAAGAGTCAATTAGCTCCCAACCCAATATAGAGAGAAAATTCGTTATATCCTCAACTTGAGCAACCAATAATCCACTTAAACAAAGCCGACTATATGAATGAGTAAGTTTAAAGAAGTAAGGTGCCAACTCCTTAATGACTGGAGAAAGTGTATTACAAATCAGTAAATCAGCACTTAAAGGATTCAACTGATTCGCCAAATTCTCAATAGATCCAAGAGAAACACTTAATTGCTTTTGACTGAGATTATTCAACACTATATTTTCAGAAGTCGCTCTTACAGCTAGAGAATCTATGTCAATAGCCCTAACTTCTTTAGCACCTAATTTAATTGCAGCTATTCCCAAAACTCCACTTCCACATCCAATATCAACAACTTTCTTGCCTAAAGGCGGGTTACGTTCAAGATCTTCTAAACAGAGACGAGTAGTTGGATGGCTGCCTGTTCCAAATGCACTACCTGGGTCCAGTTTAATAACAATTCTATTGGAATATATGTCAGGCAACTCTAACCAAGAAGGCAAAATTAAAATCTTCGACCCAACTGGATCTGCCTTCCAAAACTTCTTCCAGCTCGAGCTCCAATCTTCATCAATAATTTTTTCCCATTTAGTATTCAAGACATCTTCCCGAAAAGCCTTATTCAAAGCCAACAAAGAATTCTCAAACTCTTCTCTATCTTTTTTCAACCACTCGTGGGAAGGCAACCAAACCATAAGAGTTTGATCTTGCAAATTATCTGGGGATCTTTCAATTGCATAGCTTTTTATTCCAGCCATATTTAAAAACCACAAAAAACTTTCCTCAACATCAGGGGGGAAAACTAATTCGAATTTCCACCAAAAAAACTCAGTTGATTGAATCACTTCCTTAAAAACTGAAGACTAATAATTAAAAGGTAACTGCATGGGCTTGATTAATTCCCTCGACCGCGAGAATAGAGGTCAAAAGTTCTGATGGGATTGGATCATCAATACTCAAAACCATTACAGCCTCTCCTCTAACTATTCTTCTTCCAACCTGCATAGCTGCAATGTTGACATTATGAGTCCCAAGTAATGAACCTAATTTCCCAATAATGCCTGGCATATCTCGATGTCTTGTAAAAAGCATGTACCTGCTAGGAGAAACATTGATTGGAAATTCATCAATGCTAGAAATTCGCAATTCCCCATCAGCTAAAACTGTTCCAGTCACACTATTAGTACCTTTGTCCGCAAAGGTTCTTAGCTGTAGTGAACCTCCTGGGAAATCAGGGCTGGCTTCATCTTTCACTTCCTCAACACTTATTCCTCTACCTTGGGCTTCTAAAGAAGCATTGACGTAATTAATCCTGTTGCCAAGGGCACTAGAAAGCAATCCTTTCAAGGTTGCTATTACCAATGGCTGGGAAGGATGTTGGGAAAATTCACCTTGAAGCTTGACTTCAATTTTCTGAATCTGACCTCCTGAAACTTGACTGGCTAATAAACCAAGTGATTCAGCAAGTTGCAAATGAGGTTTAAGACTATCCATTATTTCTGCTGAAAGGCCTGGTATATTCACAGCACTTCTTGCAGGAAGGCCTAAAAGAACATCTCTAATTTGTTCTGCAACATCTATAGCAACATTCTGTTGGGCTTCTGCAGTAGATGCCCCTAAATGAGGTGTAAGGATCAGATTATTTTTAACATTCAATAATGGAGAGTCATTCTTCAAAGGCTCTTGAGAATATACATCTAAAGCAGCACCACCAATAACATTAGAATTCAATGCCTCTGCAAGTGCAGTTTCATCAATTATTCCGCCTCTAGCACAATTAACCAATCTCGCATTTTGCTTCATAGAGGAAAGCAATTTAGCGTCAACTAGATTTTCTGTTTCTGAAGTCCTAGGCAAATGAAGAGTTATGAAGTCAGCCTCTTTAAAAAGATCATCTATAGAACTAAGTCTTACCTGCATCTGTAAAGCTCGTTCTGCAGAAACAAAAGGATCAAAAGCCATAACATCCATTCCCATGGCATTTGCAACCTTTGCAACATGAGAGCCGATTTTCCCAAGGCCCACCACTCCTAAAATTTTCTTATAAAGTTCGTTACCAACAAATTTCTTTCTATCCCACTTTCCCGAGATAGTACTTAAATGTGCTTGAGGAATATTCCTTGATAGAGACAAGAGTAAAGCAAGAGCATGCTCAGCAGCAGCAATAGTATTGCCTCCAGGAGAATTTACAACGATCACTCCACGCTTCGTAGCGGCAGGAACGTCAACATTATCTACACCAACACCAGCCCTACCTATAATCTTTAAATTGACTCCAGCCTCAATAATTTCAGAATTGACTTGAGTACCTGAACGAATCATTAAAGCTTCATAGTCTCCTATAATTTCTTTTAGCTGATTGGATGAAAGACCTAAACGTTGATCAACCTGAGAGACTTGACTCAGGATGTCTATGCCCGCATGGTCTATTGGGTCTGAAACTAGAACTTTTGTCATTTAAGGCGAAACTATGCCTGAGTAAACTTTAATAAGCAAAAGGTTACTGATCCGTTTTCTATCAAATAGGTCAGAATTTAAACAATTGAGGACAGTTTTTGTGGCCACTTGCATCCTTGTACTAAAAGACCAAGAAACAGCATATGAACTTTTGGAGAAATTAAAATCCAACTCAACCCTAATAACAAATTTTCAAGTCATAGAGCCATCTGCGAAAGACAAAGTCAATCCTAAAGACCCTCCAAAACAATTAAAGGATGGACTACCAAAGACGTTCAAGTTCAAAGATGTGAAATTATTTAATCCAAAGCTTTCTCAAAAAGAACGGCAAAAAAAAATGTCCCTATGGTTAATGCCTTTTGGATTTATAGCTGGTTTAACCTTCGCGGGGATGACAAATCTGAACACCTTCTCTAAGTTTGGCATAAATCCTTTGGGAGAAACATTTACAGGAGGTCTTCTTGGCATGACTTCTGGATGGATAGGAAGTTTTTTTGCCGCTAGGAGTGTAAATACTTCTGAGGATGAACTTAAAAGTCTTCGGAAACGCAATGAGCAAGGACTCTGGCTAGTTGTTCTAGAAACCCCTTTTGAAATTGAAGTGCCATGGCAATTAATTAAAGAAATCGAACCAATAGAAATAGTCAATCTAAATGTAACTTGAAACTTTCTAGAAAAAAGCTTCTAAAAGGTTGTATCTATCCTAAAAAAATAGAACAACTTCTTATCGAAACCGAACATGTTCTAAAGACTTGGACTCCCATTTGGACATCATTTCTTAGTGCTCCAGTTCAGGAAGAAATAAAAAACGTTTTTAAAGAGATTGCAGATATCTCTTATTCCTCAAATGGCGGTTATCCCAATGCTGAACGGAAAAGAATTCTCTTACAAAGACAGCAAAATGAAACCTTCTTGAATGATGAGAATGTACCAATCAAAGCTATTAAAATTGAAGGTAATTTCTTATTTGATAGAACTGAGCCTGAAGATTTCCGCCAGTCTATAGCTGAAACTGGTGTCAAAGCAGAGGAAATTGGTGACCTTTGGATTACAGGGGATAGAGGCGCCCAAGCAATGTGCACTCCAGAAGCATTAAAGCTTCTCCAAAACAATCAAGGCTTTATAAGAGATGTAGAAATCAAATACAAATCAATCGACCTAACAGACCTTAGAATTCCTTTTCAACGTAACCCTAAAAAAATTACATCAGTTGAAGCTTCAAAAAGATTGGATGCTATTGCTTCTGCAGGTTTTGGGATTTCAAGGGCTAAAATCATTTCTCAAATTAGAGAAGGAAGAGTAAGGCTAAACTGGCACACAATAAATAATGCTAGTCGTGCACTGACAATAGGAGATCGGGTTGACCTTGAAGGGAAAGGAAGTATAGAAGTACTTAATCTTGAGATCACTAAAAAAGATAGATGGAGAGTGGAATTAATAAGAAAATAAAAACTCTTAAAGCCTTTACTGCTAGCTTATTTGTATAAGAGCCTTAAATTTGAGCCATAAATTTAATGGCTTTAATTTCGGGCGATTAGCTCAGAGGTAGAGCACTACCTTGACACGGTAGGAGTCACTGGTTCGATTCCAGTATCGCCCATTCCCTGTGAAAGAATTTGAGAATCCACCTCCAATAACCGTAGCCATTGGCTTGGGGCGTTCAGGCGTGGCCGCCGCCAGGTATCTAAACGATCAAGGTGAAAAAGTCCAAATATTTGAATCGTCTAAGAAAGCATCCTTTGGGAAATTATCTGGAAATTTGGAAAAGGAAGGGATAAAAGTAAACCTTGGTGTCCCTCTAAATTTTTCAAGCTTTCAACCAATTCTAGAAAAACTTGCTTTAGTAATCGTTAGTCCTGGAATTCCTTGGGATCATCCAACCCTTAATCAACTAAGAAAAAGAGGAATAATTGTTGAATCTGAAATCAACCTTGCTTGGAGAGCGCTAAAAAATACTCCTTGGGTAGGCATTACAGGAACTAATGGTAAAACTACAGTCACTCACATGCTCAACCATGTTCTTAACAACAGTTTTATTGAATCAACAATTGGTGGAAATGTAGGTAAGGCAGCTACCGAAATTGCTTTAGCTCTAAGAAAATCGACTAAACACAAGCCAAAATGGCTGATCATGGAACTCAGTAGTTATCAAATAGAAACTGCTCCTGAGATATCTCCAGAAATAGGAATATGGACTACTTTGACTCCCGATCACCTAGAAAGACATGGGTCTCTAGAGAATTACTTTGCCATCAAAAGAACACTCATCGCAAACTCATCAATCCGAATATATAATGCTGATGATAAATATTTATCAAAAAACCGATTAAATCTTCCCAAGGGATTATGGGTTAGCGCTCAAAAATATAATTCAAATATAAATCAATTGGATTTTTGGATATCATCAAATGGAATGGTAATAGAACAAGGAAATGAATTATTTCACTCTTCAGCACTTCAATTACCAGGAGATCATAATTTACAAAACCTTCTTTTAGTCTCAGCTGCTGCAAGAAAAATTGGTCTGTCCGGAATGGCAATAGAAAATGCCTTAATTAGTTTCGCAGGGATAACTCATAGACTTGAAAAGGTTGATAAAATAATAGACATAGACATCTTTAATGACAGCAAAGCTACCAATTTCGACTCTGCAGAAATAGGCCTCAAGGCAACTTCAGCTCCTGTAATACTTATAGCGGGTGGACTATCGAAGCAAGGCATTTATCTTGATTGGATTAATCAAATTAAAGAGAAAGTATGTGCTGTTATACTTATTGGGGAAAGCAGAGTTAAATTACAACATTTAATTAAAAGCCATGGTTTTAGAGGGGAAATTGTGTGCTACGAAAAGCTAGACAAAGCTGTAGATAAAGCAATAAAACTTGGTGTAAAATTTAGGGCAAAAAGCATACTATTCTCACCGGGTTGCGCAAGCTTCGATCAATATAGTAATTTCGAGGAAAGAGGTGATCATTTTAAAAAACTAATAAAGGAATCTTCAATCAATTACAAATTATAAAAGATACTTCCTTGGCTAACTTCTACAAGAAATATAATAAAATCTTCAAGCACAATTCATATTGGACGGTGATCACTCCAAATCTGAAGTAGCAAAATCTATTATTTAAAGATATATTTAAACCAGACTAGTTGATGATTGTGAATGAAACCCCTCCAATCCCAGAATCTATAGGCTATAAAAAGCTCAACAAACTTCTATGTAATGCCAAGAAAGATTTACAAGGGTTAAAAGACACTGAAAATGAAAATCAATCATTAGAGCTAGAAAGCAAGCTTGAGAAATCGCTAGAGCATTGGTTGTCAGTGAGTAATGAACTAATTAAAAATATTCGTAGCGATAAAGAATATTTATCAACTTTGAAAGAACCAAATGCATTGCTTGCTCTAGGAGCTATGGAAGCACATATAAACATGGCAATACAAGCATTAAAAGCATCACAATCTGAAGATTAAATTTTTATACCTAATCAAAAAAGAATCTTTCTATATAGACTGATTCAATTTGGAGAACAATTCATTTACTCTTTTTTGGTTAACTCCAAGATCACCCAAACCTATTCTAGAAGCTGATCTGACTTGTATTATGTTTTTTGAAGGAATTCGAAGAATCTCAAGATCATCTGGGAATCTAAAAACAAAGCTCCTCACAATTCCATGCCAATAATCTTTATCACTCTCAATAACCGTGACTCTAGGTAAATCTGAGGAAATCTGTATTAGCTTTTCATAGGCTTGATTAATATTTCGAAAAGACCATTCCACTCTTACACAATTAGTTGAAATCAAACATTCAGAAAGATTATCCGGTTTAGATAAGGCCATTGAATCACTAGTTCCTGTGACTAATAATATAATTAAATAAAGAGGAATAATAATTTGCTTCATTAAAGTCAAGGTCTAAAGAAAGCGATGCTTCTAATAGGAAGAGTTGACAAATTATACTTAATTAAGTATAAGAAAATATGGAAATCTCTAAAAGAAGGCCTTCTAAAAGGTTTATAAGCCAAATCAACTTTGAGGAAATAGATCACAGACTTTCCTGTGGATGGCATGTAGAAGTTGAAGGAAGTGGCCAAAGAAAGAGATATCTAAGAGACATAACTGAATGCCCTCAATTGGAATCAGAAGATAGAATTGCAATCTAGAGTTTTCTCTTTCGAATTTCTCTAATACCCTTTACGAAGACTTGCATAGCCAATACTCTGCATAATTTTCCAAAAATCTATCTTAAAGCGTAATAAAACAAACTTATTGCAAAACCCTTGAGGATTACCTCTAGACTTACAAAACACCCAAGTTCTCTGAACAATTTCTCATGAGGCATTAAAAGTCTTCTAAGACCTTGGCTAATTACTTACTGACATGGACCCCTTCGACCCTGCCATCCACTATGGACCTAATGATGCTGGAGTTTCTGCCATTTCAATAGCTCTTGTTGTTTTAGGGTTATTAGTTGGCTCCTGGGCATTTGGAGCTTTATATGGAATTATTTCTAATTACTTTCAAGGCAAAGGAAAGAAAGATAACTAATCAAATCAACAGGAGGGAAACCATAAAAACGATTATGAGCTTTAAAGATATTTTGCCAAGATGCGTTAATGATTAATATTTAAAACTCAACTAACTGAATCTTGCTAAGGAGTTAATCAATGGTTGACTTCAGATGTACCTCTAAGCATTGGGTTACACACTCCGTACCTTCATCTCCAAGACTACATGCCGTTATGCATTCAAAATAAGAGTCAATTGCGTCTGTTTCATCAACAAAATTAGAGTGATCCTTAGAACTAGACATGTGTTCGCACAAACTTAGGCTATATCTTTAGCATAACTTAGTGATGATGTGACGAATTAGTTACCATAGATAAAGTACCTAAGCATTAATTACTACCATCATATTGACGCTTTAAGTATTCACTGTGACAATCATCCAATACTAAGAAAAAAGATTGAATGCATGAATCAAATGATTTCAAAGTATATTAGTTCATTGAATTTTAATAAGGGATCGAAATGATCGGATCAAAGCTGAAAGAAGCTATTCGAAGTTATTCAGACTTCCCTAAAAAGGGAATACTTTTCCATGACATCTCCCCTATATTTTGTAAGCCTGATCTATATCAAGAGTTAATAGAAGAAATGGCAAAATCTGAAATATTAAACTCCTCAGATGCAATTATATCAATAGATGCTAGAGGATTTTTATTTGGGTCTTGTATATCACTTAAACTTTCGAAACCCCTAATACTAGCAAGAAAGGCTGGGAAACTACCTGGTCCAATCTTATCAAGTACTTACAACTTAGAGTATGGAGAAAATAGTTTATCGATTCAAAAAGAATCGTTAAATGAATTCAAGAATTTTGCCATTATAGACGACGTACTAGCAACTGGTGGAACCATAAACTGTGTTAAAAGTCTATTAACTTCTCACAATAAAAATATTTCCGGAGCTTGTGTAGTAATTGAGCTACTTGCTTTAAAAGCTAGAGAAAAATTAGATTTCCCTATATATTCAACATTAACACTTTAGATTCAAGCTAACTACAAAGTTGAATTCAAGGGATGATAAATAGTCTAAGGTTATTATTCTAAAATAGAGTTCTTAATCTAACGCCTTAAAAAAATTAAGCAAATACTCTATTGGAACTTATTAGAAATAGCACAATATCACGAATAAGACATACATTAACAACCATTAACTCGGAAGAAAATCTCTTGAATGAATTGGAATTTCAAGAAGGTAATTTTTTTTACAGCACAAACCATTGATTATTAATACATTATTTCCCAATTGGTTAAGAGGAAGCTACTAAAAACGTATTGTTATAGAAAAGGAGCAGTCTATGGAAGCTATTAACTCTATGGATTTATTAGGATTAGTAGCAGGCACTTTAACAACAATTGCTTTCGTTCCACAGCTATTAAAAGTATGGAATTCCAAGTCTGCAAAAGATATATCCTATGTAATGTTTATTATGTTTATATTAGGAATAGTCTTATGGGAAATCTATGGTTGGGGAATTCATTCATTACCAGTAATTTTATTTAATGTGATTACTTTTTTTCTTGGTCTTGCAATATTAATCCTAAAATTTATATTTGACAGCCGAGAAAATAGCATTGTTAATAAGGACTAAGATTTTATATTATAATAAGTATACGTGATTTAGTTTTGACTATTAAATTCATCCTTCTCAGATTCTTGGCCGACAAAAAGCCACCTTATCTCTTGAGACTCAACTATTTTCAAGTCATCTAAGGACATAGCCGCCCCACCTAACAGAGAATCATCAAATAATTCTATTGCAGTACTCATATTTAAAAAGAATCAATTAAACCAAAGCAAATAAAACCTACACAAGCAAGCCTCTATTATTAATTCGTTAAGTAATTGAAAGCCATATAAACATTCTATTAGATCTAATGCTTACATCAATCTCATTATCTTTGACAAGGAAAAGGGTTAATAGTAATACTAAATGTTGGATGCTATTACTGAAAAGAAAGGATCTCCTCCTGCTCCTAAAAATCCTAGGAAACCCTCCTTTTTAGGAACCTTTACAATTACCTCTGGCTCAGCCCAACCTTGTTTAACTAAAACATTTTTAATGTAATTAATATGATCTAAATCTGACCCTTGAGTCCATACAAGAGGTGCTTTTGACCAAAACGCCCTATTTGAAAAAGACACTATAAGTTTGCCCTTAGGTTTAATAATACGTTTTAAATCAAATGCAAGTTCTTCAGGATATTGTAAGTACTGCCAAGCCGCTACCATTAGACAAACATCTATAGAGGAATCTTCTAAAGGTAATTTTTGCTTAATATTTAGATTCTGAACCCAATAAGAATCCAATCGATCATTTCGCTCCAGTTCAATTTGATTAAGACCATGGCCAATAACTCTTTTATATTTAACCTCTTTGGGTAAATGACTAATCCAACTAGACATTAAATCCAGTATGATTGAATCCTTAGAGATTCTTTTCCTATATAGATCTGTTAGTTCTTTAAGGAATAAATCATCTAAATGAGTGACAAATCTAGGTTGAGCATAAAAGATAGAGTCATCTGTACTATCTTCCTTGACCCTTTCTATATCAGTTAAAACATTGACACTCATTTATAAAAGATGCCTAAAATAACTACGGACAGTCTAAACTTACGCTATATGGTAACTTGCAAAAGTGCAATTCATTTAAAAATATAAAAGCCATGTAGAGACTAAAATGTATTCCTCATTAAATTATTTATAAAAGAACCAGTTTTCTCATAAATATGTTTTTTTTCTCTCTTAATCACTATCCCATAGGGATTTGTGAAAATGGCAAACAATATTCTCAAAAATCTAAGTAAATCTTTCTTCTTTGAAACCGCTGTCAATTCTAATGAATCTAATTCGTCTAAAATAGATTTATCAAAACAATTTTCATCCTTGAAGGACTGTAGTATCTTTTTTCTTTCACTAAAAGAGATTGTACTAAGCAATATTTTCATTCCACGGACAGAGTCAGAATCACCATTAATGATCTCACGAGAAATACTTTGAAAAAGATTCTCCCACTTATATGGCTCTTTTATAAATAAATCAGAGGCTTTACTTTTAGGATTAGCCTTTAATAGCCTTTCTTTTTCATCTTCATCATTCTGACTTGATCTCCAGTAATCATGTAAAGGAGAAATCTTTTTAATGAAAGAAGAATCCATTCAAAATTTATTCTACAAAATCATACAAACATACAGATTCTTTATCTTATTTTTTTACCAAAATCATCGAAGCCTCTTTAAATAATTCACGAAGTCCTTGCATTACAAACCAACCTAGGGTTAGACCAATTAAAAGAGGTGCAAAATGAGTTGAATAGTTCATAATCTCATACCTTGTAATTGATTGAGGGGGCCCAGATGCGGTTCAAAAGATAGCCCCCGAGCCGGTGGTAGGCACTTTTTCACTTTAATAAGTGAAATAAATAATCCATATAGGCTCTTTTTACTTCTAAGCCAATATGAGTTTTCTGTCTATAAGAGTAATAACTCAGGCATTTATACACAGTTGAGATAAAAAGGGGAAAAGTCAGACAAGCCAAGTTCTTTTACTTTGAAGCTAATAAAAAAGCCTCGTCAAAATGACGAGGCTTAAAAGATTAAATCTTTTAAATACAGCTAAAAAAGTTTTAGAGTTGAAAACGTTTTTCAGGATCTCCCTGATAATTTTTGACGTTCCGTTCCTTCAAACTTTTCTGGATCGTTACAGTCTCTTGCATACCAATGGAATTGAGAGACTTGAATTATGGCAAGAATTCCAAATACTACTGGTAGCAATTGGAACCCACCTGATGGCTTTACTAAGCCTAAATCTGATGGATGAGGCAGCTGAGTTGCGAAATCCAGCAAATGCGAGAAATCAATCATATCGAGGGTAAGTAGTTTTAGTCAGACAAGGTGATCCGTGAATTATCCAAGTTGGCTACTGCGCTTGTAACTTTCCTGAAATCAAAGCCCATTGCACGAATTGCATGCCATAGGTGACCTTGAATAAAGAAGAATCCCAAATAGTAATGTACATTACTTAACCAAGCACGTGAGGTGTGCCCAGTAACCACTCCATCCATGTTCCCTGTATCTATCCAATAAGGAGAGATGCCAAACTTAAGCTGTAAAGTCTCGCCATACCAAGCTTCTGGATAAACAGTTGTATTAGTTGCACACCAGAAGGCTGCAATAATCGCCATCCAACCGATACCAGCTAAAGACCAAGAGAGAACTGCTTCTGCTGAAAGCAATCCAGCACCTTTGAAGTTGGTATAAGTACCAATTTGCTTAGTTGCAATATGGAATGCACCACCTCCAATCTGGAAAAAAGCTAAGAAAGCATGGCCACCCATTACATCCTCAAGGCTGTCTATCTGAATGAAATCAAATTGATGATTCCAAATCTGAGTAAGGTCAAGGTTGTAATTAACCTGACGAATCGCCTCTATAGCAGGGTCGTAGATTCCATGAACTCTGGCCCATTCAACAAACCATATATTGGCAACACCAAAAAAGACAAGGTGATGGCCAAGGATAAATGTTTGGTTGTCTGGATTGTCCCATTCAAGCTTAAACCTAGCTGCTTGACGGTGCTCAGGACGACCATCAGCAAATAAACCTGAAGAATTCTGAGTATCTTCACTAAAGATAACTGAGTGTAAAAGTCCAGCAAGTGCATAAACGAATGAGCAAATCAGATGAAAAATACCAACGAAGGCAACATCTTGACCTGTCCAAGCTCCTGCTTGGTCAAAACCAATACCCAAGGAAGCTAAATGAGGGATACTCACCATCCCTTGATGTCCCATTGGGATATCTGGGTTGAAGCGTGCAAGTTCCCATAGGGTGTTTGCACCAGCTGTAAAAGCAATTAATCCTGTATGCGCAACATGTGAGCCTATAAATCGACTTGACTTGTTGGTTACTACAGAGTTACCAACCCACCACCCGTAAGTGGGGTCTGGATTTCCATAGGTTTGCATAGGTTTTAGAAAAGTATTTTAAAAACTTCCCAGAGATTACAGTCATTTTGCGAATGAAGGGTAAGTAGTTCAACATCCGTAAAAAAGATGAATAACATAAAAATGATTCGACTTAAAGGCTATGACTCTTTTTCTTGGGATAATTGAAGAAAACCTAGCCAAAGAAATCTTGGATTACTTAAATCAAATTGCTCAGCTATGGGCAAGACCTATATCTAAAGTTCTAAAACCTCATACAATTTATCTATGAAATTAATACGATGATTTAAAGTCTGCGCACCAAACTTCTTTTGTTGCTGCTTTAAAATAGTAGAGGCCTTATCGCCAAATGCCTTTTGAATAAACTCTTTATCTTCTGAGATCCATTGAGAAAAAATATGTTCTTCAATCTCAACATGAAACTGAATGCCATACGAGCAAGGCGGAATACAAAAAAACTGTTCTGCACAAATATCGCTACTAGCAATTAATTGGGCCCCCTCAGGCAAAATAATTCTGTCTCCATGCCAATGCAAAACCTTTGGTCTTAAATCACCTGAAAAGTTAAATGGATTATTTGCATTAATGAAATAAATTGAACCCCACCCAACTTCTAACCCTTCTTTTTTGTTCTTTCCTAGAGTTAATCGCTCCACTTTACCTCCTGCAGCATATGCCAAAAGCTGAGCCCCCAAGCAAACGCCGATTACCGGTATTTTTTTCTGCAAAGCAACCTGCAATAAACTGATCTCCTTAAGAAGCCATGGGTAATTATCATTATTCATATCTCGAAGGCCCATAGGACCTCCCAGTATTAATAAAACATCCTCTTCTAATAAGTCAGGGACTGCGTCTCCTAAATCTAATCGGCAAATAATCACATTCATCCCACGTTGAAGAGCCACTTTGGCAAACAATCCAGGTCCTTCTCTTCCCAAATGTTGAAGAACTACTAATCTGAACATCTAAAACAAATAAAACCAACTTAAAAGCTTCATTAGTAATCAATCATTTGTTGAAATTAAAAAAGAAAAAATTATCAAATCAAATGCTTTTTGAATGTTTCATGAACATTAACTAGACCAATTCTGGAAAAGGTCTACTACACTAACAATCAAGCCAAAAGCAATTACGGGAGGAGATACCCAACGAAGCATGAATTTGAGATATCTGCGTACCCTATGATTTGAATTACAACCTGCAAGATCTTCATCAAATCTATTCGGTACAACCCAACCTAAGAAAATAGACAACAAGAAGCCACCTAGAATTAGCAATACTCCTCCGAAAATGCTATCCATCTTTCCTAAAACATCCAAATTCAAAGCAGAAGGTATGCCAAGTACAAATAACAACCCTGTTGAAACAAAAACCGCCTTAGATCGCCCCCATCCTAATCGATCCATTATTGAAGAAACTGGCACTTCCAACAAAGAAATAGAAGAAGTAATAGCAGCAATATAGGCAAGAGCAAAAAACAAAATTGCTACTACTCTGCCAGTCAAACCAAGCGTTCCCAATCCAGTAGGCAATGAAATAAATAATGTTCCAACAGTCGAACCACTAATTACTTCCTTAAGTCCAAAACTCATTACGATTGGGAAAGTAATCATTCCTGCTAATAATCCAACCGCTGTATCAATAGAAGCAACTGAAACAGCTTCTTTTGGCAATTGATTCTTTTTATCCAAATAGGAGGAATAAGCCACCATGATTCCAATACCTAGACTTAAAGAAAAGAATGCTTGTGTAAATGCATTGCGAATAGTTGACGGGTTAAAGAATTGAGAGGCATCTAGCTTTAAAAGAAAAGTTCTATACCCTTCCCAAGTTCCTGACAAAGTAGCTGCCCAAAGAGCAAGTATCAAAAGCAACCCAAAAAGTATTGGCACACCCAATCTACTTAGCCGCTCAATTCCTCCTCGAACCCCAGCTGAGACGACAATAGCTGTAAGCAACAAACTTATAAGTTGACCTAAAAGGACACTACTTCCAGAGCTAATTGAACCAAAGAATGTTTCTGCTTCAGAAAGGTTCGAGGGCAATCCAAAGAAAATTGAATGTATGAGGGTATCTAAAGTCCATCCCATTAAGACTGCGTAATAAGAGCCTATTCCCAAAGGAGCAATAACAAACAGCCAGCCCATTGGACTCCATCGAGGTCCCGCAGCATTTACTGGTGCAAGCAAGGGACTACTTCCTGTGCTTCTTCCAAGAACCATTTCAGAAACAAGTACAGGAAGACAAACAACCAAAACAATCAAAATATAAAGGAGTAAGAATGCCGCACCACCTCCTTCAGAGGCTCTATAAGCAAAGCCCCAAAGATTACCTAATCCAACTGCACTGCCAGCAGCGGCAAGCACAAACCCCCATCTAGACCGCCATTGTTCTCGTAATGCCATGAAACCTTAAAAGGAGTAAATTTCAACTAAATCAATTATGAAAACTTCAAGCAATATCAACCATACATAGTTAGCTCTTGTAGGAATTAGCCTTAAATTCTTTCACTAATAAAAACTTTTGCAGACAATTTAAATATCAGAGTTTAAATGTATGAATTAATCCAGAGCAAAAAGCTTTAACCGAAAATAGAAAGACTCAAATCAGAATTTAATCCATGCAAATCAATATATTCCTGAAAAACATTGGAATCAAAAGCTTTTTGAGCAGCAGATCTTGATTCAAATTCCACAACAACCCCTAATTGACCTCCGTCCCATTCATTTAAATCAGATTTTTGACTAATGTCCTTTGCTATTACGATTCCTCCAACTGAAAGCAACCAAGGAATAACCGTTTGGATGTATTCAATAAATAAATCCGTGCTTTCAATACTTACCTGTTTAATCCAATAACCTTTTGACACGGAATGATTAAGAAAATTGGAAGAAGTATCGCATATCAAGTGCCCAAAGGACGAAATAAAGGATTTCTCAAGTCAAGAAATAAATTAACCCATAATGAATTAACCAATTTCATCTCCTTTATCAAAAGCCCCTAAACCATTGGCAGGAATAGGGAGATCACTAAAGATCGAATAATGGAGTGAAATCAAAAAACCATAACTTCAAATTCCTGATATCATTTCAATAGTTTCAAAAGGGAGGTGATCCATTGTCGTATCAACCATACGGTCAGGAGTCAATAGCGATTAAAAAGTTCCAAGCTAATTTGGCTCCTGCTTTTTTAATGCAATCTGAAAAATAAAAATTAAAGTTTCCGCCTTGCACTCATAAGGTTTTTGAGTTTTACTTTATACAGTTGAGACGTTGCCTTCGGAATAGTTAGCCGAAGGTATTTTTTTGGATAATTATAATGATTCGGATTTTTATTAAATTATAAAAGCGACTTTTATTCTTCAAAGAAGGATAAAAAGTTAATCAGGGCAATTGATTGCAACTATATTTAGTAATATTTTATACAGTTAATCAAAATACAAATAGCCATGAAGACTTAAATTGGTCTTGTTGGAAAAGAACAAGTCCTCTTAAGGCATATTTCCTAAGAGCCCTAATTAGTCACACCTCAAAGGCTTCCCTTCTTCTAAGAGCTTGAGCAACCTTCCCTGCAACAAATGGAATATGAACAGAATATTTCTTTAGTTGAATGCGTTCTTCTAGGCTTACCGTTTGGCCAGTCGCTAAACGATCAATAATCTCCTCAAGTCGAAGACGCGTTTCAGTTGAAAGCATGCGAATTGACATTGGTTGATACAAATTTAGTTAATGATAATTAATTTATGAAGTTTGGGAAGGAGCAAAAGCCAAAAAATCATCCTGAATAGATCACTGGAAAACCTTGCAAAAATCAGGAGCCAAGAACAACTATGCAAAGATTCAAAAAGTTTGCAGAAAATAGCTTTAACATCTAAATAAGTCTTATTAAATCAATGGCCGACAAAAAAGGGAAAGAATTAGCAACCGTTTCCGTTTACCTCAACACAGGTATAGCTGCTGGTCTTTTTGGAATAGGCTTTATTGTAGCTGCTCTTGTATTTGGGGTTACTATACTCATTATCAATTAAGGTCATTATTGAAAATTAATATCTTGAGAATACCCTCAAGGCCAAAATTGTCCTAGAGGCTTTTCTTGCTATCAGACATACTCATTTCTTTTATGCAACGAAGAATTGAGTATTTCTTTCAGGTGGTTTTATTGAAATAAATAGCGAAGCTAAAATATGAACTACTATTTACTAATCCTCGCTATTTCTCAAGCATGGAAACCTTCTGAAGGTTTAATCAAATTTGTTTTTGTTATTGGTGCTTTCCTCATAGCAGGTGTTGCACTTTCAATATTTACCTTCTATGAGGACTGCTATTGGGGAGATGCTCCATACAGAGAATATTTAAAGCACGGAAAAAAGTCATCTTCATAGATTTAAAGATGCTCACTTGATATCTAGCAAAAAGTTTTATAAATTAATTTCAAGTAAAATCTACTTAATCTTATAAGTAAGCATAATTTTCTAATGAAAACAGAAGAAATTTCATGGGAAGCTGAACTGGATTTAGATGCTGTTAATTTCTCAGTAAACCAAGCGCTGAACACTAAAAAGCTTTTTAGATATCAATTTAAAGAATCAAATAGTTTGGTCAACATCCTTGAAAATGAAGTATGTAAATATGTGCAAAGTGATTTTGCACTTGGTGTTTCATCAGCAACTAATGCTATTTTCTTGGCCCTAAAAGCAGTCGGTGTCAAGTCCAATTCAAAAGTTCTAATCCCAGCTTTTACTTTTACTGCAGTTCCCAGTGCTGTTTTGCAGTGTGGCGCAGAGCCTATTCTCGTAGACATTAACGATAATTATGTAATTGATCTAAAGGACTTAGAGTTAAAGATTATCTCTACGGAGGCTAAATACCTCTTGCTATCGCACATGAGGGGACACTTGTGTGATATGGACAAAGTAGTAAGTATCTGCAGAAAGTATTCAATTATTCTTATTGAAGATGCTGCTCATGCTTTAGGAGTTAAATGGAAGGGGAAGCATGCAGGGACATTTGGTGTAGCAGGAGTTTATTCTCTACAATCTTATAAATTGATCAATGCTGGAGAAGGTGGAGTACTAGTTACTAATGATCCTGAGGTTTTCTGGAAATCAGTATTTATGTCTGGATCTTATGAAAAGAATTATCTATTGCATTCCTCAAATCAAACTGATATTGCTGAAAAATATATCAACCAGTTACCAATATTTAATGTAAGAATGAATAACTTGACTGCTGCCATAGCCATTCCACAAATCCATAATATTGAATCCACTATTGATAAAATAAATGAAAACTATATAAGGTTTTCTGAAATACTAGATAGCAATAAAATCATTTGCTTTCCACAAGAGTCAAGCCTAATAAGAGCAGTGAGAGACTCAGCACAAATACGTATAAAATTAAATGAGAGTCTTCGACTGAAATTAAAATCAGAGCTAAATAATTCAAATATCCCAATCAGTTATTTTGGCGGTAAAAATAATACCAATGCACGTTTATATGAAAACTGGAAGTTTCTAGATATAAGTAATGCTGTACTCCCTAATACTAAAAGAAATTTAGAAGAAGTATTCGATCTTCGATTACCTACTCATTTCACAATCACTACAATTGAGAACATCGCAAGAGTCTTCTTAAAAGTATTAAAAAAGGTAGAATCCAATAGCTGAATCTTGGGATCTTAATTCAATAAAATCCCAGGATGGCAAATAATTATATTTATAATGAGAAATATAAAAGAAACAAATGTAATTTAATCAAAGAAAAGAATTTGAAGTAAATTGAATATTAATTAGGTTCACAAGTCTTTTTTTGATCCAGACTTTGTGATCAGGCAGCTCAATCTTGAAATGCTCTTAAGCCAGCACAAAACGCTAAGGAATTTCATTCAAGCTATCTTCACACAGCATTATTTCATTGAGGAACTTTAATTTGAACACATCAAGCCGCTGGTCAAACTTGTTTCACTTCTTCAAAGCTAAGACAAAAAGCATATATCTCAAAGCTTTTGGAGAAGCTAAGCCTAAAAACCCAATAAAGGATTGGGAACAAAAGGTTTTAGAGAGAAGATTGAAAACTAAGGAAGCTAAAGAAGCTTGGGAAGAAAAAAGAAGAGCTGCTTCTCTCCTTATAGACGAAGCTCCTGTGCCTATACAAAATCAAGAAACCCTTGGAATTAAAGACCTAGAATAAGGATAGGGTACGACTCAGTACATTTAGTTATCTATATGCATTAATAAGAGAAGAAAGCTCAACTACAGACCCAATAGCGAAGAGGGTTTAAGTGAAGAATCCAAATATCCAAATAGCTGCAGCAACTAATACACTTATCATATATAGATAAGCAATTAAATTTCCCCAACTTTCTTTGTTCATAATTCCTGCTGATTTTAAGAACAATAATTCAGGATATAGCTCAAGACAATAAAAGCATCTAATAATGCTGTAACACTACAGATAAAAACTATTGGTGAAAAGCTTATAGCAATATTCATCAAGAAGTAAAATCCAACGTAAGATAAAGAAAGTTCTATAAATTATAACTATGTATTGGTTTGCTACTAAGGGTCTTTTTGGCATATCCCCTACAACTGATCAACTCATAGTTGTCAACTTGGCCGCCATACTGATAGCCACAACTTTCAATGCCCCTCAGAAAGTGATCAAGTGGGGAGGTCTAATCGTTGCAGCAACTACTACTACATGTGCAATATGGTGTGGTCACTAATTTAATAACCTTCGCGCTATGAGAATGAAAGCGAATATTAAAAAACTTCCTTCATTCAAGATATTTGCAATCTTATTGAACAGATGACCTGTCTATGGCTGTTTTGAATGTAAATTTCTTATATAAGTGACAAAGATTAAGTTAAATATTCTCTTCCTCTACATCAATCTCTGAAAAGACTGAAAAAGGGAGCAGCTGAATATCCGCGTAAATTCAATAAGACCGAAGTATCTTCGTAATTTCCTTGTCTTTGATCATAGAGGTAGCAGCTTTTGATCTTCTTTTTGCATCAATTAGAGCAAAGAGTTATTGAATTTCTGTATTTTTCTTTATTCCTTGTGCCTTCCGGTTTTGATCAATTCCACTAAAACCGATGGCAAAAAAAATAAAATAAATCCCCAAAGTCAACAAAACTACCGCTAATAAAATTGAAAAGGGATTCATTAATCTTTGCTAACAAAGAAATCTTAATCGATTTTGCTAAGGATCGATGAAAATAAAAAGCCAGCGAACTAAAAAGCTCACTGGCAATAAATTGATTAGAAAAACTCTAAAGCTTTTAACCGTCGCCTTCAGGAACTAAACGAAATCCTTTGCGACCCATTTTGATTTCAAAGTTATCGCCAGGCTTAAGATCTAAAAGAGCTGTGTAGGCTTTGCCGATCAATAGATTTCCATTACCTTGAACAGTTGCTACATAACTAAGCTTCCTTCCACCTTTACCAATACCTCCTGCGCTTTCAGATGCAAGATTTACACCTTTAGCTTCAAGAAGAGCTTCGTAAAATGCTGTGAAGTTAAGACGTTCGCCACCGCCTTTCTTTGTGGATACATATCCACATGCCTTGACTAGATCAGATTTTGATACATCACCTAAGTCCTTGACTTTGGCTAACAAATCCTTACCCGTGAGCATAATAAATAATTAGAGTGTCTTTTCATAATAACTTATATATAAGAAAGAGACAATATTTATATTAGTTTTGCCACTAAAGGAATGTATAAACTGTCATATACCGGTCGCTGCTTTTATCGCAATCTCAGGAAGAAGTTAACTTCAGACAAACGAAAAGAGACCTATCATTCAAGGACTGAGTGATCAGGAAACCAATGATTTCAATCCAAACTTTTTCCTCATTTGCCTATTATTATTAACAGCTTCAATTCTCCACCTCCCTGCTTGCTAAGTCAGTCAACTTAAGAAGAGACTTGCAACAAGTAATTCGAAATTTGATCGCCTATTTGTTTCGAGCAATGCGCTTGTGCGGTCTCAGTATTAGTCAAGTCAGTATCTTCTTACAATTTAGTAATTCTCAAATAAAATTCCAATTTGTTCAAAAGCAATTCGATTTTTAAAGTTCCAATAGCATAAAGCCTATTTGCAAATTAATTGCCACCTGCTCATAGAGCTTACCCAAGAAGGGCAAAAATCAGTTACTGACTGAGCTTTCAATCAATTAGTTAATGAAACTAACTAAGTTCTTTTAGAATTATTCAAGCCAATGATAGTTAAAGGTCTATGAGAATGAAATAAAAAATCTAATTCATTTGACCTTTTATTAAGATTGCTGAATAAAGAAGAGACTCAAGCGTTGGCAAATAAATTGAGATTTAAGGATTCCCTTAATTGATGATTTCCAAGTTTTCCGGTTTTCTGCATAAGATCAAATTATTGGAAGAATGTTCATAAAGTTCTCTTAATCAAAAGCTTTCTCTGCCACCTGAAAACTCAATTGAGACAAAAGAGCAACTTAAGCATTGTAGCGATAGATACAATTTATAAAGAGAATGCGGCCGCCTGGTTATGCACCTAAAAATAAGTATGTCTCAGAGAAGAGTCAATTCACTGTATCGAATAACAGAATCTTGCTCAAAATCTCAAGAGTCTTTTAGTTTTGATAGTAATGAATTAACTTCGACTGCTTGGAAATATATAAAGGATGGCAAGGATGACCTTCTTTAGTAAGACCAATTACGTAAGGTGTTTTTGAATCATAATCTCTTATCTTCTTTAAAACTTGATTATTTCTATTCATGAGTTTCCCATTCACTCCCCAGCCAATCCATAAATCGCATAAATGATTGTTTGACCAATGTCTTAGGTTTTTATTTATTTCAAAATCATTCCTTGGCCCAATAGGATCATGGCAATATTTAAGTATTTTTGGCTTTTTGGATATCTTTGCAAATAAATTAATAACCGTAAGAGATCCATATCCCCATAAATCTGCAAATCCTACAATTCTCCTAATTGTAGGATCATTCTCAGAAGAATTTGCCATTGAGGGATTTAAACCAACGAAAATTAGTTCTTTTTTTGAATTATTTAGAAATCTAGTCAGTCTCCACCTATAAATTCCACAAGAACTAAATGAAGCATCTGATCTCATTCTTAAAATACCCTAATTAATAATCAAGCTTCTCTCTCTGATAAAGAAGAGCTTGCACTCATGTACCTGAAAGACTTAAGCTGCTCCAACTGTACTATTAATGAGAGAGAGACTTCTTATCATCAATTTTAAGCTTATAATAAAAAGGTAAATCAATAAGTAAAAACTACTCTTAGCCAATCATTCGCTAAGTTCGATAGAAAAGACTATTAACATCAAACAATCAAGTGCCCAAAATTAAAGGTGATAACGCTAAGAAAAAGTAATTTGTATTAATTGTTTTTTAGAAAACTTGAGGTTATCTTTTATATATATATTAATCTTGTGTTGAAAGATCCTTGAAAATGCAACAAAATCAAGATCAGAGTTTGACTAAGCAGAAAAGTTCATTTAAACAAAACTTACTCAACTTCTTCAAAAGTAAAAAGGCAGATTTAAATAGCAAAGCAACTTTAGAGCCTATAACTGAAGAAAAAAAAGAAATCCCTGATTGGGATAAGAAAGTACTTGAAAGGACTCTAAAGACTAAACAAGCAAAGAAAGCTTGGGAAGAAAAGAAAATAGTTTCAGCTCTAGAGGCTTCCCAAGAATTACAAGCTGCCCAAGAACTTAAAGCTTCCCAAGAATTACAAGCTGCCCAAGAACTTAAAGCTTCCAAAGAATTACAAGCTGCCCAAGAACTTCAAGCTGCCCAAGAATTACAAGCTGCCCAAGAACTTCAAGCTGCCCAAGAACTTCAAGCTGCCCAAGAACTTAAAGCTGCCCAAGAATTACAAGCTGCCCAAGAACTTAAAGCTGCCCAAGAATTACAAGCTGCCCAAGAATTACAAGCTGCCCAAGAACTTCAAGCTGCCCAAGAATTACAAGCTGCCCAAGAACTTAAAGCTGCCCAAGAACTTAAAGCTGCCCAAGAACTTAAAGCTGCCCAAGAACTTAAAGCTGCCCAAGAACTTAAAGCTGCCCAAGAACTTCAAGCTGCCCAAGAACTTAAAGCTGCCCAAGAACTTCAAGCTGCCCAAGAACTTAAAGCTGCCCAAGAACTTAAAGCACTTTCTAAGCATGCAATGAGTTCATCGCTAGAAACATTGATAACTTCCGGGAGCCAAATAATCAATAAAGTATTTAAAAAGAACAAGTAATCGCCTACTATAAATAAATTATAAATTTCATTCTTTGTTTGAACAGTCAACGTCAATAAGGTATTAGAAGAAAATCAATATTTAACCTCAACAAAAAGGCTTTCCAATTAAAATCAAAAATATTTTCATAATAACGCCAAATTTTAATGACCCTATAAAATTGAATATTATTCTAAGCAAGCAAATTATCGGGCCAACTCCAGGTAAATATATAGAGAATAACTCTGGGACAAAGCATGTATATTTTCTAGAATTAAAAAGCAGGGCCTCCAATTAGTCTTTTATTGACTAGAAAAGGCCTTTTTTAGGCTTGTCTTTATATGGTTGTTCGCCTGATTCAGGAGGCAAGTTTGTGCTTTTTTCCGAAACCATAGCTTCTCCCATTGCTCCCATTGCCTTTTTAATCCATGATTTGATTCGGACAGTTAAAGATTCAGGCATGCTTTAAGACTCCAATACTTACTAAGAATAGTATTTATTTTATTGAGTCATAATAACTAATTTATAATTCATAATAAAAGCAGATTTGCAAAGACTATTGAAAGGTGTTGATAAATATGGTAAAAATTTTCTTCATTTAAATTTTATGATTTGACCTTAATGAATCCTTTAATTTAAGTTAATTATCGCTCTAGAAGGTGATTAAAATATTAATAGCTAAAACTCCTTTACAAATGAGTGGCGGGTGTAAAATCAAATTCATCTTGCTCCCTTTCAGCTCTTCTAAAGTAAGAATTAAAGTGCTATGGCTCGCAAGAAAGATCGCCTAAAAATAAATAAAGCTGGGCCTTTTTTTGTGGATTCTAGCTGTATAGATTGTGGAAGCTGCGTGCATATAGACCCCGAGCACTTTGGACAAACTGGCAATAGTTCTTATGTTCATACACAGCCAAGTAGTCAAAAAGAAATTAATCAAGCGCTTTTAGCTTTAGTCGATTGTCCTGTAGCAGCAATAGGAGCACCCAAAAGATTAACCTCCCAAATTTCTAATGATATTTTCCCAATTATGGTTACCAAACATTCCTCAGGAGAGGTGTATTACTGCGGATGGAGTTCCAAGCTTAGTTTTGGAGCTAGTAGCTGGCTAATTCGCAGCTCTGAAGGTAATGTTCTGATTGACTCGCCACGCTGGAGTGCTCTACTTGCAAGAAAAATCGAAGAGATGGGAGGCATAAGCAAAATGGTTCTAACTCATCGAGATGATGTGGCAGATCATTCGAAATGGGCTAAAGCCTTTAATTGTGAAAGATTCATTCATAAAGAAGATGCAGATGCAGCCCCTGAGGCAGAACATCTATTGACTGGCATGAATGTTATCCCCATATCAAAAAACCTCAAATTAATACCCACTCCAGGTCATACAGCAGGGTCGCTAGTAGCATTACTTGGTAATAAACAACAAATACTTTTTAGTGGAGATCACCTTTGGTGGAATCCTTCCAAAAAAGTAATGATTGCATCAAAAGATTATTGCTGGTGGAATTGGTCAGAGCAATTGAAATCAGTTAAAAAGCTTTTAGATCTTGATATCGAATGGTTGCTACCTGGGCATGGGCATGCTCATCGATTTAAGAAAGGAGAGTGGGAGATAGCTCTTTCTCAAACTCTGATGCATGCAGAAAGCTCAGAGGACTCATTATCTTATTAACCAAATGGACGAAAGACTTTTCTTTCCAGCGACGTCTCGAAATAGAGATTGCATAGCGGAAGCTCTTTCGAAGTTTCTACCCGACAAAGGATCAGTCCTTGAAATAGCGAGCGGAAGTGGAGAGCATGGTGTTGCTTTTCAAAAACTTTTCCCTTTTATAAAATGGCAAACAAGTGATCCTAATCACTCTTATAGAAAAAGTATTCGAGCTTGGATTATTCATCAAGGGTTAGAAGCAAAGATGCCACAACCTATAGATCTTGATGTGGAAAGCAAACCTTGGCCATTAGCGCAAGAATTTCGAAGAACACTTAAAACCATTGTTTGCATAAACATGCTCCACATATCTTCATGGGGATGCACACAATCCCTCTTTGAAGAATCAGCAAATCACCTGAAAAAGAATAATTTATTAATTCTGTATGGACCATTCCAAATAGATGGAAAACATACCAGCAAAAGCAATGAGCTTTTTGATCACTCTTTAAAGACTCAAAACCCCAATTGGGGTGTTAGAGATTTAGCAGAAGTTAATGCAGTGGCTACATCCAATGGACTAAAAAACCATGCTGTTATTGAAATGCAAGCTCATAATCTTCTAGTTGCTTTTAAAAAGAGTTGAAGTAACTATCCGCCGAATAAAAGTTAAAAGCAGTAAATGCGCACAAATTCTCTATGAAGAAGTGCATTACATGCGCTAAAGCAGTTATATGTCCATTTGACTATTTCTTATGCCTGTTGCTACTAAAGCAGTTCTGACTAGAACTAAATTCTCTAGTCAGTCAAAATTTGCAACCAGCAAACTTATTCAGAATTTAGGTTCTAATCCAGAACAGTACAGGTTTGATGGAAGTTTAAGAACAGTTCATGGAAGAGATTAGAGCTTTCCTAACTAAAAGCTTTCTATAAGGGACAACTGCCTTACATAAGCTAATCTCATGAATACTCAATTAAATCAAAGGATATTTTTATTTTTTTAATCCCTAAATATAAAAGAAGCAGAATATTTGTATTTGGTAAAGATTTATCAAGTCATCAATCTATTATTTATTAATAGTAAGCTCCCTATCTTTGCAAAGTTGATCTAAAGATGGGCGTCCAGTAACATTAAAACGCCAATGCGACCAAATCTCGTAAAACTTATCAAACAAAGGTCTTAATAATGGCCATGAGGTTGGCGCATAAAACCAGCCAAGTCCCACCAGACTATATGCCTCACGAAAGGCTTGTACATCTTTAACAATATCTCCCTTATCTGTAATTCCATGTATTCTGCCCATCGCCTCTCTATAGCTAATTCCGCAATAAAGACCTGAGTCATAATCAGGAGCATCAATATCTACAAATGAGATATTGTTTAGTTTATCTCTAGAACTAATAAAACTGATCTCTCTTTGGCAAAGAGGGCATCCTCCATCAAATAACAACGTCAATTTTTTTTTGTCCACTTAGGAGTTAAGATAACAATGTAGTTCTAATAGCATAAGTGACTTTTCAAAAAAGACTAGTTAATGTTAGTAATAAAAAGGCGGAGAGATATAAACCCTTAAGGCTTTATTCAAATAACTTAGATTGGCTTCATTAATTTTATCTATAAAAAGATTTACTCAAAAACTCCTCTAATAAGCTATTAGAATTATTGCCCTTGGTTATTAGTTATCCTTTAAAGCTATGTAATCTCTTAATCATTAAATTATAAATAAAGGCCTCATCCTCATCATTAATATTAGAAGTCAAATCAATATTTTTTCTGATTTGTATAAATCCTCAGATCCTTGTAACAACTTTCCAAGTAGAGAAAATATTACTCTAAAATAGATTTAATAAGTGTAAGCCTAAGCAATTGAAACTTGCTTGATGTTTATAACTATCACAGTCCTACTTTCGCATTGCAATATAATAAAAATATACTTACATATTAAATTTCAATTGCTTCAACCAATACCTTTGAAAGAGAGTGCAAAGGGTCACCACTCCACTCCTGTAGAATCTTTTGCATTGGAAATTTACCAGTTTCCTTAATAGCCATGGCAATTTCATCAGAGGAGAGGACATGTTTCCCCATCAAAATTTGAGTTATCAAATCAAAATCACCTTTATACTTAGAAGTAATGTCTGACAGCTGTGCTAAAGCATGCTGAAAATTAAGCCCTTTTAACGAAGAATGCTTTTGAAATTCATATCTAGCTGCGGCACTATAAGCTCTTGCTCCTTCATCAGTAAAAGACTTGCCTTTTAATCCTGAAATTGGTTCAGACCCAAGAAAAGACAATTCATCTTCGAGGATGGTTCCATCTAGAGATATTGACAAGGCACTCGAAAGAATCTTATTAGCAAGCTCGTTTACATCTATGCCAGAATGCTTTGCACGTTCTTTTAACGCGTTAAGTATGTAAGGGTGTATTTTGATCTTTAGCGGTAATTTCGCCACAACTCAGTACATGTGACATTTGATACAAATTAACGCCTAAAGGGCCATAGAAGTAATTTCTAAATAGTTAAGTGTTCAATTCCAATAAATTCTCAAAGAAATATTGAAAATCCAAATAAGAAAAATCCATCATCAAAGGAGATCTAAATTCCGTGACAAGATTAATCGGCTAGAAGGTTGCTTTCACAGCTCTAAGTGAAAAGGCCTCACAGCAGTTCTGAAAAATCTACTTTTAACATTCCAAGAGGCGATGGTAATTTCTTTGTTTTCCACAGAAATCAATATCATGCAATGAGTGATCTAGGCATATAGCGTTAATTGCAAATCACTTAATCTATCTTGATCAAGATAGTGCGCCTAATCAGTTGAGGAAGCATCTCTCATATAGTTTTGAATGCACATTCTCTACAGAAAAAGGGAAAGAACAATGGAATAATTTATTTCGAGGTTGAAGTTGCTTCAATAGTTTTAGCTTATTAGAGTCGTTAGAGCAGAACCTAGATGATGTCTAGTTGGTTGGCTATAAAATAGTTTCTAAACCAAAGGCAATATGCTTTGACAAGCTTCCAAATATTCAAAATGAGACCAAAAGAGATTCTTATGACCGTGATTAATGATGCTTATCAATCAATTTAACTAGATTTTTCCATATTAAATAATCTCATTTTCCACATTTTTTCCACAAGCAAGGCATTGTTTTTCTTTTAAACAAAGGGCGGTGTGGAGAAACCTTCATCCAAAGTTTTTTTGCTCAATTTATAGGTGCTATTTATACAACATAATATTGCCTCTATTGACATCCCTGCCAACAGGCGAGTCTCGCTAAAAGTTCTGATGAGACAAGCTTGTTGTATTAACTTGACTGCAAGCCAAAAATGTGAGGAAGTAGTAGTCCCTATTAAAAAGGTATGAATGCAAAGCTTGGATAGGACTAAGAGCAAAATTAAAAAATTATCCGCTTCTTCAGTTATTAAAGATGATGATTCTTTAGTTAGTTTTCTAACAGAAGTTCCTGAGCCACTAAAGGAAGCTATGACAACTTTCATTGAAACCCATCCAAACTGGGATCAATACCGATTGATTCAGGCAGCTTTATCTGGTTTCCTTGTACAAAATGGTATTGAATCTAGATCAATCAACCGCCTTTACTTTCAAAACATGTTTTCTAAGAATGCATTCCAAAAGACACTTTGAGATTGACCTTTGAGATTGACCTTTGAAATTCAATCAAACTTAAGAAGGCTGGAATCAAACTTATGACATTCACAAATTAAAATTTACCAGGGACGATTTCTTTTAACTCTCCTGACTCTATTTCCTTAAGCAAGCCTTTGACGACTCCCCACATTGGTATTCCAGTTGTGAAAGATAATGCTAAAGATGCAACTATCGAATTAACTGGCGAGAAGGTATATGTTTCCAATACTCCTGTAAACATGATTGTTAACCCTGCAAGTGATGAAATATAGCTTGTTATTGATAAAAAACCTTCTAACGGTAGTGGGGAAATTTTATCATTATTCCACCTTTGAATTTTTGTTTGAATCACATAAACGAAAACAAACAAGAAAAAAATAACCATTGAACCACCAATCCAGGCTATCGTCTTAGTTTCAATCATATTTTGCAAAGGGATAAGGTTAAGGCAATCAAACTATTAAATAATTGAAAAGCATAGCATTAATGAATACGAGAAAACAAACTATTTTTATCCATTTATAATCATAGTAGTATTTATGCTCTGGTGCTTATAATCAAAAAAGTTAAAATTAAATGAGTTTAACTAACAGAGAAGGAATGGTTGACCCATCAATTCAAATCTATCAAATAGGTATTATTTTATTATCTTTTCTTTCTGGCATTATAATCTATGGCTTAATTAGAAAAGTGAAATTTAGAAATTTCTTCGAAATTTTATCAAAATGAGTTCAAAATATTATAAGAATATTAAATAAAGCCAGATATAGGTATATAAGCTCTTGAGCAAGCATAGTAAAAGTTTAATAATAGGTCCAACTGATAAGGAGAATTATGAGGTTAGTTAAGCCTTTTAGCATCCTTGGAGGCATTTTTAGTGATGCTTGGATGATGCATGATTTTGACTACAAGTTACCTAAAGAGAGTAAAGAAAGTTATTTCGAAAAAGAGTGCTTAGATCATCCAACAATGTCACATTGCAAAGTATATGACGACTAAATATTATAGCTTTAACAATTAAAGTATTACCTTAATAGATTTTATTGTTTTAATTATATTGATATATTAGTAAGTTTCTGATTAATGCTGATTGCTCTCTATTTAGATTACTTAAGTCATTATTTATGATCAATCTAAGGTTTATTTGTCTACTATGTAATCATAATTAATTTAGATAAAGCTACTATCAACTTGCTTATTTCACGTTTTTAGTAGAATAAAGTCAAGCTAGCTGGTATCAACACGTACATCCTAAGCAAACTTTTACCCCTTTTCGTGCTGCCACTTGGCATTACACTTTGCACTCTTTTTTTACACCTTAACAAAAAATACAGTAGTTCAACTCTAAGTATTTTTATATTTTTATGGACTTTTAGTATTGGTTTGGTTTCTCAAATGCTATGGAAATTTGTAGAGCATCCCTGGCAAAGAATAGATGAAAGTCATGCCCCCACAGCAGATGCAATAGTTGTATTAAGCAGCGGAGGGAGAAGTTTAGCTCCTGGAATATCAAATATCATTGAATGGAATGATCCAGATAGATTCCTTGCTGGAGTAAAACTTTTCAAAGAAAAAAAAGCTCCAAAGTTGTTCTTTACTGGCGGAGCCAGCCCTTATAGGAAAGCTCTTAAGACAGAGGGTGATCTATATAAAGAAGAAGCCATAAGCCTTGGTATCCCCAAAAAAGCCATTTCAACTACTGGTCGGGTATTTAATACTGCAGAAGAAGCTTTTCAAATCAGAAGAAACATCAAAGACAAAGGGTCTCCATCAAAAATTCTTCTTGTGACAAGTGCTTTTCATATGCAACGTGCAAAAAGACAATTTGAGCGCCAAGGTTTTATCGTGCAGCCTTTCCCAGTTGATTTCAAGACAGAGAGGAAATTCAGAAAAACATATTGGAAAAATCCATATAACTGGATACCAAATTCTGAAAGTCTTTTTATGAGTTCAAAAGCTTTAAGAGAACTTCTAGGACGAGCTGTTTACAGATCGTGGTAAAAAGTTTAGAGCACTTGAGGCAAGGCTTCTAAGATCAATGCTCGTTTCTAGAGTATAAGTAGTTATTAATATGATTTATTTTGAGAGTTATCAATTAGACCTTACTCATTTATTTTATGACATTAATTCTACAGCCTAGTTTAATTAGGCCTCTATCTAAAAGTCTGCCAAGTTTTAAAGCTGTTGCCTCTTCAATACGAGAAAAGTCACGCTGATGTGAAGCAATCCAATTCATTTCATCACTAGTGATTACACCAGATGAAACTGTTTGAAGAAAAAGCAATCCAAGATTCATAGCATTGGCTCCAATGAATTAGATAAAAGCAATCAGATTAAAGGCTGATTCTTAAATCTGGTTCAAAAAGGCCGACTGATCCCCATCACCCAGCCAATTTATGAAACACTAACAACTCCAAACCACTAATTCAACTTTCGTAACACCATATATAGAATTGGCTTAACCAAACTTCAAGTTAAGCCACTACTAGTAGTAGGTGAGACCTTTTCCCTGATAGCCTTTATCTAAGACAAGTATATGACGCAAGCTTTGCAAATTAAGGAGAGTCTATGTTTCTCATTTCTCTGAATACAACTAATTAAATTCCGTTTAAGAGGTGTATCAAATCCCAGCCCTAAAGGCAATACGTCCTGTTAAGCCAAAAAACTATCAGTCAAAATAGTAAATAAAATTAGGGAAGAGTAGTTTAAAGACATTTTCATTAAACTTGAATTATCAACTCTTACTTGAATATTATTCCTTAGGGACGGAATTAACTGACGAGGACCTAGAACTTCTTGATCTAGAACTATATACTCAAATCGAAAGTATAAAAACCTCCTATTATCATGGATGCCTTGAAGTTGCACCAGAGAAAATTTGCTTAGCTTCTGAAATTTGCAAAGGTAATCTTTGGATCACTTGCTTAGCTACTGTATTAGATAAGTTAAAACCTTCTTCTTTAGCGAGTCAAGACAGAGTTAGAAAAGTGTTTGATGAGTTGCTTAGAAATAATTACTTAGTCATTCATTAAGCCTGCTGAACTTTTAACGGTGCTATTTAAAACATTTTATCTTTTTGAGTCTTAAACTATTCTTATATATTCAATCAAATAATGGAAAAAAGAAATCTAAAAAGGATTATTCATGACCTTGAAAGACTTCTCAATGAATTGAAGAGCGAGGTCTATTCTGATAAAGAAGCATATGTGCATCCTTGGTACGAGCAAGCAGGAAATGCTCCTAAAAGAATTCACTCTGAAGATGATGATGGATATGCTGACTAATCAGTCCTCCAAAATTATTGCTTTAAGGGCTTTGAGGATTTTAAGCAAGTATACAAATGAGTAATTTTCACTTCACCGATCAGCAATTTATAGAAATTCGTGAAATCTGGAGAGACATCAACTCTCAATGCAAAATATTTCAAGAAAACACTGGTTGTCCAAATAGCGAAATAGTAAAGATGATTGACTCAGCCAAGAGTTACTGGGAAGAAAAAGGTAAAGGTTAAAAGGCAAAATTTAGCTTTATTTTATTTGCTCCTATTAATTTTTATTGAGTTATATCTTATAAATTATTCTATGAGAAATAAAGAAAAAGAAGTCTCATGTATCTAAAAAGCCTTGATGGCTGTCTCTTGGCAATTGGCTCATATCCAGCTTTTCAATATGACGCTAGAGGTGGAGGGGGATCAGCCGTAGTGATTAAAAGTGAAAAAAATAATATTAAGTACATAAAATTTGCTCCTGAAACATTTTCAATACCTGCACTTACTTCAAAAACAACAAAGTTTTTAGGACTTCCATTGCTAATAGGCTTAAAGATCCAAATGTATCTGGAAATCCTTGAAGGAACTATTAACCTAGATTCTGGAGAAGTTTTATTGAATTTTGAATCGAGATTTATTTTCAGCATTTTCACTAAATTTCATTTTCCAAGTTTATTTGTCAAAACATGTCTTAAAACAGGAACCGTAAAAAGTGATTTATATCAAGAAACTGGTAATGTGGTTCAACAAAATGGAGTTGCAAAGCTCGTAGGAGTTGCTTGCATTCCTAAGACTGGTAACAAAGCCTTGGATCTCTTCCTTGGTCTACCTAATGAGGCCTTGGCTATTCTTCAGTGTGAAATAAATATTGAGTCGTGAACAAACATTAATCAAATGAACACTATTGAGACTCCTAATATAGTTGTTCCAGTTAATACTATGCTTTTCCAATTCACTTTCTCACCTTCAGCCCTTGCAAAAAGTAATGAGATTGCAGGCGAAGTACTTAGTAATGTCCATCCCAATCCAATTGGCAAGGATTGGAAAACATTTTGCTGCAATAATATACCTAAATTAGTACCTAAGAATGTTGCATAGAACAGTCTTATTTTATTTGCAGGAGGAAGCTCTTTTATTGATCTAATTAAATTGAGGTTAACCGATAATAATAAAGCAAGAACACTACCAAGTAATCTAATTTCTGTCGTTTGAAATGGATTAAGGCTAGAATTTAAAAGGACAATTCTTGATAAAGCTGCTGCAACTACAGCACAAAAGACTGAAAGGAATGCAAAGAAAAAACCTTTTTGATTTATGCTATTAAATTTAAAATTATTATTCTCATCTACATTTTGTGACGCTATCCCTATCAAAGAAATAGTTACAATTAAAACACCAATCCATACTTTTAATTGAAGCACCTCATTTAACATGAATGAGCCTAAAAGGCTCGCTATAATTGGCGATGTAGCTTCTACAGTAAGGGTCTTCCTAGTCCCTATTTTTTTCAAGGCAGTTATATATAATGAGTCCCCTATAGCAATTCCAATAATTCCACTTAGCAAAAGAATGCAAACATATTTAAAATTAGATATAAAGTCAAAAGTAAATATTATTGGTAAAAATATAATGAATGCAATTATATTTTTTATTACATTTACGTGTATAGAAGAGAAGTATCGAGTCTGTTGCCTCCATAAAAAACAAGCATATGTCCAAGAGAAAGAAGCCCCCAAGGCTGAAATGATTCCAATCAAATCTGAGAGAGGGAAGTTATCCCTAATTGAGAATATTTATTCAAGTCAATCAATGGCGACAAAATTTCCAACCTACGAAAAATCATTTACCCATTGCTCTTCTGAGTTTTTCTGCTTCATCCATACCTTCCATAATCGTAAAGGTTGCATTTTTGGTTGCAGCGATACGAAGCTTCGATAACTCTTGATATTCCTCCGACTCATAAGCTTCAACAGCAGCACGCATAGAGGAGAACTCACAAATAACTGCCAAATTTGCCCCTTCTGTTCTTTCTTTCCCTTGTGGCTCTGTATCTTTTGCAAAAACTTCTCCACCAACACCTTTTAGCCAAGGACCTACTTTCCCGACATACTCAGCAAATAAAGCTTGATTGATAACTGTTGAGGTTGAAATCCAATAGCCTTTCGCACCTTTCTTGTCCATAAAAATAATTTAAAAGCCTAGAGAACTTTTTTAGTCCTCATTCAACATTACCAATCTGGGTAACTAAAGTCATCTCCAATAGGCTCTTCATAAAACCCTCCTTCTTTGATACCTCTCTTATAAATTTCAAGGAATCTAAGAAATAATTCAGGCATCATTTTTTGTTTTCAAGGCATACATAAGTATGGCGACCAGAAACTTCACTCCATTGTTCACCTAACTGCTCGCAATCAACTTTGTTAGCCATTTCTATCCTTTCTAAACCTGAACCTCTCTTGGAAAGGATTAAATAATATTCTTCGGCACTAGCAACTGGAATGGCAAGTGCACAGGAGATGAATAACAAAAAGCGCATTGACTACAATTACATGTCATTCTAATTATCTACAAAATTAACAGACATCGCAAAGGCCAAACTCATAAATCTAAGACTTCCTCAAATATCACTAATGCATATACCTTTGATTAGCTTGCTACATGAGCAGTCAAATCTCTAAGGCGTTTCAAAGGGTAACCATTATTTTGTTACATCAACACTTCCCATAGGAGCCAAGAAATTCACTATTGCCGGTATCAAGAAAAGAACTGTTATTAATCTGACCGCATGCAAAGCAGCAACAGCTGCACCAACACCAAACTCTGCTCCGACAAGACTCATTCCTATAGTTCCACCAGGTGCTGCCCCTAATAAGGCGACGATCTTTTCTACTCCAAAAAATCTACTAACCAGAAGACCAAGCAAAATGCCAGTTATCAAAAGAGTAAAAGTGATAATCAATGCAGGCTTCCAAAGCAATTGCAATTCACCCAATGTTTCTCTATTTATCCCTGTTCCAATAACTGTTCCTATACCTATGCCAAGTACTGTTTTTGTACCTAAAGGCCAATCTGCAACTTCAAGTTGGCCACTAACGCTTAATAATCCAGCGCCCAAGATAGCTCCTAAAAGTGGTCCTGCAGGGATTCCGGTTAGAAGCATTAGGGAACCCAAGGTGGCACCAGCAAGAATGTATATCAACAAGATTAATAAAGAATGCATTTCAATCAATTTGGCTATATCTCCAAGTTACTAGTGTTTAGGATTCATTTATCAACTAAACAAGAGAAAATTCTGACTATCGTTATGATAAATACAAGTAACCTCCCACAGTCGTCATAGATGTATAAACTACTTGTTAAAAGTCAACTTAAGAAAGTTGCAAAAGCAAGTTGATGAAATATTGTGTTTTCTAACTAAATTAATACCGTTAAATATTCATGACTGAAGCAAAAGACAAAAGAAAGTTTGATTGGACAAAAATTTTCATAGGAATATCTCTACTTTTATGTGCATGCAGCCTTGCATTTATTTCAGTGAGTTTACGGCCAGTGGCTAAATGGGCTAATTATCAAAGTGTCTGTGTTGAACAAGAAAGCATCAAAGCTCCTATTTCATGGGCTGTTAGGAAGTGCAATGGACGTTCAAAGGTGTATCAAGTGAAATAAAACAAGGTCTTTTAAAAAAGATAGCTTCTATCACTAAATTGTTATGCTTGCTAACGAAAGAACTAAGATCTAAAAGTCAGTCTTCATAAAGGCTAAGGGATCCTGATCCTTCCATAATCATCTTTACTTCGATAGATTCTCTAAACAAGAAGCACGATAAAATTTCTATAAAATATTTGAAAGGCTATTGCAAAAAACAGCGGCAAGTAAGTCATCACTAACAATGAATAACAAGACAATTATTCCTCTTTTTCAACTTGCGTAATGCGGAGCTGCAGACCAATATATATAAAAAACCATCCAATTAGAGGGGTCCAAAGAGACCAATTATTTACATGGGGCGTTTCAAGAAATCCCATTAGTGTGTTCTATCAAATTAATTGCTGTTATATCAGGCTTACATTCTTCTGGATAAGAGATGACATTATGAGCCGTTAAGCCCGTAGAGATTGCTAACACTCCAATGGCAAGCAACCATTTCGTTCTCTCACTGACCAAGATTTTCTCCATAAAGACATTTATAGGGCTTTTAGCAAGTTAATCAATCTTTTGAAACCTTCTGGAATATCCAGACTAGACGAGAACTAGATCCTAAAAAAATTTGGGTGAAAATGACTACAGAAGTGTTTGCTGCATCAACTATTTGAATACAAATCTTATTTTCAAGTTACTTTGATAAGTCTAATAAAAACTAGGATTGTTTAATAGTTCCATAAACGTAGGAATCATTAATCGCATTTAGTTATTTGCTTGCTTCCAAATAAACCCAATAAGTAAAGACATTAAAATTAAAGGGAAAATGAATTTTAGTATCCCTACAACAATCAATACTCCAATTCCTATAAGTGAGTAGATAGCCCATTTAGGAATAAATCGAACAGCATTAAACCCGGCTGAACTAGAAGAAGGAATAACTTCAGGATCTATAGCCATTGAGGCGAATAATCAAATTATCTACAACCAAAAATAACTTACTTATTGTGAAAGGGGTATGGGTCTTTACTAAAGAGAAGAGAATATTTTCATAATAATCCACATTACTAAAGCTCCTTCAAAAAAAGCCATCCAATACAATGTGTAATTAGATAAACCCATTTCCTTCTGTGCTCTCTCAAGCATTGACTTGTGCCAAGTGATTAATTTCTTCATCGAATATTCTCCATAGCATTTCAGCCTTCCCAACCAATAAAAACATATCCATAACTTAACTCATAATTTTTGACAATTTGAACAAGTTGAATTTCGCCGACAAATTTAAACCGCCCCATGAAGCCTCATGGACTTGACACTCTATAGTAACTATGTACTATAGAGCTAAGCCTATGAGCCTTAAGAAAATGATTTCTACAGTTTCTCCAATGCCTTTTAAAGTATCTCAAACAGGAAGCAGATCATACGTGAACATGTCCTGGGATTCTTCTTATGAAGCATGGGTTGCTTATTCGCGGCCTGGGCCTGTATTCGAACCCCAGCTGCCCCGCATTAGCAAACGTTGGAGATATTAGATGATGAGTTTTTTCTATATATGGCTTGGATTTATCGTTCTAATGGCTGCCATAAGAAATAAAACTTGCTGAATTGATCAGATTTTTTCTGCTTTGTTAGATTTTGAACTTAGTTGAATTATAGAAATAACAATCACCAATATGGATAGCACGTCAAGAGCGATAAAATGGAACATAGCTTGAGTCTCGTTGCTTAGTTCTAACAGCAAATTAAACGCAGTCAAACCAAGTGAAACAAATAAATCTCAAATGCATCGAATATATTTACATAACTATGTTAGTCAAATACTTAATATCCCTAAGAATCAAAAGTCAAAAAATATTAATCCAGTAAAGTGGCATCTTTGACCTAAAGGTTATTAAGCTCTATTCAAATCGCAATAATTACTTTTGTAACTAGAGCGATATATAGCAAATATATTGAAGTCAATAAAAATAAAAAAGTGTTTTTGAATTACTGAATACTAACAACGATACTTCTTTCCCTAGGGCCATCTAGTTCAACCATAATTATGTCTTGATATTTGCCTAGTTGAAGTTTCCCATCTTTAAAAGGAACACTTACATGATTACCTAAAAGCAATGCCCTTAGATGGGAATGAGCGTTCTTTGGCTCATCTTTCGGGATATTATCTCTAAGGTGTAAATCATCATGCTTATAGCCTTGTGCTATAGGTGCCATCTCTTCTAACCATTTGCCTAGATCTAATATCAGCCTTTCTTCCATCTCGTTAATAATCATCCCAACCGTTGAATGCTGACTAAATGCACACACAACCCCTTCTAACTGTTGAGATGTATCTAAAAAGCTTTCTATTTGCTCAGTAATTGAGTGACAGCTATAAGAAGAAGTTGATTTAACGCTAATGATATGAGTAAGCATTTTTAAAATTACAGCAAAAATTCACTATTGATTCTCCATATATATTGGCGCTTTTTGAGAAATATTTACATAATATCGAAAATGACTTAACCGCTGTAGACAAAATCCGATCTAGTGATGCCCAATTATTTTAGTTTTAGCCACCTTCAAATACTATGCATTAACTAAGCAATGGGATTCGCACTCTCCTTAATGCTGCATTGAGTCTTTTCTCCTGGCTAATTTGATTAAAGGTGACTGAGCAAACTAATTAATTTCTGTTGAGATAATCCCTACATTACAAATTTATTCCCAGTAATAATAAAAGCATCCAAAAAAGACATTGAATAGATTTTTCAATCATCATCACTAATGAGCTGACTCAATGAAGTACTGTCTTAAATGAATTTATACCTTGTAGTTTTGGGAGGAAAAATAAAAGGGGGACATATTGAGATGCACGATATTCGTTGGGTAATTGGCAAAAATATTGAATCAACTATCCCGAAATTAAAGTCCGAATGGATTGGCAATTCTTTAGGGCTACACATAGATAGCTATAAATTAATTCAATTTGTAGATGGTTATCGAATTAAACTTATCAATAGAGATAAGAGCAAAGAGAGCTACGCCAACAAGCTTTGGTTCATTAACCTTGGAGGATATAAAACTGATGAGATGCTGGAACAGCATCACATAGAAATTGTAGTCGCAACATCAGCCCAAGAGGCTAAGAAGAAGGCTCGTAGCAGATGGTCCCAACCTATAAAACAAATCCACAAAGATGACCATGCTTCTATAATCCATTTTCAAGAATATACAGTCTTCTTAGAAACTGATCCTCAAAGCCGGGATGATGGAATGACTCCCGACTGGAGCGGATACTGGCTTATCAATTAATCTTCAAAGAGTTTTTCAATGACAAGAATCAACTTAATAAATCCAAGTGAGCTATCTGATCAACATTTAATTGCAGAATATAGAGAAATTTTCATGATTGGCTCTGCTCTCCAGCGTTCAATAAAGTCGAAAACCTGGGAAAAAACCAAGAAAAACTTACCCAAAGAATTCACCTTAAATATTGGGCATGTCAAATTCTTCTATAACAAGGGAAAATACCTCCACAAAAGATATATAAAGCTGATCGATGAAATGAAATGCAGAGGCATGAATCCAAATCCAGAACGGCAATTCAAAAAAGAGCAGTGGCCTAATGACTTTTACAAAGACTGGGGACCTAGCGCTCAAGATATTAAACTTATAAGAAAGAGGATCAAAGAAAAAATCAATCAAAAGCCAAATTGGTATCGCTGGACAAAAAAAAAGGCAACGAAGCAAGCCCAGAACATTAAATTTTTATAGTTGCTAGTTAATAACTAATTTCTTTTTACTAAAAACCGTGAAACCCAAAAAGGCAATCTCAACGTTTAAATAGAGCGAGCATTATAGAAATAGTCCAAGGTAATTTATCCCAATAATTGAGAAGTATTTTCTTATTCAACTTTATTTTTAATTACTAACAATTTATTATTTACTTTCATCCTTTGGATAAAAGCTCCAAAGGATTATTCCAATTGAAATGGTAATTAAGGTTAGACCGAACCATCCCCACAATTTGTTTTCGGTAAACAAATTAGTTAACATTGATTTTTCTTGATACCGCGCCTCCATTTGGTTTTGATAAATATCTACTACCAATAGGAAGCTTTTCATATACCATTTCTAGAGGTTTTTTGGAAACCTACTATATATGGAGGAAAAGTTAAATATAACTAATGAGTTGAAACAATGCTAAAAGGTCCTTATTTCATCTTGCATATAAGCCTCTAATGCCTAATCACCTTAAATTATTTTTTCTCATAGAGTTAAACTAATTTTCAGTTAATTTGATAATAAATCTACAAAATGTCTACTATTTCATAGGTGCAACAAATTTCAAGAACTGTTCATCTATCTCAATTGGCTTAACCTTGCAAGGGCTAACGTTGTCTCCCCAAGGATCTTGTACTCTGAAATCGGCTGCGATCTCATTGAGTTTTCTTTTAGTAGAAAGAGCCTTCCATTCAAGCCACATGTCACTAAGCATTAGCGTCTGACTATTACTTTGTGGGCCCTCGTCAAGCAATTTAGTTTGATAAGGTTGGAGATTAGGATTTAAGGCCTTGTACTCTTCTTTCCAATTTTCGTCGTTCATAATAAAAAAACGGCCTGTGGATATAGGCCGTAAATTATGTTTCCTAAATACATTTAAACTCTTTTACCAATTACGTGCCCTCGTAACTAATACTCAAAATCAAGCAGCTTCGCTAACTTGGTTATTTTGTCTAAAGCTTGATAGATCTATAGGCTGACGAAAGTAACTCTTGTCTTCTGTTTTATATCTAATCAATTCTTGGTATAACTCAGGAGTTAGTTCTGCCATATTCTCGCTGTAACAACTCCCAATAGTCTGTGGATTCAAAAATGGCATTCAGGACTTTGCAGCTTATGTGTGTTATATCAACTGATCTAATAAAAACCATAGGTAAGAACTACACTTGACTTATACAAAGCCGAATTAAACAAAGAAATTTGCTAAAGATTTGCTAAAGATTTGCTAAAGAAGAACTCTTTTAAATTAAAGCCTATGAATCAATCAAACTATTCTGCATAAAAGAGTTAAACGCTGTTGAGAAGACAATATTTATCCTCGTCAATAAGCTATACAAATTACTAATTCATTCGAATTAGAGCAAATCATTGAAGGTTTTCAACGCTTAAGCCTATGAAAAATTTGTTTAAAGACACTAAAATAACAGCAAGTTTACAAAGTAACTTTTCGCGAAGTTAAAGATCCTTTCTGGGAGCGAAAAACAAAGACGAGAGGAAGGCCTACAACAAGTAAAGCTGAAATCGACAAAATTATATTTATTGTGGAGCTACTTACTCCTAGCTCAGAAGAAGCTAAACCAAATAAAGTTTGTAGCATTTGATTGATCCTATATATAGAACTTCTACAAGATATAAATCATATGCTGACTCAATAATGTTAATTTACAACTTAAGCTTGGAATGATTTATACATTTAAATGCACCATTTATCATTTGACTCCCAAACAGTAGCCATAAAATTATATTTTATGGTTAAAGCATGGAAAATCTAGACAACAATATTCCTAATTCTCAAGAAACAGCAGGAGAAGGGGATCCTATTTCAAGTCAAGCTAAATCATCATCAATTAAAGCAGCATATGAAGCAACCTCAATCGAATCAAATCATCCAGAAACTCAAAACGATTCTTTAACAGAAACTGAAAATTCAAGCAAAGCTGAAGCAAGTAAAGTTTTAGAGAAAAAACCTATAGTGTTAAAAGAAATTAACAACCAAGATATATTTACTTCTATAGAAAAGGGGTTCCCAAAGCAAGAGTCTAAAATTGAATATGCATTCCCTCATCCAAGATATTGGATTGGTCCACGCTTTATGGCCATTTGGGTCCTACCAATAATTGTTATAAAGAAAATCAACGATTTAGCAAATAGACTAAATCCAGTAAGGCCATATGAAAAATTAGATTTCTCGGTTACCAAAGCAGACACAATATACACATCAACCAAGCAATCACTAGAAGGCAATGGATCTATGAGATTCTTTGGGGCACGCTTCCTAGCAATATGGGTATTACCTTTAGCTATTACTGGGATATTTATGGAATATCTTTTTGTAGCTCCTTTAACAGGTTCAAATCCATTTGGTTAACTCATTAAATAAGTCAACAAATTCCCAGTCAAAACAATAGATAGCCATGAAAAGGCTGTAATCGAAACAATAAAGAATAGGACTTGATCGATGGCTTTCATAACAATTAAGCAATGAAAATACCTCTACGAACAAATTGCATTGCGAAAATAGCGCCTAAGAAAAATACTGTTGGTATTCCCAAAGCATTTACAGCAAGTGTTCTAACAGTAAATACTGGATAACCTCCCTTTGGTCTGTTTTCCGGAATAACCCCACTATCTTCCCAATCTTGATAATTTTCGAAACCTAGTTGATTGTCTTCCCACTTGAAGACACCCCAATATGAAAGCCAGAAAATTGTTGAGAATGCTGCAATTAAAATTGGAGCTATGACAATTAAAGTTTTTAAAACCATTAAGTTTAAAGCATTTAACTTATTGATTTAATCTTTAGCATTTATCTAATTGATTAGTTTTTAATTTTATGTATTTTGCTTGTGCTTTCTTTTACTAAACATAGTTATTCTCAATGTCTTTGTATAAAGAGAACAAATTAAAATATTTTTTTTAACAACTAAAAGTATTAAGAGTTAAATTTATTTATTCATGTAATGAACAAGTTCATGAGAAAGCTATTGATTCTCTAGAGAGTTACAAGTATTTCAGCCATAATACTTTTGTGAATTGCTATCCCAAAGGAGTGCTTCATCAAATAAAAGGAGCAGGTGATCTCTGACACTCTAGGAACCATAGAATAAACTCTTTTACATAGTTAATTGGCAATAATAAGCTCAAAAAGGTAGGTGTTCTAGTTTTTGCATATAGGAAGTAACGTCAACACAACTTAGAAGAATGAGTTGTCAAAGTTCTATTCTATTCGTGTGCAAGCTAATTCTTGCCGAAAAAATAAAGTCAAAAAAAGCACTGTCGTTATTACAGGCAAGCAAGAAGGAGATATTAATTAAATGCTAAAGGCAAATCAGTCGAGTTTTCCTCTGGAAAAAGTTGCATTCCAATCATGCAACCCAATCTTGTATATCAGGGTATATTAATACTACATAGCCATTCAATGCATTCAATCTCATTTAACTATATATAATAATAAATGTTTGGAAACCTCATTAAGATTGGTAATGGCAAGATTTCTGTTCATTCCCCTTTTATTTACTAGTACTCTTTTAATTAGTTGCTCCACTCATACCAACAAGAGCAAAACCCGTGCTCTTTTTGATACCAAGACAGAAGCAGCAGAAGCAGCCAAAGATTTCAATTGCACTGGTGCTCATAAAATGGGAGACAAGTGGATGCCTTGTGAAAAGCATCCCAATCATGGTCATCACAATCACTAAATAAATGGCAGTTATTAATAGTCCTAATCAAGATCAATCAAAAGGTCCTTCTCACTGTGGGAGCAAGCCCAAAAAGATTGCTATAGGCATAGCACCACTTGGGTTCATATCAATTGGCATAGTCCCAATGGGAATTGTTTCTATAGGCATAGTTCCAATGTGAGTAGTATCTCTTGGGCTGGTGGCAATGGGAGTAGTAAACGCCTCCATTGTTGGTATGGGAATATTCTCTGCAGGGATAACAACTATGGGGATAAAAGTATGGAGTCCAATCGAGGTGGGGTTCCCCCAATCAACTATTGAGAATACACACCATTCATCTCCGAAAAACATTTACGCCTATCCCTCTAAATCGAAAGCAGAGGAAGAAGCTAAAAAGTTAGGATGTTTAGGGGTTCACAAAATGGGTCAATTATGGATGCCTTGTGCAACCCATAGACCTAATCAATAATTATCTAAATCTCCATTAATTCACAAATAAATTTGCCTTCTGATTCTCAAATAACAAACTCATACCAAGGGAATCAACTTGGCGATAGCATGCCCAAATTAATTTCAATTGGGATAGCACCTCGTGGAATTATTGCCATTGGATTAGTTCCCATGGGAATTGTCTCTATAGGCGCTGTCTCAATGGGACTTTTTACGATCGGAGTTGTTGGCATGGGGTTAATAAATGCTTGTATAGTAGGTTGTGGGATGATTGTTTACGGGGTTAAAATAATGAGTCTTAACTGAAAAAAGCTGTTTCAGAGTCAATGATACAAAGTAAATAAGCAGATATTTTTTCAGTAACTATTCGAATTTGTCTTCGTCAACTACAAACTCTTCGTCAACTAAACCTCTTCGTCAACTACACAACCTCTTCGTCAACTAAACCTCTTCGTCAGACGTAATATCCACAGGTTGAATTGGCACCATTTGATTGTCTGATGAGAAATCATCGTTATCTCCAACAAAAGGGAAATCTCCTACCTCGTAATTGTTGTCAAAACCTTTGATCAATAACTTCAACACATATAGAAGAACAAATAGCAGCGCAATTGGAAATATGAAATTAAATAGGAATTGATAGAGGACAATTCCTCCTATAGCAATTACAACAATAGCTATAAGGGTATTTTTGTTGATGTTCATCTTTTACCTTTAAAGGCACATTAATTTAAGATGTTTCTTAATTTCTAAGCAAAGGCTTCTCATTTCTTATCAACAGATTGCTTTCGATCTAACAAAGTCAAAAAATTTTAAACCATTTCACCAGCTATCAAATGCACCTAGGCGTGAACTATCAGCCAATACAAGCTTGTTCAATTAAAACCCACAGGATAGTATCTTCCTCCTAATTCATTCATATGACAAAGATCTAATATCATCAACTAGCAAATAAATAGATAGGAAAAGGGACCAGCCTTGTCCATTTCAACGAGTTTCATGCTGAAAGTTTTTCTTATTGAAACTCAGGAAAAGAATCAAAAAAGAAAATCCCAACCAAACGGCTGTAAATACAATCAATAAAAATGCGATAAAATTATAATCAGCCTCAAAAAAAAGAGCTGATTCATTTATTTGTCTTAAGTATTGATCGTTTAGGTAATGCATGCTTTTTAGTCATGCGTGTGAGCAATGCCCAATTCATGCATTCGTGCATGCTCATCAATGCTGTCTATTAGCAACTTAGAACCTGCTCCAAAGGTACTGTACATTCCATATGCTACTGAACCAAGCAAGAAAAATAAAATCGCTCCCGTCATTAGATAAGGAGCTAGATGAAGAGAAGAGTTTCCCAAATCATGAATTTATATACATGCAACTATCTTTCTTGAATAATAAGGAATTATCAAGAAAATTTTTTACATTAATTTGAAGATATAATTCCTTTTTAATGTTATTTAGATCCATTCATTTGTTTCATTTTATTCAAAAGATATTTGTACTAAAATAATGTCAAAATATACATAATTTAGTGTTCTTTCTAATCACTTCTATGTTAAATAAGTTTTTGCAGGTTTTTAATCTTTTTAAAGCGGGCGATTAAGGGTCAGTGGAATTTAATTTAAAATCTCTTTCCGCGACTCCTTATTCTAAAGGTATAAGAGAAAGAGTATAAGTTATCTCTTTTGTGCAACTCGCCAGAAAAGGAAGTAACCAATCAATGCAATAACTCCCCATACTGGAGCAGATAAATTCAGAGGAGAAGACCATTCAGTATGAATAAAGTAGTTTCCCATAGTAGTAAAAGTGCCAATTCAACATATACCTAGTTCAATTGGCCTATTAAAGCTATTCAGATGTAAAGCATTTCATATACATTAGATCAATTCAAGGTCTCGTTGGTAACAAATTTTACTCAAAGCCACTCAGGATAAGCAATAAAATATGAAAAGGCACCTTCCTCATCTAGGCCCCCAGTAAAATATCCATCTGGAAATTCAAATCTTTAATTAAAGTTCAAGATGATGATGGAATATTAAAAATAATACTTACTGAAAGAATAACCACTCGAGAAATTAAAAGTAGAAAAAGCTGGTTTTTCTTACACATCATTCAATCACCTTGTTTCTCTATATCCTTTGAGGAATGAATTCATCAACTCTTATTTTTTCTAGGCAAAATTGCCAATCCAGCAACACATAGAACACTGATAAGAGGGCCTGGAGATAAGTTAAATTGAAATGCCAGAAAAAAGCCTAATATTGAAATGCATAACCCAAAGATTGCAGATCGGATCATCGCAACCCACAAGCTTGGCGCTTGAATTAATCCCCATAAAGTTGGTGTAGAAAGTAAAGCAACAACAAGAATTACTCCAACTGCAGACATTGAGCTGACAATGACAAGAGCAGTTGTAAAGCCAAGAGCTAAGTTTAAAGAATCCACTTTTATTCCACTAGCTCTAGCACCTTCTGGGTCTAATCCAACATAAACAAGTTTGTCGTAACCAAAAATCATCAGACAAGCAAACACAAAAAATGCCAAAAAAGTTCTGATAAGATCTCCAAAATTTGCTGTCAATAAATCACCAAATAGAACAGCTTCTAAATCAATTCTGATGCCAAGAAGAGGTATAAGGAGAACGCCAAGGCCAAGTGATCCAGCAAGAATAATATTCATAACAGCTTCATAATTTTGACTTCGTTTATTAGTCCAATGTTCTGCAAGAAGTGATCCCAACAAACCGCTGAAAACTCCTCCAATTGAAGGATGAACACCTAGCGCTAGGGCTAATGCCAAGCCTGGCAAAACACAATGGGAAATTAAATTGACTTGTAATAATCGCTTATGTGTAATTAGAATAGTTCCCATGGCTGGACAAAGGAGTCCTGAAAATAGTGTTATAACAAGGGGGATTATCCACCAATTTGTATTTACAAAAGACATCAAGCAAATGATTCAGTATTGTTAGAAAGAGGGGTCAAATGAAGATCTTGCCAATGGATAGAAGTACACCTGAAATTAGTGAACGGCAAAAGCAATTGCTTCAAGAACTCAAAAAATGTAATGATGAATTGAGTGGTCAAGAGTTGCATAGACAATTGCACCAAAGTGAGAATGCCATGGGGTTGGCAACTGTATATAGAAATTTGCAAGTACTTGTAAAACAAGGGTTGGTTCGTTCTAGGCATCTGCCAACAGGTGAAGTTCTCTATACACCAGTTGAGAGAGATATTCATCATTTAACTTGTGTTAATTGTGGAGAAACTACACGCTTGGAAGGATGCCCTGTAAACACAATGAATGTACCCAAGAAAACCTCTGAAAAATTCGAACTCTTGTTCCATACTCTGGAGTTCTTTGGTCTTTGCCAAAATTGCCTTCAGAAAAAAGAGTCTTGATGAAATTTGAAGACTATTAAGCACAGCAATTATTACTCATACAATTAATAGAATCTAGTTTTTCTTGTACTTCTTGAGGCCTACCCGAAGCTAAAACAGTCTTGTCCAGAGCGACAACCTTGTCATAAGCATCTAAAGACTTACCCCAATCATGACTACTAACAAAAAGTGTTAAACCAGCATCGGCTAATTGACGAATGATAATTAAAAACTGTTCTCTAGTAGGCGGATCTAATGAAGAGCATGGCTCATCAAGTAGAAATATTGAGGCAGGTCTCATCAAAGTTTTTGCAAGTAATGCTTTTTGTTGTTGACCACCTGATAAAGAATCAAGTCTCCTTTTTGATAGCTCAGATATTCCAACTCTTTGGAGTGCTGCTTCTAATTCACAACATGCTGATCTGCAATGATTTACTCGCCCTAAAGAAACCAATCCTTCAACAGTAATAGGAAAATTCCAATTTAAAAGTCCTCTTTGTGGCATTAAAGCAATTTGATCTAACTCTCCCATTAAGGGTTTACCATCAACATTGACCTGGCCTTTTCTTGGCTTAGCTTGTCCCTGCAGCAGACGTAATAACGTTGATTTGCCAGCACCATTTGGACCAACAAGTGCTGTCAAAGTTCCTGGAGCGAGCTGTATTGAGACATCATTCAAAACAGGTTTACTTTCAGCTGAATAGGAATATGTCAAATTTTCAGCAAGCAAACTAGCCATGAATTAAAGCATTCCCTAACAAAACGGTAAGATTGATAACGATTATCATTATAGTATATAAAATACAAGTAATTTGGAGCATAATGTTAAATCGCTTCACCAGTTCAGAGCAAAGCAAATCATCCATTAGCAAAACAATCATTAACACCTCTATTTTAGCTGGTGCTGTTTTTTTGTCTGGAATTTCAGAGGGAGTACAAGCTAATTCCAAGCCATTAGTTGCCGTAGAACCAATTGTCTGTGACTTGCTTACTGCAATCGCTCTGCCTTCAAATACAGTTACTTGCTTAATAGATAGAAAACAAGATGTTCATGACTTCCAAATTAATCCTAAGCAAGCTCAAATTCTTAGCAATGCAGGGCAAGTCTTTACTCTTGGGCAAGAGATGACTCCCGCAATGAAAAAATGGCTGGATAATCCCATAACGGTTGTTGTCGGTGTAAGTGCAATAGAAATTGACGATCACGATGACCATGCTGATCATTCATCTGCTAAACATGATGACCACGACGATCATGACGACCACGATGATCATTCATCTGCTAAACATGATGACCATGGAGACGAAGCCTTTGAATGGGCTGGTGTCTTTGAACTTCTACGAGGAACATACCAATGGTCTTTTGCAAAAGTCGATGGAGGCTATGCGGATCCTGCAATGAAAATGGTCATTCTGGAATCTGGGGATATTGAAGCATCAGAAGAGCTTGCTGAAGAATTATTAGAGTCCAAAAATTCAGAAGTTAAACGCAATAATGACAAACTTGTTGCACAAGAAAAAGCCTATGTTCTTAGATTTAATGAGAGAAAAGACAGCACAACATTCAATGTAGAAATCAAAAAAGCTGGTAAATATGCATTCTTTACTGAGCATATGCCTTTTGAGTTTGAAGCCGATGAACATTTCTTTAAAGATGTTTCAGGCGATGATATTGAACCGATAGCTCAAGTTCCAGATGAAGGCGGTGATCATCATCACCATGATCATGGGAAACTAGATCCACATGTTTGGCATGACCCTCATAACATCATCAAGATAGGGAATGTCATCTCTAAAAATCTCAACAAGAAAATTTCATTCTTTGATAAAGAAACTAAAAAAGTTTTAAAAGAAAGAACACAATCTGTTAATTCTATTTTAGAAGGTTTAGATCAATGGACTCAAAGACAAGTAGCCACAATCCCTTCTAATCAAAGGACGCTAGTTTCTAAGCATAAAGCTATGGAATACTACGGGGATGCATTTGGTTTGAAAACTATTAGCTTATTAGATTTTCTTGGTCATTCATCGAGTCTTAGGCCTCAAAACATTACAAAAGTAATCACAGAACTTAGAGGAGAGAATGTAAAAGTATTGTTCTCTGAGCAAAAACCACCTTCTAAGTTGATGAGAAACTTAAGCAGACAAACCTCTACCCCTATAGCAAAACAACAGATTTTTGTTGATGGTTTAATGCCAACAGGAAACACGATTTCTGTAGCTGTTCATAACACTTGTACTATCGTCAACTCTTTGGGTGGTTCCTGCAATAAGAAAGCAGGTAATCAACTCGTAAATAGATGGGATACCTTAACTAAACGTTAATTTTAAAGCCCCCTCTTCTTTAAAAGTTACAAATTCAACTCAAATGACATCATCTGAATTTAAAGGTATCAAAACTTATAAAAAATACTGGGAAGATCAAGCAAGTTTTATGGATCAATTGCCCTGGAACCAGAAAAAAATCTTAAAGTTAACTCTCTCAAATGATTTTGAGGAAAATATTGAAGAACTTAAATTTTCTAATCACTCTCTTGCAAGAGAAAATGGACAATTAACTTTACGCTTAAAAGTTCCATACAACTACTCTCAGATCGATGATTTTGAGTTAAAGGCTCTAGGACTCTTGGGTATAGATAGAAGTTGCTTAATCGATATGAGCTTGACCAATTCTAATTGTACTAAAGACTTAACAAAAACAAAATGACTATCGGACAAAAAGTACCTGTCACCATCCTTACGGGCTTCCTCGGCTCTGGGAAAACGACTCTCCTTAATCGAATTCTGAGTGAAGAACACGGTAAACGAATCGCTGTAATCGAAAACGAATATGGTGAAGTAGGTATTGATCAGGGTCTGGTCATTAATGCTGACGAAGAAGTCTTTGAAATGTCCAACGGTTGCATTTGTTGCACCGTTCGTGGAGACCTGATTCGCGTATTGGGCAATCTCATGAAGCGACGAGATAAATTCGACTATGTGTTGGTTGAGACAACAGGACTTGCTGATCCTGGCCCTGTTGCTCAGACATTTTTTATGGATGACGAAATCCGTAATGAATTTTCTCTTGATGGCATTGTTACTCTCGTTGATGCGGCTCATATTGATCAGCAACTCGGTCGCAGTGATGAAAGTTCTGAGCAGGTTGCCTTCGCAGATGTTCTTGTCCTAAATAAAACGGACTTAGTTTCTGATGAATCTCTTGATATTCTTGAATCACGGCTACGAGATATGAATCGTATGGCTCGTGTTGTGCGTAGTAAGCAAGCGGAGGTGTCTATTGATACTGTGCTAAACCTTAGTGCTTTTGATCTAGATCAGGTGTTAAAGCGTCGCCCCACTTTTCTTGAGCCAGAATATCCATTCGAGTGGACAGGTGTCTTTTCTCTTGAGAAAGGTCGTTATGAACTTAGCCTTGAAGAAGGTCCTGATCCCACTATGTCACTCGTAGTTCTGGGAGATCAGGGGATTGACGAAGCGGCTCTTAATGCTGGTGCGGAGTCTTGCGTAAGACTTTACGCTGACTCTGCGAAACTTCTTCATCCGGGAAGCACAGTCCCAATTGAAAAACATGTCAGTCTTCAGCTTCAGTCTAATGGGCGTAAGTCTTTCTTTTTAGAACTAGATAACCCTACTCATATTGGGCTGTTCACCCAGCACACAGCAGAGGAATTTGATATCAAAGTATCCCGAGTTGATACTTTAATTTCTACAATTGAAAGTAATGGCAAAATCGAGGCTTTGGTCCAACCTGAAACTGAGCGGACTTGGGTAGCAGAGCATGAACATGATGATGAAGTGGGCTCAATTGCTATCGAGCGACTAGGTGATGTCGATCCAGAAAAACTCAATAAGTGGTTGAGTCGACTCCTATCAGAAAAAGGTGTAGATATATTTAGGACAAAAGGATTTATAAGTTATGCGGGCGAATCCAGGCGAATGGTTTTTCAAGGGGTTCACATGCTCTTCACTGCTCAGCCAGATAAAGAGTGGGGAAGTGAACCTCGCCGCAATCAATTGGTGTTTATCGGCAGAAATCTTGATGAAGAAGAAATGTCTCGAGAGTTTGATAAATGCCTGGTGTAGAAGGATTTAGTCCCCAGGGGATGCTTCACGAGGGCTGGAGTGCTGAAGTTGAAGACTATGGAATAGTTTGTGGGTGGATCTTAGGAGGCAAAGCACTCTTAGTAGGTGATGTTGCAAGTGGACTTTATTTATTTGAGGGTAAATCTGGAACCCCCCTTTGGCAGAAAAAAGAGGTCCATAAAGGAGGCCTACTCGCATTGTCTATACACCCAGATGGAGATATTTTTGCAACTTCAGGACAGGATGGACGTGCTCTTATTTGGAATGGCGAAGAAGGTGAGTCAACTAACGTAATAGAGCTTGGAGACGGTTGGGTCGAACACCTTAGATGGTCACCAGATGGACGTTTCTTGGCTGTAGCCTTTTCTCGCAGAGTGCATGTATATGGGATTGATGGCCACGAGTATTGGAAATCAGGAGAACACCCAAGCACTATTAGCTCGATCGCTTGGTCAAAGTCAAATGAACTAGCAACTGCATGCTATGGCCGAGTAACTTTTTTTGACGTAGTTAGTGACAAGGTCAATCAAAAACTGGAATGGAAAGGTTCACTAGTGTCTATGGTACTTAGTCCTAATGGTGATGTTGTGGTTTGCGGTAGTCAGGATAATTCTGTACATTTCTGGCGACGCTCAACTGATCAAGACTCTGAAATGACTGGGTATCCGGGTAAGCCAAGCCAGTTAGCATTTGATCAGAGTGGCACAGTCCTCGCTACTGGGGGAAGTGATGTTATAACAGTTTGGAGCTTTGAAGGTAATGGCCCTGAAGGCACTGTCCCTGGACAATTATCTCTTCATGCTGAATCGATTTCTTGTCTTGCTTTTTCCAATCAAGGAATGCTTCTTGCCTCAGGAGCTAGAGATGGTTCAGTTCTTGTTTGGTTTCTCAAGAGTAATGGTGATGGTGACCCACTTGGTGGAGCATACGCAGGAGAGCTTGTCTCCGCAATTGCATGGCGGCCTGATGACTGTGCTTTGGCCGCAGTTAATTCAAAAGGAGGGGTTACTGTTTGGACTTTTAAAATTCGCACCAAAACATCTCCTAAAGGCTTCTCATGATCTATTTTCTACAGAAATTTGCCAAAGAATTCAATGTCACAATCAGATAATTCTATGAATGAAACGTCGAATATTCCAGTGACAATTATTACCGGATTTCTTGGATCAGGTAAAACAACACTTTTGAATCATATTTTAACTAATCAAGGTGAATTAAAAACCGCAATTCTAGTTAATGAATTTGGAGAAATAGGTATTGATAATGACTTAATTGTAAAAACAGATCAAGGTATTGTTGAACTAAACAATGGTTGTATATGTTGTACAATCAATGGAGAATTAATGAGCACTATAAATAAGATATTAGAAAGCAATAAAACTATAGAGTACTTGATAATTGAAACCACTGGACTAGCAGACCCTTTACCAGTAGCAATGACTATTAATAGTGCCACAGAAAGATTGAGATTAGATTCAATAATTACATTAATTGATGCTGAAAACTTTTGTGATGAAAATTTATCTAGCCAAATTGCAAGATCTCAAATAATATATGGTGATATATTGATAATCAATAAATGTGATCTTGTAAGCGAAGAGAAGATATCATTTATTAAGCGTAAAGTTTCAGAAATAAAAAACCAGCCAAGAATATTAAGAAGCATCAAAGGCAATGTACCTTTGGGCCTATTTTTAAGTGTTGGCCTATTCCAATCAGATTTGTTAGCAAAAGATAGTAGCGCCCATAACCATAACCATAACCATAACCATAACCATAACCATAACCATAACCATAACCATAACCATAACCATAACCATAACCATAACCATAACCATAACCATAACCATGAGCATGAGCATGAGCATGAGCATGAGCATGAGCATGATGAATCATCGATTGAGGGATTTACTTCATTGTCATTTCAATCTGAATTGCCTTTCTCATTGAGAAAATTCCAAAATTTCTTAGACAATCAATTACCATCTACTGTATATAGAGCGAAAGGTTTACTTTGCTTTGAAGAAAGTGAATTAACTCATATATTTCATTTATCAGGCAAAAGATTTACACTGGATGATACTAAAAGACATCGTAAAAGAGAAAATAAAATTGTGCTTATAGGGAAAAATCTTCAACACAATGAGCTATACAATCAACTGCAAGCATGTATTTCATATACGCATAAGAATAAAGTTCATTAAATTAGAATCTAGTCTTAATCAGAAGAACTGAGGAGAGATCCAATACCTAGCTAGCATGGATTAATACACGAAGAACTCGAGCTATTGCAAAAACTCGACTGCACTGATGAATGTATTTATTATTTTCGTGAAGTCATTAAGGGTTATCCGCTTACAGCTGCTTTGCTCGAATCAGACACCTTAAAGGCAAGAACATCTAAATCTCTAAGAAAAGAGAAGCCCGCCAAGATGGAACACCACCTGAAATAGTTAGAGTATGAGTCATACTTAGCTATTCTACGAGTTGATTTTGCTTCTTTGTAGGCATTTCTCTTTAATTAGAAGACATGAAAGATAGCCGACATGGATTACAATTACAATATGCCAACAAGTATTATCAAGATCATTGTCTTAGCCATGGTCTCTTTACTACTCGCTTCTACCTTTGGAGGCCTTTTATTCTCTTTCCTTAAAACATGAGTACTAACTGGAAAGATACCTCATGGCAAAAACACTTCTTAGAGATGAAGGCTCATAAGCCTACAGATATAAAGCTACTAATAGAAGGTCCTAAAGGGTTTTTAGATGTATTGAGACTTGGCGCGCTTCACGAGGAATACAATAGGATTAAAAATAATTGAGGCTTTCTTTCCGGATCTACTGGTTCTGAGCTTTAACTACACTCTTAGAAATGAGAGAATCTACACGGTGATTTTTAACCATTAGGCATAGAAAGGTTCATACTCTTGAGGAACTGGTAGAAGCAAGGACTTTTTTAGAAGAAGTTGGATATCTTCTCCTTATGAATCTTAAGCTCTTTATCAAGATGACTTGTATAAGATTCTATTAATTCATCACCGGTAGGTATTGATACCGTATCCACAAAATCTTGTACATAGTCAGAGGTAAAAAGTCTCCAGAATTTAGTCATATTCAGTTAAAGTTTATTCATGCTCAGGGTCACATTATATTTTTAAATAAACAATATTAAACTCTTCTAATTGTCTTACCTAGTAATAATTCAAGTGTTTATATAAAAGGTGATCATAAAAGCAATATAACTACAAGGTCCAAGATTGACCCAAACCTAAAAAAACCGCTCTTGTTCATAGACCCCCATGGCAAATAGACATTCAACTAATGGGTATCAACTGTTAAAAATTAAAGCCAGGTAGGAATTAGCCAAATTCTAAGCCCCAATTAAAGAATATTTACAGATTTTCAAAGGAACGAAGGATCTAGGCGTGATGGTCGATAAGAAATTATAAATGGTCTTTGCTCGCTCTTAACTGCAGTAACCACATCTTCCCCAGTATGCCAAATCCATTGCTGTTGAGGAGATCTGCCATCAATGTCAACGCTCGCCCCAACTGGAGGCCCAAAACGATGCCTTAACCCTGCCAAAACTTCAGTCATATTTTCATAATCCATTTCATAAGCTAGCTGTTTTAACCCATACTTCTCTGGAACACGAACAAGAAGACTATTGACAGGCAAGCCACTCATCTGAAAATCTTTAACTTCGAAAAGATCATTACTGACTCCCTCCCTTACTGGTGATAAAGACACACCAAGATGGCTTTCTACATTTGCAAGATCCATTCCCCATGACAAACCTTCCACGCATGCCATTGCAGACATAGGAGTAAATTGAATAATGGAAAGGAGAACAGCTAAGGCAACAAATCTCAAAGACTTTCCCATCTCAATGCTGTTAGATCTATGTGAAGACTAGATAGCTCCATAGAAAAATATATCTTTTATGAGCTATCAAACTTAAAGCATTTAAAGACTCTTGATAATAAGAGTATTCGCCATCTGATCTTTTAGGAAACTCATACCCCTCGTCTTTAAAGGTATCCCACCCACCCCGTCAAAGCTGAATAGTTTTATTAGATAAACAATTTCAAACGAACCATAGGAACAAAAGCAACCCAAAGAGCTCAAAGAAGTCTCATTCATTGCTCAATAGGCTGCTAAAAGATTAGCTTCACACTACTTAACATTATCTGTTATATTTTGTTACATCTATTCAATCTTTCCATGGATCAAGCTAACACCTCAGTCCTAGACATTGCTTTTGGGAGACCCGCAATGATTGGTTTCATCCTTCTTTTAGGCACATACCTTGTCACTGGTCAAATCATTCCTGGCACTTTTTAATGAAAACCTCTACAAGTTCAACCAAAGTCGAAACCAGCAAAGTTTTGGCAGAAAAAATTAATGGGAGAGCTGCTCTAATTGGCGTCATTGCTCTTTTAGGCGCTTATTCAGCAACAGGTCAAATCATTCCTGGTTATCTCTAAACAACTAAACCTCACTTACTAAAACTTTTTATCATGACTCCTGAAGCAGAAAAGTTCAATGGCTGGGCAGCCATGCTTGGATTTGTTGCAGCCTTTGGTGCTTATGCAACCACAGGTCAAATAATTCCTGGGATTTTTTAAATCATGGAATTTAATCCTTTCAAGCCTTTACAGCAATTTGTTTTGGCTATCTACAAAAAAGTCACTTTTAACTAATTCTGGGGAGCTTCCAAATGGGAATAGGCAAGTTATTTCTAACATCTATTTCATCTGGAATTATCACCCAAGATGAATTGCAATGGGTTGCACAAAAACAATTAACGTTTTCTAGATGTGAGCAAGTCACAGCCTTAAAACTAGGTCAACTCATCGATTCTGGTCAGATTCATCTTGGATGCAGGGTTTGACTGTTTTGAGAAAATACTAATTCTAATTAATTAGTCCAATCGCCTCCTTAAACTCTTGTTCCTAAACAATCAATTAATCCCAAACTTCTAATGAACAACAACTACTGGACAATCGCAGAAAGAACTAATGGTCGTCTAGCGATGATTGGCTTATTTGCACTAATAATAAATTACGGTTTTTTCGGCTGGATCATTCCTGGAATTTACTAATTAACTGACTGCTAATTTCAATAAAATATAATTGAAGTAGCCATATCAATTTTATAGCTACTTCTAACAATTTTTTATTCAGCAGAAGTGAAGTATTTTTTGTCTTGTCAATAAGGATAATGCGAGATTTTAATCAATTCCAACGCTCAAATCTCCCAGCTCTATAGGTTTCACATCTTTTTCAACAAACGTTCAATGGCTCAAAAACTTTCTATTGCTCTGAATTCACCATTTCGTGATTTGATTGAATTTTCTTTCTTCTGTCTCATTGGTTTTACTGCTGGATATATAGGAGGATTATGAATTTCTCTTCATTACTTCTTTTGAGCTCATGGGCTGGTTTGTTTTACATCGGCGCTGTTCTTTGGAGAGACCTTTCAAGAAACGGATCTACGAACTAATTCCAACTACGTTCAACATAAAGAAGAATTTACCATTAACCATTTTTTTGATTTACCACTATGTCTTTAGACGGGCTACAAACATCTATAGAAAACATCTCAGCATTGCAAGCCATTCTTTGGTGTTTATACCCAATGGCAGTACTGGTTGCACTTGAGTTTCTTGCTCGTTCAATTGATGACGATGATGATCAAGGTGGAGGCACGCTCATTCCAATCTTAGAAGGTGCTCAATAAAGTAATGCATTAATAAACAAGTAGATTTAAGGATTCTGCATGGTGCTACAAAATGATTGCGATCAGTCCTTTATATATCTTGTATGAACGCATCGATAATTAAAAAGCTTAAAAAGAATGGAACTTTTTGATCCTCTTAATGCAACCGTAATAAATGGGCAAAGCTTCGAAAACTCCAAACTGATTGATTTACTAATTGAAGCTTTGCATGTGGGTGCACTGAATGCTGCCATTCAAAGAAGTTAAAAAAGAAAGGATGGTTTGGCCTGAAAGAAATAAGTCGTACAAAACAAACAAATAAAAGAACTTGAAAGCCTAGTAAAAAAAGCAAAAGACAATCAGGTTTAAAGATTGAAAAAAATTAGTGAAGTCTTCCCTTCAATACATTTGAGCTGAAACAGTTCATTCTGAACGCCATATTCTAACTATTAGCTCATCATTAATAAAACAAAGAACTATGGCTTCTAAATCATCAAAGAATATTCTGTCAATGGCGCAATACAAAGCCGTTCTTGATGATTCTTCGAGTATTAATGAGCCTTATTTAGAACCAGGTCATTTGCATCCAGGGAAGGAATTACCCTCAAGCAAAAAATGGTTTAAAGGAGCCAGAGATAGAGGGTTCAGAGGAGATCTGGCAGCTTAAAACAATGAACGAAGTGCAAATTATTGAGCTCTCAGTATTAGTAGCACTACTGGGAGTTATCTGAGGCTTCTTTTCTTAAGATTCACTAATTGAGCTAAAACATTTTTCTTCAACCGATTTCAATCTTTGTTCAACTGACAAAATCCTTGATTCTATTCCCTTAGGGGAATCATTTTCTAGTTTATTAGAAATAGTCTCAGAAACAAATGCTGAGATTGTTTGACCAGAACTAATAGCAACTCTTTTCAACTGCTCCATTAATTCAGGTTCAATATTGATATTAAGCTGTGTTCTTGTTGTAGCCATTGCTTTAGATTGAAAAGTAATTTTCATTTTTGCTAATATAACCACTAAAAATATTGATAGTCAGATAGATCAGCATTATTGGACTAGACTATCTAGATAAGGCTAGTTGCATGTGATTGAAAACAATAAGCAAGTACCACAAGAGGAGGAAATGTCCTTTGAATTAACTGATGAAATCATTTTCAAACTAAGAACTTTTGCCAAGGAAGAGAATAAGAGTATCAATGAATTCATTAATGAGCTCCTTGAAGAAGCAATTAAAGAAGAAAATGAATCAGAAGATTAAGTAAAAAGCTCCAAGGCCACTTAAAACAGTTGCTCCTGCGATCAGGCTGCCATTGATGGTTTTCTTAAAAATCTTTGTCTTGAAAAAAATGAGTCCAATTTCACTAATTGTCAACGAAAAGCAATAGCACAGTAGTAATGTCAAGAGCCCTCAATGAATTACTAAAGTTCTATTCCAGCAAAATCCAGCAAGTTTTAAATGCATATGAAAGACCTGTACGAACCATCAACAACAAGAACATTTACTGAGTTTTCACAACATGCTGACTATTCACTGATGGAATCACTCCAAGCGGATCCTCAAGCGACAAGCGATGGTAATGATCATAAACCTCGTCAAGTGTTCTCCGGTCATTACGTACCGGTGAGCCCTACTGCTATTCCAGCACCGGAATATATTGCGCACAGCAAAATCTTATTTAACGAACTTGGGCTAAGTAATGAGCTTGTCCTAGACGAACAATTCCGCAGATTATTTTCAGGCGACATCTCAGTTGCGCAAGATCCAATGCGTCCTGTTGGTTGGGCGACCGGTTATGCACTGTCGATCTACGGCACTGAATACATACATCAGTGTCCGTTTGGAACCGGCAACGGGTATGGCGATGGCCGGGCAATTTCCGTATTCGAAGGCCTCTTCAACGGCAGGCGCTGGGAGATGCAACTAAAAGGTGCAGGACCGACACCGTATTGTCGAGGCGCCGATGGACGTGCCGTACTCCGTTCCAGCGTACGCGAGTTTCTAGCGCAGGAGTACATGCATGCTCTGGGAGTTCCAACCTCACGATCTCTAACACTGTATGTATCCAGATCCGAAACAGTTGACAGACCCTGGTATACCAACGATTCTAGGGCCACAGATCCCGACATCTTGGTAAATAGTCCTGCGGCGATCACAACACGCGCCGCCCCATCCTTTATACGTGTCGGGCAGCTTGAGCTGTTTGCCCGTCGCGTACGCAACAATGCGCAGAATAGTTCGCTAAATGAACTGCAAATGATCGTGAAGCACTTGATCAAGCGGAACTACAAGAGGGTGATTGACCCGAATCTTCCCTTCGCTAATCAAGTAGTCGAACTGGCACATTTGTTTCGCGGACGACTCATATCACTAGTGACAAACTGGATGCGGATTGGCTACTGCCAGGGTAATTTCAACAGTGACAATTGTGCCGCGGGCGGTTTCACTCTCGACTATGGTCCCTTTGGGTTCTGCGAACTGTTCGATCCCAGTTTTCAGCCCTGGACAGGAGGCGGTGAGCATTTCTCATTCTTCAATCAACCGGTTGCTGCAAAAGCCAATTTTCAAATGTTTTGTGCATCCATACGACCTTTGATCACAGGTAACAAGGAAGTAATTGCGAGGCTGGATAAAATTCAAGACGAATTCAGTGAAGCTATGGATCAAGAGATCGAAGCTATGTGGGCAAAGAAATTGGGAATTAATCACTATGACGCGACTCTAGTGAATGAACTTCTTCAGCTAATGATTCTCTCCAAAGTGGACTACACGATCTTTTTCCGAAAACTGTCTGATATTCCAGATCAACTCACAACATTGAAACCAAGCTTCTATCAGTCAACCTCACAACATGTTGATGCGCGATGGAACAGCTGGCTGCAACGGTGGCAAAATCGCATCAAGAGCTGCGGCGACCTCGCAATGACATCGGCAGCGATGAAACGCATCAATCCCAAATACACTTGGCGCGAGTGGCTGATAGCACCAGCTTACAAACAAGCTGAACAAGGTGATTACAGCCTCATCAAGGAGCTACAGGATGTGTTCAGGAATCCCTACGATGAGCAATCATCGGAAGTATCGATTAAGTACGACCGCCTAAAGCCCAAGGAATTCTTTAACGCCGGTGGTGTATCCCACTACAGCTGTTCGTCTTGACAAGACAAAATTCTAGTCAAACTCTGTTCAAACTTTTTTCAAACTTGCATTGAAAACGTACAAACCATTCGGGCTAATTCTTCTTTTCACACTTCCTTTACCACTAATTGCACAAGTTAACTGGAAGTCACCAGAGAGTATTGATACAAAAAAACTAAGTGTCTCAACTGCTAGCGGGCAGGCTGTAGTTGTAACTGCCAATCCTTTAGCAAGTGATGCAGCTCTTAGAGCCTTGGAGGAAGGTGGTACCGCAATGGATGCGGTTATCTCAGCACAGACAGTGCTTACTGTTGTTGAACCACAAAGTTCAGGATTAGGAGGCGGGTCTTTTCTTTTGTATTGGGACCAGGCAAAAAAAACTTTGTACGCACTTGATGGCAGAGAGACTGCTTCAGCTCAAGCCGAAGAGGATATGTGGATGACATCTGATGGGGGAGTGGTCCCATGGCTACAAGCAACTAGAAGTCCCTCTGCAATAGGTGTACCAGGTACAACAGCATTACTTTGGGAAGGACATCGAGAATTTGGACGTTTACCTTGGAAGACTAATTTCAGGAGGAGTATTCAACTTGCCAAGGAGGGATTCATCCCGAGTCCTCGCTTTCTTCGATCAATCTCTTTAGCAAAGACATTAGGAATTAACCATAGTCGAACTTTTAAATCTCTCTATCTCCCAAATGGTTCTCTCCCAAAACAAAACATTCCATTTCACAATAAGAAATTAGCAGCAACCTTAATCCGCCTTGCCAAGGGAGGCATCAATGAATTTTACCGTGGAAAAGTAGCCAATGAACTTATAACTGAGCTGCAACTCCAGCAGAAAAATAATAAAGAAATTAGAACAATCACTCACGAGGATTTAGAGAATTATAAAGTCCAAAAACGCAACCCTATCTGTCGCAAATACAAATCATGGAAAATATGTTCTTTCCCTCCTCCAAGTGGTGGTGGAGTTGCTGTATTACAAGCTCTTGGAACATATGAGTTTCTATCAAAGGCAAATTGGTCAGATAACACAATCACCCGTTGGCATCTTCTAGCAGAATCTCTAAGGTTTGCAGATGCTGATCGTTCTCACTGGATAGGAGATCCTATTGATTGGCCAGTTCCTCTCAAGGGTTTATTAGAAGAGGACTATATTAGGGAAAGGGCAAACGCTATCAAAATCAGTACTACAACATTTCGCCCTTTACCAGGGAAGCCAAAAGGTAGCGAATTATTGGATTTGGCAAGTCAACCGCGTACAGCCGGTGGAGGAACGACTCACCTAGTAGTAGTTGATTTAGATGGTAACGTCGCCTCATACACAAGTTCTGTTGAAACGGTCTTCGGGAGTAGGCATTTATCTGGAGGCATGGTTTTAAACAACCAACTAACTGACTTTTCATTTTTATCAAACGTCTCAGGGAAGCCAATTGCCAATCGAATTAAACCCAATAAGCGTCCTATGAGCTCTATGTCTCCAGTCATAGTATTTCGTGATGAACGTCCAATTTTGGCAGTAGGTTCACCAGGTGGATGGCTTATCCCCCATTACGTAACAAATGCATTAATTGGGGCACTAGATTTAAAGCTTTCTCCAAAAGAAGTAGTTAGCCAAAATCTTCTCTCGGTCCAGCCTGCTTATACGGTGCTTGAACAAAGTAATAACTGGTCGAAATCTCAGGCCAATATCCAAAAAGGACTAAGAAGTCTTGGACACCAAATTAAATACAGTTCTTTTAGCAGTGGAATAGCTTTAATCAAATGGCATAAGGGAAGTTGGCACGGGGCTGCTGACCCAAGAAGAGAAGGGAAAGCAGTGAGCTTACAGGTAGAAAAAAAACACTAAGATCTCATGTTATCGCGAGAACAAAGCTACTGAGGAAAAAACTTCTAATTAAAATTGACTAATGAAAAGCAATCTAAGCAATTCAACATTTTTATTCAAACTTAAGAATTAATTTAAAAATCCTCCTTTTCGTTTAATTCACGCGTAACACATTGTTTAAATTGCCATAAGGCTTTTACGCAAGTATTTAGGCTTTTCGGTTATTACTAACTAAAGTATAATTAACCGAATTAGGTGATATTTACCGAATCAATTTCTTCGGTTTACAACATTAGTAATTCTAAAAGACTAACGCAAAGTAGTGGTGTTAATTCACAGAACATCATGTACACATCTTTATTTGACCAAGTCTTCACCGACTCATTCTTTTCTCCAATGCGGACTGTTTATGTAGTCTCTGATAGCCAACTAGAGGAGATCAAGCGCAAACAGCGACAAGAAGAACTCGACAATCTTGAAGCTTCTCGTAAAAGGCTAGAGGAAACCTACCAATCACGTATTCAAATTATCGATGAACGTGAACATGAACTGAAAGAAGCACTCAAGGCGCTATTGCCAGCAGATAAAAAAAACAAACTCACTACTGAATAGACTGAAAGTACTTTGTTAAGGATTAATCCTTTTGACTAATTGATTGATCGAGATCAGTAAGGGAGTTTTGTGAGGGGCCTTATTTGGCCCCTCACTTTTTATATTTTCAACCAAAAAGTTTCTTACAAGAGCAGGCATAACTTCTTTAATTACCTATCATTGAAAAAAGCGACTCCTCAAATGGCAAAAAGAAGGTCCCAACTGAATATAAATATTGATCCAGAATTATTATTATGGCTAAAGACTGAATCAACTAAGTCAGGAAAAACTTTAACAGCCTTTGTCACTGAAAAACTAATGGGGACATCACCACCCTCTACTGATCATTTAGATTTACTGGAGAATAGACTCTTAAAGATAGAAGAACTGCTTCAGCTAAAAAACATATACTCTCATCAAGAAAATCAGATGGGAACTATTTTTACTGATGAGGGAGCAAAGAAATATGGTGAAGTTGCTAAGAGACTTTTTGAATCACATCGTAAACATAAAAACTTGTCTCTTGACGCTGCCTTGAAAGGCCTTGCTGATCATCTCAAAAATTACCCAAATAGTAATCCTGAACTGGTGTTCCAGATCCTATTAGGCAATCATGTCTTAACAGGTCCAGAAATGACAAATGCCTATAGAAGGGGATCTTGTGCCATGAGAAGCGCTCTATGCGATTGGAGCAATGACTCTTTAGAAGAATTAAACGAGGTTTTTCTAAATGCAGTGATTACTAAAAAGCTGGCTTAAATATCTTGATGCAATTGATCTTCTTCAAACAACTTGCAATGAAGTAAAAAAATACCAGATCGAATTTTTACTCAAACTCACAATTGTCGCTGAGTTGTAAAACTATTACTAAACCAATCTAAAAGCTAATGAAGAGTACGCCAATGACTATCCCAAGTAATCTCTACTACTGAGCTAAACCAATTCGAAGTTTTTCCGAACTTTTCACTTCTCTTCCTAGTCAATAACAAACAATGACCGATAAATCCTCACCATGGATCACGTCCCTGCGAGAAGAAATTCGCAAATCATGTGGAGATGGCTGGATGGTTCGTGGAATAGGAAGTGGCCATGTTCAAAAGGTTCAGCTAACTGTTCGTTTCGAGAATGGCAAGCGAAGCAGTATTATTCTCGGACCCAAAGCTAAGAGTGATCCAGACTTTGTTCCATGGGGAGTGACAAGCGCAGGATGGATACTGAATGTTTGTAAAGCTATCTCATTAAAAATGGAATCTGAAAATAAGAACTTAGATAAAGCGTATGGACTAGTAAAACAAAATCAGCAGTCTGGTTTAGATGGAACACTCGACTGGGAGAAGTTGTCTACAAAATTTAAAATACATAAAACAAGTACTGGGAAAAAAGGATCTCGCATTTGGAATAGAAACTACCGCACTACAATTGACCGCACATTACTTATTCTTGCTAGTGAACCTCCCATAGCAAGCGGCTACTCAGTCTTAAAAACGCTTGTTGAGCGCCATGGAGGAGCGCCTGGATCAGCAAGCAGACGACTCAGGGTCCAATATGCAGCTGAGTTCCTACGCTTTGCCTTTAGGAATGGAGCCAAGAAAAGCTGTTTACCTCCAGAAGATCTCAACGAACTCATCGGGGAAAAGGTAGCCATTAATAAAAAAAAGGAGGATTAAATCAAACTAAACTCTTCCTCATCAAAAAGATTAGAACTTCAATCAATAAATCCATTAAGAGAATAAAATCTTATGATTAATAAATGAAGAAATTAATTGACTGGCATAAATCTCTTATTGAACGTGCTCAAGAACAATTTGGATTATCTGGATATCAAATGTACTTGTCTGGATTGCTAGAGGGTGCTCTAATTCTTTGGGTCATAATGAAAGTTGCCTCTGTATTGAAAGCAAGTTCTGAGTTCCCTTTTCAATTATGAAACACTGAATTATTCCCTTCCTAACTGCTTATGAAAGTATCTTCTTTCTGAAAGCAAATATTAATCGCCTTCTCCAAGGCTTTTACTTTGTAACCCGATTGATTCGCTAAATCCTGCAGCAAGAATCCCTGTAGGAATTGCTATAGCACCAATTCCCAAAAGCGAAGTCACCGATGCGATTATTTTCCCAATTGCTGTCACTGGAATTGAATCTCCATAACCAACAGCACTAACAGTAGTGACAGACCACCAAAGACAACGGGGTATAGATCCTAAAAGTTCAGGTTGTATCGATGATTCAGCGAGATACATCAATGTGCTGCTTATCAATAATAGCAAAACTGTGTAAACCGTTGATATCTGTAGTTCTTGACTCTTCGATCTAAGTGCATAATTAAAGTGAAATATGCTTTTCTTAAATTTTTCACTCCTTCCTATCTTTAAAATTCTGAGCAATCGGATAACTCTTAAAATCTTCAATTCTGCTCGAACACCAATAAACGAAGGAATAATTGCAATAACATCGATAATTGCCATTGGAGACAAAACATATCTAAAGATTCCTTTCAAACCTTTGCCATATTTTTCTTGAAGAGGAGCGACCCATAAACGACAAAGATACTCAATACAAAACAATCCTCCAATGACCCAGTCTAAAAAGTCTATTTGATCTCCAAATTGGTAATCAATCTGATTCTCAGTCACTAAGACTGCGAAAAAAATTGAAATAAAGATAGTCACCCCACTTATTTTGTTAAAAAGAGAAGTCTGCGTTCCAAGATTGTTATTAGTTACCTGATCAAGAAGTTTTGTTCTGAATTCATTCATCTCCAAATAGAACCTAAACATCTATTCTTCCAAGTTAGACATTTCTTCATAGCAATTCTTAAATTGAACCATCGTTCGCGTTTCATTAAATCTACGGAAGAGGTAAATGCACATATTTTCATTCAATTAAAGCCCTTTACGTCGCCAGGCATGCATAAGCCAGGCTGATCTGTCAAACAAGTCTTCATTGTGAAATATGTAGGTATTTATACGCATGAATCTGTCTGTTTTCCTCTATGGTTTTCATTCAACCTCACTCCTCAAAACACAATGACACCTCAGGCTGAAAAATTCAATGGCTGGGCTGCAATGATCGGCTTCGTTTGTGCTGTAGGCAGTTATGCAACTACTGGTCAAATTATTCCTGGCATTTTCTAAATGGAATTCAATCCATTTAAACCATTGACTCAGTTATTTGAAAAGCTCTTTAAGTAACTTAAACCACTCCTATCGATTTAGATAGGAGTGGTCACTTTAATAAAGGAGTTCAATAAGTCTTCTCTCAGGAATAATGACAATGCTTCTGAACTATGTAAGCAGGATGGAGAAAGTTTTATGAGCTTAAAAAAATCTTGCCAAGCTTGAGCTACATTCCAATTAATCCATTCAGATGAAACTTAATATAAATTATCCATCCTAATGAAATCCATACTAGGTAACTACGATTAGAACGATACTCCCATCAGAAATTTATATGCTCTATCCGTATTTGGTTCTATTTCACTATCATAATTGATCTCATATTTTATTGATGTATGAAATGAAGAGTCTTGAAACGGATAAAATTTAAAAGTTGTTGAGAAATAATTTCCAACTTTAGTCTTTGATGAAAAAGCAGTAGAGACGATATCCTCTATTTCAAAAGATATTTTCTTACTAATATTCCATTGATATTCACTAGAAAAGAAAGTTGCTGGAATAAAACTCTCACAATCTGGATCAGTAGAGCACAATTCACCTCCGCCATACCAATTAATTCCAGGGCCTAAAGAAAGAGACAATTTCTGTTTATCTGTATTTATTAATTTTTTAGAAACTCCTATGGATGTAATATTCTCATTAATTCCTATAGTATTTAATTCATTGTACTTATATCTTGAATATGCAAATAAACTAAATTTTTCATTCCTAATCTTATCATAACGAATATCAACTTTTCGTTTATTTGATGTAGCCTGATTGTTATTTTGCTGCCTCTCTAATGAAGCATTTATCTTAAACCTATTATCTCCCGAAAAATAGATGGTGTTTCCATCTAATGAATAATCAAATGAATCATTCCCACCTGTTTTTATTCCATTAAAACCAAAGTCAATAGATGTTTGCCATGGTTTTACCTTGGGTTCAATATAAATTGAAGACACCCTTATCTTTAATTTTCCAAGATAAGGGTGTTGAATTACTTTTACTTCTTCAGAACTTAATTCTTCTAAAAGCTCTCCAGTAATAATGTCTCCATTTCTTAATTTGTAACTAGTTTCACCTGCTCTGACAGTAGGAACTGGAATAGCACTGGAAAAGCCAAGCAATAGAGATAATAGGCAAAGAGCTTTCATGAATAATAGCGATCAGATATTTCTTGAAGCATCTTTCTGATGTGCCCGTCTTTAGCATTGGTTTCTTCCTTTAGTTTCTCGCACGCACCTTTAACTTGCATCCACACTGCTTCCATTACTTCTCTTTCATCTTTTGAAGGCTTCCACTTAGGTGTTTCCATGTAAGAAAAAATCATGCTCACTGATAGCTCATCAGCTTTCTATAATCATCGTATGACTTATGTGGTTTTATACATTGCTGGCATAATTTGTATATGGTGGACTTATCGTGTTGGCTGGAGGGAAGCTTTCAAGAAGATTCTCAGCATCTTAATTCCATCAGCATTAATCATTCTGTTCAATGTGAAAGCTGGTCGATTACTTTTTAGAAGTCCTATAGTTGGAATTATAAGTATTCTACCAACCGCCATTTTGATATACCGAGGATCTCTACCTTTGGTAAATGGATTCAATAACTGGATTGACAGGAAGGCTAATAACTTTACTGAATCTCAAGATGTAGTTGATGCAGAAGTTATATCTAAAGAGGATGCATGAATAAACTTGGAGAGAGATAAAAACCTAGCTCTACTAATAAGAGATTAACAATGACTTAAACGACTTTCTCAAGAGTATTCATCTAAGTCTTCAAAGTCTTCCCGGGCACAAAAATGATGAGCTCGCTGATCATCAACATCTGCCATCAAATCAACATCATCATTTTTTTTAAGATTGTCAAACAAATGCGATATTTTATTTAATTGTGAATCAGTATTCATTAATAAAGAGAGATATCTTCTACTAAGTGCATAGCTAAAGATTGACATCTTGCAATTGGAGCAAATACTCTTTATGTGTAGATGGCTATTTATGAGGAACCTTTTATAGATTTAAAAGGACATCAGGAAATAACTCTTTTCTTGATTTAAGAAATAATAGAAGCCAGAAAAAAACTCCTAGAGAAGGTTATTTTCATGCTTTTTCAACCCCTTCTAAGACCAATATCAGAGCAAGAACCCTGCTGGATGCTAATGAAGAGTGATACTGCAGTCACTCCATGGAGTCTCAGCGATTTTTGAAATCCTGTTCTTGCAAACCTATTTATTTACTTCTGGTCTTTTAGAATAATTATGTTTGACAGCCAGGTTCAGATCACAAGGCAAATGATCTCAGCAATCACACTCTTATTTGGTTTAAGTATTGGTTGGCTTTTATCTTGCCGACGTCAAGCTAAAATAGAGAGGCAAAGAGAAAAAAAGAAATTTAGTGAAGAGATCGAACTAAGAGCTACACCTGATTCATACCTTTCAGAGTTTGACCTTATAAGAAAACGTTATTACGAAGCTAAGTTTAAAAAAATAACCGAGCCTATGATTAATAGAAAGGGAATCTCAATGACTGAAGAGGAAATTAATCTAAGGAAAGGATCAAAAAATGCATAGTAAGAATTGTTGACCTGGCTCAATTTACTCACTGCGATGTCCGCAGATCTCTTTACATAATTGATGAAAGAATATAATTAAAAAAAGTTCATTCTGTTCTAATTGTCATGTCCTTCTCTAAGAAGGCGTCATTATTTGTATCCATTGCCGCTCTTGCAGCTGGCATTGTTGCTTGTGGGTCAAATAATTCCGCAACAAACATTAGGCTTAGCGGAGCAGGTGCTTCCTTCCCTTCCAAAATCTACACCCGGTGGTTTGCTGACCTTAACAATGAAGGTGGTCCTAGGGTTAACTACCAAGCTGTTGGCTCTGGCTCTGGGCGAAAAGCTTTCATTGATGAAACCGTTGATTTTGGAGCATCGGATGACCCAATGAAAGCCCAAGATATCGCAAAAGTTAAACGAGGATTAGTTCAGATCCCAATGGTGGGAGGGACAGTCGCTTTTGGATATAACAATCCTGATTGCGAACTCAAGCTTACTCAGAGACAAGCAGTTCGTATTGCAATAGGCAAAATCAATAATTGGAGCGAGCTTGGGTGCCCTGCTCAAAAGATTACTTGGATTCACCGTTCTGATGGCTCTGGCACAACCAAGGCTTTTACCAATTCAATGGAAGCTTTCTCTAAAGAGTGGACATTAGGAACTGGTAAATCCGTAGCATGGCCTGTAGGTATTGGAGGGAAAGGCAATGCAGGGGTTGCTGGAGTTATTAAAAACACCCCCGGTGCTATTGGTTATGTAAACCAGTCTTATATCAAAGGAAATGTCAGAGCCGCTGCTTTACAAAATTTGTCTGGTGAGTTTCTAAAACCAAACATAAATT